>JAZNVF010000047.1:0-61209 GCA_045592685.1 Akkermansia sp. | reverse complement strand
AGACTTGGAAAAGTTTTTCGATAAGGTGAACCACGACGTGCTTATGGCACGCCTGAAGAGGAAAATATCGGACAAGCGACTGCTCTACTACATCCGCCAGATGCTCAAGGCGGGGGTGATAGATGAGCGGGGCATAAGACACGAGCGGGAAGAGGGAACACCGCAAGGCGGACCGCTTTCACCACTGCTGGCCAACGTGCTGCTGGACGATTTTGACAAGGAACTGGAGAGACGCGGACACAAGTTTTGCCGATACGCGGACGACTGCATCATCATGGTGAAAACCATGGCAGCAGCGAAGCGCGTGCTTAACAGCGTGACGCACTATCTGGAAAACAAACTGAAACTCAAAGTCAACCGCGAGAAAAGCAAAGTGGTCAGTGCGAGCGAATGTCCATACCTCGGCTACATTATAGGAGCGGCAGGCGCATTGCGAGTGGGCAAGGAAAAGGTGGATAAATTCAAGGAGAAAATCCGCGAAATCACCCGCCGGAACCGAAGTCGCCGACTCGGAGTCGTGATAGATGAACTCAACGCCTTTATACGCGGCTGGGGCAATTATTACAAACTGGCAGCGCTAAAAGACAAGGCGAAGGAGCTGGATAGGTGGATAAGACGTAAAGTGCGAGTCATCAAACTCAAACAATGTAAACGCGTCTATGCCATAGCCTGTTTCCTGCGAGATGAGGGGGTTAAAGAAAACCCTGCCTTTATGGTAGCAGGGTCAGGAAAAGGCTGGTGGCGACTCTCCAAGACGAGGGAGACCCACCGAGCCATGGGGAAAGAGTGGTTCAGGAAACAGGGGTTAGTCTCATTGCAGAGCGTAGTCTGTAAAGGTTAGGAAACCGCCGTATGCCATAAAAGGCACGTACGGTGGTGTGTGAGGGGGCGAAAGCCCCCTACACGATTGAAGTGCAGGATATGCCGAGTGGAGTGCTGCTGACGCAGAAGACCGGGTACGTAAACCGCAGGAGTTTAGTCAGCAATAGGGAAAATCCTTACTTCTGCCTGCATGTGGCAGGAGAAAAAGCTGTACACGGGGTGAGTTTGTGTGTATAATGCGGACATGAAGTCAGTATTTCGTAAATTATTGATGACAGGTGCTGCGCTGTTGTGTGTGTTGCCCGCTGTAGCACAAGATGTTGATGTCGATGAACTTTTGCAAGCTATGCGCGAGATGACCGTCAGTCAGGGTAATCGCGATGTAATGGGTTCTATTCGCAAAGGGCGTAACAAGGTGCCTTTCAGTCTGAGTGCGCGCGGAGAGACTATTGTGTTCCAATATAAGCACAATAATGCTTGGCAGCGCTTTGATGTGCGTATAAAAGAGCGTAACGCCGATCTCGTTCTCGTAAAGAATGGCAAGGCTCAGGTAATGGCTCCCTCTACCTATGCTCAGACTATTGCTGGTACAGATGTGTGCTATGAGGACCTCTCCCTGCGTTTCCTTTACTGGAAGGGTGGCAAATTGATAAATGACGAGTCGTCCTCCCGCATTAAGGGGCGAGACTGCTATATCGTCGAGGTGAAGAATCCCAGCCCCGGTACCGGGCAGTTCGCCTGGGTTCGTATGTGGGTAGACAAGGAAAACGGCACAACGTGGCAGATTGACGGCTATGGACCTGATGGTAAACTGCGCAAGCGCTTCTCCATTACCTCCGTTCAGCGTCTGTCCGACGGTACTTGGTTCTTTAAGCAGATGAAACTTGAAGTCCGCAACCCCCAGAACCCGAACCGTACCATCGCGCTGGATTATCTCGAAATGGATGACCTGCCTGAGCGTACCAAGTAACTTCACTCCTTTTGCGCTCCCGATTTGAAGCTGTTGCTTAAGATTGGTAACCTGTTGTTGCCACTGGGGCTTTTTGCTCTGGTAATGTTGTGGGTGCGCGACTATTTCAGCACCGGCGACGCCCGAACCGGCCTGTTTATCATGCTGGGGGCGCTTGCGGTGCTGGCTGTATGGCTGGGGCTGCTGCTGCGCTATTGTTACCTGCCGCTGTGGGGGCACATGCTCAGTGAGCGTGTGTACATGGCAGCTTACTCCCCGGAGGACGACCCCTTGGTTGCACTGGCCGGGCGAATTCGCCGCGAGCACGATAAATCTCTGTTGCCGCAGTTCGAGCAACTCGTGCGACTGGAATCCGCCCGGCCTCGCGCCTGGTCCGAGCTGGCGTCTCTGCTGGCAGATGAGTTTCAGGACCCCGCAGCCGCTCTTTCTGTGTGGTTGCGGGGCGCTGAACAGGTGCCGAGGAATGAAGATAAGGCCATGTGTCTTTGCCGAGCGGCTCATTTGTGCGAAACTCGTTTGAAAGACTCTGCTCGGGCGACCCGAATCTATGCCGAGGCTGCTAATCGATACCCCGCCACTGCTTACGGGCGGCAGGCTGCGCAGCGACTGACAACCGGTTTGTAAACCGCTGCCCAATTAGTATTTGCGTGAGCGGATAGACGCGTTTTTTTTTGACTTATCCTGGATTTGTTTTTAAGTCCGGGTTACTCCATGTGCTCTGGTTCTGTTGTTTTCTATTGCATTGCGAGTGGATTAGGTGGTTGCGTTTCTGGCAGCTTGCCTGTTGAAGAAGCTATATGATAGCATTTGCCTTTTCGTTGCATATGAAAAAGAGTCGAGAATATGGTTTAACCTCCTGCAATCCCCGGATTTTATGCGGAGTGAACAGGGGGTTTTCTCTGCCCCGAACATTGGCCGGGGTGGGCGGGCTGAAACTGTACGATATACCCGGTGTTATGTATCCTGCGCACATGTTGCCGGAATCTGTTCAGCGCAGGTTAGGAGTGGTACCCTTGCTGAGCAAGCCGCCTACGTGGGCTATTTCTGCGCGACAGGCTGCTGAAATACTGGGGTGTCTGCCGTCATCAGCCCGCGATCTTCTGCATCGTGAGAGGGTACGTTTCTGCCGTGTGTCAGACGGCACCTGTCCGCCACGAACGTATTGGGATCGCAATCGGGTGATGAGCCTGGCCCGGCGGCGCCGACCGGTTATCAACAAGAAATCACCTCGCCTCATTACGGCGAACGAGGCTGTGTCGATACTCAATGTATCTCGCAATTCTCTGTCGCGGTATGTGCGTTCCGGGCTGTTGCAATTGTTCCGGCTGCGTGTACGGGGTACAAGCGGTGCGAGGATGGGGTGTTTCTATCTACGGTCTGAAGTTGAGAGATTGAATAAACACCGCAGGGCTATTCATCGCCCTCAGGTGTTACGTCGAGAAGAAAGGGCTTATTACCAGGGGCGTTCTCACAATCTGCCTTCACGCTCTTTCTCCGATACCCCAAACGAATAGCCGCTTGACGTGATTTTAGGCTTGCGCCTTCTGCTCAGTCGCGCTATTATAAGGCAAGCACTGAAATACCATGACCGAGCCGCAGAACGAACAGCCCGTAGAAGAGTTCACCACCGTGCAGGCCTTTTTTGTGCGCAGGCGCAACTGCCTGTTGCTGAAGGCTGATTTTTCCCCTCTGTTTGTGGACTATTATCTGCACCTTATGCAGCACAGGCAGCGCAATGCTGAGGCAGAGGACACCATGTTCAAGCAGCTGCTCGCATATTTCACCTTGCATCTGGTCTCGCGCCCGTGGCAGGAATACCATGCTTGGACTCTCAATGTCAAAGACCCCATGCTGGCGAACTATTTTGTGTCGGGCTCTTCGCTGTCGGAGGACGTCATCGGTCGTGTGTTTACCGAGGGGGTGAGAGAACCCGAGAAGAACATGCTTTTTGCCCAGAACCTGCGCACCGGAAAAGACCCGCAGACTTCTGTTATCATATTGCCCGGCAACACGGTAACTGAGTGGGTGGAAGATTTTTACCGCCAGAGCGAGCAGCGTCAGGCCCGTGCCTTTGAACTCGATGGTGATAGCTTTGCGCTCATTACGGCTCAACCCGGGGCTGACCATGACTGGCTTAGCGAACTCTCAGCGCAAGATGTGGCAACAATCGCAGATACAGAAGAAATAAAGCTGCTCGAATCTCGCAAGTTCACTTTCCGCTGCGGGTGTACGCTAGACAAGATTCTGCCGACCATCCGCACGATGCAGAAGGATTTTGCCGATTTGCTTTCGGAACAGGGGTATCTTGAGGTCTCCTGCCCGCGCTGCGGGGCATGCTACCACGTCACGGCTGATATGCTGAAATAAGCCGAAAGGGCATTGCAATGAATCGATTGTTTTTCGCTCTTTCTGCCCTGTTGTGCTGCCTGTTGCTGGATAGCTGCTCAGCGCCTCGCGGCACAGCTGATGGTCCGGTTATACTCGATATCGGCCATTATGTCGGTATGGGCGGAGCAAAAGCACCCCGCGCTGTAAATGGTCAGCGTATACAGGAGGTCGATTGGTGGTACCGCTACGCATATTATACCAAAAGGGTCATTGAGCGAGCGGGATATAAAGTCCGGGTCATCAATCGCGGAGATAGTCCCACTACCGAGCCCTTGCGCAGTTGGGCTCGGCGTGCCGGTGTGCTGCACCAAGGCGAACCCGATGGCGGCTGTCGTTATCCCTCCCGCTATTTCTCCGACCGAGTGGCGAGCGGTATTATCTCGGCAGACTACGCCATTTATCGCCGGGCGGCCTGTGCCGTGTTCCTGCATCACAACAGCGGCGGCGGCTGGCACGCTGGCGCTTCCTCATCGGTTATCATTTGCAACAAATATAACGGCGGCAGATTGGCCGGCTGCCTGGCCGAGACTCTTAACCGCGAGGTCCTGAACCACGGCATGCCCAACGGTGGCCGTGAATGCGGCGTGACGGTACGCAGTATAGATGCCGAACGCTCCGCCGGGTGGATGAACGCCTGCGATGACGCCGGTATACCCGCAGCCGTAGTAGAGGCCGCCTTTCTGAACAACTCCGGCCACGTGACATACCTGGCTAATGATGCCACAGCTCGCCATTATGCCGAGAGCGTAGGGCGTGGCATTGTGCAGTACCTGCGTCGTTACGGCAGGGAACCCCGCCACTACCGCGCCGATACGGGAGCTCCTGACAAGGGGTCATTCGGTTATGCCGCTGAGTCCCGCGCACTCGACGTCCCGGGTGCGGCAAAACTCTGGGAGCGCTGAGGGGGGGGCCCGACTGAGCTCTCCCCCTGACGTTTATTTGCGTTGCTCGCTGTTCGGGCGGAATTTCCGTTTTCATATTTTCTTGCCACGCGCGTGGCTTTGTGGTAAACTGCACAGCATGAGGCCCGTCATTTACCAACTTTTTGTGCGGCATTTTTCGAATTATTGTGAAAGCGGTGTGCCGTGGGGCACGCGTGCGCAGAATGGCTGCGGTACCTTCGCCGGGGTGACGGATGCCGCACTGGCGGCTCTCGCCCGCATGGGAATTACCCACTTATGGCTCACCGGTGTGCTGCGGCACGCTACACAGAGCGACTACCCCGGTTTGCCTGCCGACCCGTCCTGCGTGGTGAAGGGACTGGCCGGCAGTCCTTATGCGGTGACGGACTATTTCGACGTTGACCCGGACCTTGCGGAGCAGCCTGCAGAACGCATGGCGGAGTTCAGCGACCTTCTGGCGCGAGTGCGCCGGCATGGTATGGTGCCGATGATAGATTTCATCCCCAACCATGTGTCGCGTAATTATCATTCCACCGTGCGCCCGGAGCTCAGTTTCGGGGAGGGGGATGACACATCGCGTTTTTTCGCGTGGGACAACTCTTTCTATTACCTCGAGCCTTGCAACTGTGGGCAGCTTATGCAGCTGCCCGAGGGGGAATTCGCCCCGGAGCGCGGCCACCCTCGCGTGACCGGTAACAATGCCGCCACCCCTCACCCCGGCCCCTGTGATTGGTACGAGACGGCCAAACTTAACTACGGCTCGGATTACCGCCACGGCGCCGCTGCGGCCGAGACCTTGCCACGCGAATTTGCCCCTGCTGCGGCAGTGCCACGCACCTGGCGGCTCATGGATGCCGCCCTGGCTCACTGGCAAACGCTGGGCGTGGGGGCTTTCCGCTGCGATATGGCACACATGGTGCCCATGAACTTCTGGCGCTGGGCACTGGCTAACGCCCGCATGCGCGACGAATGCGCCTTTTTCATGGCCGAGGCTTACAATGACCACATGAAACTCTGCCGGGGGGACGCTCATGCGGAGTTGCTGGCCGCCGGGTTCGATGCCGTGTACGACGGCGAATCCTACCGCGCGCTCAATTCCATATTCGAGGGCAGCGCCTGGGCGAATGACCTCGACCGCTGCAACCACAGCGAACTGCCCCTGTATACACGCGGCGTGCGCTACCTGGAAAACCACGATGAACCCCGCCTCGCCGCTCCCATGCACTGGGCAGGGCAGGGGGAGGCCGCCGCTCGTGCCCTCATGCTGACGCAATATGCCACGACCTGCGGCCCGGTTCTCTTTTACAATGGTCAGGAGGTAGCGGAGCGTGCCGAAGGTCCCGGCGGCTATGGCGGTGACAATGGCCGCAGCTCTATATTCGACTACACCTGCCTGCCGCAGTTGCAGCACTGGACAAATGGCGGCAGCTTCGATGGTGCCCGCATGAGCGAGAGCGAGCGCAGCCTGCGCGACTTCTGTGCTCGCCTGCTTCCCCTGCTGCAGCACCCCGCGCTGAGCAAGGGCGAGTTCTATGGCCTGAACTGGGCAAACCAACAGACACCCGGCTACGGGCGAGCCGAGGGCGAAACCTGCTCCGGGCACCGACTCTACGCCTGCCTGCGCCACAATCGGAAGGCTCGCGCCACGCTGCTGGTCATCTGTAATCTCTCTGCCACCACAGCGGTAAAAACCTGCATCCACATATCGGCGGGAGCCTGTGAGTGGGCCGGTAAAAAGAGCAAGAAGGCGACGTTCGCCGACCTGCTCCACCCCACTGCTCCCGACCTGCACTGTACCCTCGCCGCGCTCGACTCCACCGGCTTACCCGTGCACCTGGAGCCAGGTCAGGGCTGCATCCTCGAATGGAAAAATTAAGACCGAAAAATATTATGAAAAAGTATAGTTGGCTTTATTACATGTTGTCAAAAATGGGCTGTTTGCTTTGTGGAGTAGTGCTGCTGGTGCTGAGTTCTGCTGTTGCTCGGGCATACCCGGAGCGGCTTGTGCAGCACCGGGTGGCGGCAGACGGCAGCGAGCGCCTGCTCACCCCGGTGGCGCGATATACCGATGCTGCCGGTCGCACCGTGGATTTGGTGGGCGCCATTCACTTGGCAGATGCCGCTTATTACCACAACCTGAACCGAGCTTTCCTGCGCTACGACAAAGTGCTCTACGAGATGGTCGATGGCGAAGATGTGCCGGAGCTGCTGCGACTGGCCCGCAAAATTGGGGATGGCACGGCAACAGAGGAAGAACAGGCCCGATTCGAGCTGATGGTAGATGAACAGCAGCAGGACACCGGTAGTCCGTTCAACAACATGCTGGCGCACTACTACGTGCTCATGTCGCAAACCCTGAGGCTGAGCCTGCAGAGCGAGTGCATCGACTACAGCCTGGAGAGCATGGTCTTTGCCGACATGAGCAGCGAGGAATTCGCCCGCGCCATGCACCGGCGCGGCGAGAGCTGGTTCACCCTCCTCCTGCGCTCCTCCCTCGAGAGCGGCAGCAGTTCCCCGGCCCCACTCGCCCTCGCCCTCACCCGCAGCGGCCTGCGTCGCAGCATCATCCGCGCGCTGGCCACTGAGAGCAGCAGCAGCAGTTCGGCTTGGGAGCAGAGCGCCATCATCGTCTCGCGCAACGAAAAATGTTTCGCCGTGCTCGACCGCGAACTCGCCACCGCCCCGCACGGCACACGAATCGCCATCTTCTACGGCGCTATGCACCTGCGCGATATGCACTACCGCATGCTCTCGCGCGGCTTTTCCCTGCAAGGAGTGCAGTGGATTACCGCTATAAGGGGGTGATTTTTATCGGAAAAGCTGAAGATGACTGGCGGACTCTTTGTTATGTCGAGAGCCGGAATAAGTTACAGCATCCTATCCCTGCAAGACATTAATTGATAGTAGCGTGTTCTCCCGGTTCCGTTGGGAAAAACTTCGCTATGATGATGTTGATTCCGGCAGAAAGCCAGCCGGAGTATTTATAATGTTGCAGCAGCAAAGCTCCATTGTATGCCGAATATCTGTCGTACTGACAACGTATGCTTTCTACTGCGCCGTTCTCGCGCTCGATGGCGATGTGTGATTTTGTTCCCATTGATATTGATGTGGTTGGTGGTTAAATATCCACCTCCCTGCGGGCGGTTCCTCACCATCCCCGCATGGGGATTTTTCACCATGGTCGGTAAGGCCATTCTTCACCACGGCCCAACCACCGGCTTCCTTATGGCGCCCGGGGCTCTAGGCTAGGCTCGCTTCAGGTTTCGTCTGCGTCTACGCCGAGACGGGTCGCTCGTAATCTTTAAATTCGCCATATATGGTGAATTGTGCGGTCGATTTCCTGTTTTGTCGGAGACTTTTAGCTTATTTTAACCATATGTGGTTAAAATGGCTTATTTCAGGCTCAAGAATCTATGTCGGACGTGGTATTGGAAAACACTTTGTGCTTTTTTGGTGAGATAGGACTTTTTTAATTGCCCCAGAAGTTCCTCCAGATAGGCGACGGTTCTGTTGATTTCTTTTACTGCGTATTTGGCAGTTAGTCCGATGCATTCTGCCCATTCTGTAAAGTGAGCTTTCATGCCACCCTTGGGGCACACCTTGCCGTCTGCAAACAGGCCAGCCCCCATCGCAAAGGTGCTGTCTGTGACATGCAGGCGCGTGTTAAGAATATCATACGCGGGTGCTAATCTCCAGGCGCCGTCATCATTATCCATCATGGAAAAGTTTTTTGCGTGGGCATCGCCATTGCACAATAAATAGTTGACCAGCACTAGTTTGAAAAAGGTACGTAAATCCAGTAGCGGGGCGTCGGACGTCTCAGCTATGATAGCGGCTAATTGCTCGTAACTACCTTGGTATTTTTTCAGGCTATCTCCCTGGACCTCTGTTTCGGAAAGTGAGGCAATATCTTCGACGTGGCGTTTGTAGCCGTTTGGTAATAAATCGAAACGTCTGGTCAGGTATGCAGGTACTCCGTCGTTGAAAAAACACAGTGCAGCAGGTGCTGCCGGAATTTTGAATAAGCGTGCCACCATATTCATGCAAAACAGCTCATTGGCAGGCATATCATAATTCAGCGCAAAACGGGCGCCGGCACATGGTTTCAGGATATGTGTGCTCTGCTCTCCCGGTTCTGAAATGTGTAGTTGGCCATTCTTAAGGCAGACCCCCAGCTTTGGTTGCGCACCGGATACGGAAATTGAGCCGGTGGCTGCAGGTATGTCATCTCCTAAACCTTTTGCTTTGTATCGGTAAGGTAAAATAGGAGAGATGTTTTCACCATCGAACACGAGGGCGCGTTCGGTCTGCGAGTATTCTGAGAAAAGCGGTTTCATGGCGCCGTGATTTCCTGTACTGTAACATCTCCCACTGTATCATACTTGGCTAAGTGTACCAAGATGCCGAAGAAATCATTCTCATCCAATTTGCATGCTTTACACGTCAATTTTTTGTTTTCTCCTTCCGGTAGCATGTTTTGGAAAAAAGGGAACAGACGCTCTGCGTAGTAGGGCTCGTGGCGCGGGAGTAGACGAAGGCTGACAGGGTAACAAGGTTTTTGCTTCATGTATTCCGGCAGGTATTGTAACTCGTAACGCCGGGCACCCGGCTGCGCGTGTTCTATCAGCACGGCGGCAGGTTTGTTTTTGACAGATACGATGGCTTTTCTTTCCCTCATGAATCTCAATTGAATTATTTTTTGGCGGTCACAGTGAGGCGGAGCCCAAGAGCATTGGTGACGGTGAGTAGAACATTGAGGCGAGTGTTGCCAACGCCTCTTTCTAAACGACTCAAGGTATTGATGCCCACTCCGGTCAAGGCCGCCAAATCTTCTAAGCTCACGCCCTCTTTAATCCTTCGCGCTTTGATGATGGCACCTATTTCTTCTTGCTTCACCATATATGGTTATATTATGGCTTGTGGAGTCGCTTGTCAAGTTGATTTCACGCGAATGGGACTAAAATACATTTCTGTATACCAACCTGTGTACAAAGTTGTATACCACGTGTACACCAAAGAGGGGTACCACGCCATGTCCGGCTATGTCGCAGGTTGTCGCGCTAATCCCTTGAAACACTGAAGCCTGAAGGCGTGAACCTTCAGGCCGGGGAATAGGACTCGAAACATTGATAAATCAATGCTTAACGAGTGACCTGTGGGCTATGTCCCGAAAAAAAACATTTTTCGGGGCATCTGGCTGGGCAGAGTAGCGTGCCGGCATTCCCCCGGTTGCTCATGGTAAAGCACCGGGCCGGTCATCATGACCAGCCCGGCTTTCACATATATATAACGGGAGAATGGCGGGATTTTGTTTATTTGAGGAAGCCGATGGCGGGGATTCCGTCGTTGCAAACGATGTCGAATGCTTTGACCTGGCAGGATTTGAGGTGCCAGAGGTCGGTGGTGACGGCTTCATCTCGGTTGAGATTGTTTAGTTCGGCGATTTTGGTGCCGTCGGGGGTAAGGATTTGCAGTTTGGCAATATCGGTGTCACGGGGGATGATGATGAGCGAATTCTCGTCGTGTACCAGTTGCAGCGGAGGCATGGGCTCAGCGATGGTGTCGAGGATGGCTTTCTCGAAGCGAATGGTGCTGTAGCGTCCATCGGCCGCATGCAGCTCGACACGCAAGGTGTTGTGGTAGTATTCGGCGTAGTCGTTCAAGTAGATAACTTGTTTTCCGCCTGGAGGGAGGCTGCCCTCGAGAGTTGTGGTTGTTTCTCCCAGTGTGCCCTCTGCAATGATACGCAGGTCTAGGTTGCCGAAAGCTTTGGTATCGGTGTTGGTGATGACTATATTGGGCAGTGGAAGCGGGCGGGTGAGCTCGTCCCATTGTTTTTTGTCGATGAAATGTTTAGTCGTTTCGACGTCATACACATAAAATATGCCGGAGTAGGACGAGGGGGTCATTTCGAGTTTGCAGGGAAGTTCATCTGCCCGAGGTATGCCTGAGTGGCCATACTGTATGCTGCGCATCAGTCGATTATGGAGGGTGGTGAATGCTTCTTCGTTATCGGTTTGCAGGAAGCGTAATTTGGCGATGAGCAGAGAGACCTCCTCGATGCTGTTTTCCTCCTCGTTAATGAGAGCTAAGGCTCTGTTGCGGGTTGCCTCATCGTCTTCAGCGCAAGAGATCAGCAATTCTCTTCCCAGTAGGAAGGCACTGCCACTCAGCCCATCTTGATATGCCTGTTCGAGCAGCTTCATGATGGAGGGCGGGGTGGGGGCTCCCGGCGGGATTGAAGCCAGCAAGGCGAGCGATTGCGCTACGGGCTTGTCGGCTAGAGTGGTATGTTCTGCGTATTCTCGCATGGCGGCGTCGGGGTCGATGAGCGGTGGCTCGCCGGTGATGGCTGCATCGTATTTCAGAGCTTGTTGGTAAGAGGCGCTCAGAGCGTAGCAGCGCATGTGGCGGCGGCACTCATCGGAGATACCCGGTATGGGGGCGGCTGATGTTTCGGCCCAGCTCCGCAGGTATGACTCGGCTTTTTCTCTGTCTACTTTGCAGCCAAGACCATCGGCGTATGCGTTAGCGAGCAGGCAGTAGGCCAGGGGACACCCCTGCTGCTCGAGTGCTGTTGCCAGTTTGAAGTACTCGTTGTAGTCGCGGGGGACGCCGTGGCCCAAGCGATAACAGCAGGCGAGCTGGGCGGTGCACTCGTTGTTGCCTTGCTCATGGCCGAGGCGGAGCAACTGAGCCGATTCTTCAAGTTTGCCGTACATGGAGGCATTCATGGCCTCGTGGAACAATGTGGGTGTTGTATTCATGTGTGAGCGATGTTGGTTGAGAGGATAAGTGGTTGAAATCTTAAGCGTATGTTGTATGGAAAGGGGGGATTATATACGCCGGAGCAGATGGTAACCGTTAATCGCTTTCATTGAAAAAAAGGCGAAAGAATGTTTTTACAATGGGTCTGCATGATGTTAATCTGAATCAAATAGCATCGCTAAGAGTCGCCCGATGATGCCTGGCTTACATGATGTTAATGTAAAGATGGCGATAATGGATAAGCTGATGAGTTTTTTCATGGTTCTGCGGTATATTCCTGCTTTGCTTGCTGCCGGAGCTGGTTTTGCAGCTCTCGATTTTGTGTGCGGAGATCTTCAATTTCGTTTTCCTGGTCACTAAGCTGCTTTTTGAGTTGAGAGATTTCCTCCTCATATTCTTGGCACCTGGATATATATTCGCATGTGCCACCTACTACTATAATTCCTGTACTGATGAAAGCGCATTTAACGGTTAGCGAAAAACGTCGCCCTATTTCTTTAATGGGGTGCACCCCTTCTTCGTCCGATTCGTGAGGGGGTGAGGTATGCTCCGGTCTTGTAGGCGGTAATTGATGAGAGCATTTCGTCCATTTGCGACTCACGGTAATGTTTGCAGCCTCTACGGACTCATACGGATTGACTACGAGATACAGTCGGGTAAACCAAGTGTCAATATTGGAGCTGATGAATGATGTGCCGACTTTTGCAAGGTGAGTATCAAATTGACTTTCACCGCAAAGGAGAAGGGGGGCGTCGAGTGAGAGAGAGGTATTTTGCGTCTCTTGTGTTTCTTCTATCGGGAGAATGGGTAACATCAATTCCCCGCTGGATTCCCAGCACTTGCTCAGGGTATCGTGAGAGAGCTGCATAAGCTGCTCGTGCAGTACCTGCAGGTTACCGGCAGTCTCATAGACCTCTCGTGTGAGTAAAAATCCCACCTCGTAAGGGAGAGCTCTTTCGCCCGGCTGGCTATGCCTATAGTAACGTATAAACAGACGGTGATTTTTGTCTACCGGTCTGTCGAGGTATTGATATTTCTCTGTAACGTCCGGATCCCAAATTCCCCTGGAATCATTGAATGTTGATACTACGTTTGCCGGGAGGGTATCCGTCTTTCCCTGCATGGTGAGGTCGTCACCACCGCATGCCAGTATTTTGATTGTCTTCATGTGCCGGATTATTGAGATGTTAAAGCTCCTTTTTTCATATCGAAAACCCATTCGGCAATTTCAAGGATGTTTCTGGGTTCCCGGTGTTTGGGCGGGATTGGGGTGCCGTTGTCTTCTGTGTAATCAAGTTTCCCTAAGGGGTAGGCGAAGAATATCGCTTTGTTTGACATTTTCTGCATTGCGGTGTATGCATTACTGAAGCGATTTATGAACCTATTAAGCACATCATTGTCTGCTCCGGGATAATTGAACAATTCCATCTTGTTGAAAATAACAGCTACCCGAGGTTGGAAGAATTGCTCTCGTATGTGCCGGAAAAGGGCACTCAGACGATTGTCGATGTCGTTTTCCACCTCATCGTTTACGTTAAAGATTGACTCTGCATCTATCAGCAGAAATATTCCTTTCGCATAGTTTACGGTCAATTTCAGCATCGTGGCCATGTTGCGTATTTCATCGCTTGCACCATCGTAGGTACCGTTCGGGCTGAATGCTGCTCGGAAAGCTTCTCCCGGGTAGTCAATGTTGCAAATAGTGTACTTTTTGTCCCACATGAAAGAGCGTTTTTGAGTGAGTTCGCACATGTAGGGGTGCAGACAGTTCAGCTGAACTTTTTTGCTAGCACCGGTTTTGGGTGGCCAGGATTGTTTTTTTATATAATTCCAATTTTGTGTTATATAGTCGTATGTGCTGTTGGCACCCTTCGGGTCGATACTGCGGGGGATAAACTCAAACTTGAAATGGTTGCTGTTGTTGCCTTTGTCCTGCAGTAATTTGCACATGGCGGCGAAGAATGTAGTCTTGCCACATCCTATCATGCCCAGGAACATGTAGGTACCCCGTGGGGGGATAATTTTGTTTTGATTTCCGCTTTTCTGATTATTGCTCATAAAAATGTTATATTGAAGGTAGCAGAATGAGAATCATGAATACTTATCATACATTTCCTCCGCCTTTTTTTTCACTAGGTCATCAGTCGTGATTTTAGGAATGGTAAAGAACTCTTGGCAGGCGGGGAGGAAAAAATCCTTTCGTGCAGCCGAATTCCCAACTTGTGCCATGATGGCGTCCAGCTCCATCATGGCATGCAGGGCTATGTTTTCAGGTTTGAGGTTTTCGAATGTTTGGCAAATGAGCTCTTCGAGCATGGGTATACGGCTTTTCTCATACAGAGAACTGTCCTCCTGCTTGCGAGCTTCCTTGGCTTCTTTGCAGGAGACGCAGGCTGATATATTGGTGTGATATACTTTTAACACCTCATTCTTAATCTGGCTGAGTTTGGCCAGTTCAATCATTTCTTCTGAGTTCTGCTGTGCTGCCGGTATATCGGGGGTGAATTTATCCTTCTTGTTAACGACAATAAGGGGTTTGAATATGCTGAGTTTGTTCTTGAAAAACGCGGAGCTGTTTGCAGAGCTCAGGTAATCGGCACCTTCCACAAACAGGATAACATCCGTATCTGACAGAATCCTTACTGCGCGGTTCTGCTCATCGGCATTCCGATCATCGTCGGTGTGTTCGAAGGCTGCTTCTGCCCCCGGTGTGTCTACCAACACTCCTCCGATTTTCAGTATCTTCGAGTCGGGGAAGCTCCCCTCTACCTCGATGTAGTCAACGGAATCTCCGCCATTGCCGCTCCGGGTGCCGAACACCTGCAAGGTGGCTTGGGCATCATTGAGCGTCAGATTGTTGTGGGTGTCCAATTTGCCACCTTGTTCGACAATAGTCACCTTGTAGTGAGGTAGATTACTGTGTTTTACTTTTACCACGACCGATGTGGTCTGCAGCGCCTTGACCGGCATTAAATCGCAGCCCAGCAGCGCGTTGATGAGGGAGGACTTACCCCGGCTCATTGCCCCGAAAAATCCGATGTCTTTCGGCCCACCCTGGCGTGTAGCGATTTTTAGCTTTCGCATGAGGGCATCCAGATTGGCGAGAATACCTTTGCTGGCGTTTTGCTGCCGAGCATATTTCTCTCGGATAGGGGGAAGAACTCGCTTTAGGCGTAAGATGACGTCGTTCATTGTACAATGGCTAATGTGTGGATTTCTGAGAGGATGGAGGCACACTCGTTGCAGAGCTTGCGGGTTTCTTCTATACGGTTTTGGAGAGCCTTCCGCTCTTCCGGGGAGTCATTTTTCAAAAACTCCTCAATTTCCTCCATGCGGCGTTTTTTGCTCTCGATTGTGCTGTCAATAAGTTGCTTGTAGTTGGAGATGAGATTTGTTTTCCACTCACTAAGCGTGGCTGTGTGAGAGGAGCATATTTCTTTTGCCACTTGTTTAAGTACACCGGGTAACTTCCAATCCTGGTACTTTTTCAGTCCCACGTGTGTTGCTTTGTAGGCGACATAAGTAAGCGCCATTGCGATAGCTGCCTGACTTGCCGCGACGAGGGCAGCGCCCTTTGCCAAGACTACTTTCCCGGCCAATATCTTGGCTAGTGTGTCGCCGCACCACCACCCTTTCAGCGCGACCCAGGCACCCTGTTGTGTGGCAGCTTGCGTCAAGGCTGTGGAGGCTTCTATCCAGGTTATTGTCGTGCCTACTGCCTGAGTGGCAAAATAGCCCGATGTTATTGCCCCGCTCGCAGTGACCCCGGCGGCAGCAGCAGCTCCGGCTACTGGGCCGACCGAAACCTCATTCACTTTGTTGTTGAATTGCTCCACATCGCCTTCCAAGTCGTCATGCAAGGTCTGAGCGAGCTGCCCAATCTCCTTAATCAAATCTTCGTTTAAGGGAATCAGGCAACACTCGAACATGTTGTTGATGGCTTTTTGGTAGCTTACTGTCGCCAGCAGAGACTCAGGGAAGCTAGAGCGAGATAACTGGTCTCGCAGGGAAGCCTCGATGTAGGGGAGTTTGCTCTCTACATTCTTGGCGTGGTCCTTGATTTTGCGATTGAAATTGCGCGAGAAAACGTCCAGTCGGCTCTGCATCTGCTCACGTAGTGATTCGCATTCATTTTCTATCTTTCGCTTCTCGGCCTTATATTTCTCTATATTGAAATCCCGCTCAGAGATGATGTTCTGGGTGCTATCGGCATACTTCTGCATAATTTCGCGGGTCACAAGGAATATGTTCTGGACTCGCTGGGCCAGCAACTTCAATTCGTCTGAAGATTCTTTGACGTAGCTCTCCAAATCTTTCTCAAGTTCGCTCAGTCCGTGAATATCTTTCAGTTCGATGAGGTCAATCCCAGTGGCACCTTTGCAGATGGCTTTGTATATCGGAGCCGCGGAGGTGGCGTAGAGGCTGATGTTTTTGAAACCGATATCCGCCAAATCCGCAACGATTTTTTCTTTAATTTCCGGCACCTCATCTTCATCCACAGCATCGGTTTTGGTCATAACGAAGAATATCTTCTTATGATAACTTTCCCTGAGCAGCTTCAACATCTTTAAGTCGCCGTCATCCATGGGCAAGTCCGCTGCAATCAATACGACGATGGCATCCGTCGTCGGCAGGTGCCGCAGTACGATGTCATCGTGGTAGGCATGCACTGAGTTAAGGCCGGGGGAATCCACAAAGATGACAGCCCGGCTCCATGACGGGAAATTACCATACACGTCAATATGGCTTACCCCCTTGGTGTTCTTCGCATTGTTTTTTTCTGTAACATAATCCCGCACTCTGGAGAGAGAGATTTGGACGGGCTTGTCGCTGTCGTGGAAATGCACAAAGGCTGTCTCCTGCTGATTTTCCCCAAGGAGTGAGACGTCCTGGTACTTGAGGATTGATGCTGTGCAAATAAGAGAGCCAATAGGGGAAATATCGTCATTGTCTCGCTCCATCAAGGTGTTGAGCAGGGTGGATTTCCCTCGCTTCATGCTGCCGAGAATGGTGATGTTGAAGCGCTGTTTGTCTAAATCATGCAAGAGGCTGTCGACTAACTGAGCATTGGCAGAGTCACCAATTTCTGTAAAGAACTGTCGGCAGCGGCGTATATAGTTTGAGAGCTTCTCTTTTTGCTCTACGTATTCGTTGAACATTGACATGGTATAGTGATTTTACTTAGTTAGAAAGCAGTTGAGTGAGCCGGCTGCGACAATTTTCTATTTCGCGTAATTTGTTGCCGGTCGGTGTTTCGGTTATCAGTGATTCGGTATCGGCTCCAAGCAGGTTTTCCCTCAGCGTTATTTCAATAGCACTGAACATGTGATTGAACTTATCCTGTAGAATATGCTCCAGCTCTGACTTGCATTTATCCAGTTGCCCGTTCACTGACTCTGCAATCCGATTGCGTACATTTGCCGTGCCGAATGTAGTAAGCAAGCCATTGATAACGGTATCGATGGCCTCTCGGCCGATACTGACTATCAGAGCAGCCTTCATCAGCGGGAATAAGCCCCCGGTGAAGTATGTGAGCAGCAGACCGGCCGGTATAATGATTTTACCAAGAGAACTCAAATCTACTACATTTACCTTTATCGGGAAGGATAGTCCAGATAGCTCGCGAATGATTTCCGCCTGCACATCACTTACCTCGTGCTGGAACTTATCTGCAAATGAAGATGTCTCCCGATCGATATATGCCCGGAGCTTTTGGAGGACTTCTGCCGAAATGATATCAGTGTTCTGTAGTGTAGCTATGTCAGAAGCATTGATAGTTAATCTGATTTCTCCTTTCAGACGCTCGATGAAGCTGCTGAAGTCGAGTAAGAAGCGACTTGTGTATGCATTAAATTTATGGCGCAGGCTCTTCAGCTGCTTGTCAAACATTTTCTGTCGGTTGGAATAGGCAACCAGGCACTCAGACCGGAGTTTGTTGCTCTTTTCCTCATTCATTTGAGCCAGTTCAATAGCTGTGGTGCAGGAAGTCTGTAAATCGCTGGTGTAAGAACGTAGCTCGCTTTCTGTATGGCGGTAGGTGGCGGCTTTCAGACTGCTGTTAAGGAAGTCGAACAGATTTTTGCGAAACTCGCAGAAGCCACGGTCAGCCTGTTTTGCAGAAATGAGGTACAGTTTATCGTATGCAATCCCTCGCTTAATCAGCTCCTGCTCACAAGCCTTTTTGGTAGCTGCCTCCTCAGCGGGAGAGGACAGTCGATCGGCCTTGTTGACCACAAAGAACAGTTTGCGGTCATTGCCGGATTTATAGAGCTCTTGGACAAAATCCAAATCACTTGCAGACTGAAGGTAGGTTGCATCCAGCAGCACCACGATAGCATCGCACTCGCTGATGATATCTCGAGTGAGCTGTGAGTTCGCCTCATTGGAATCACTCAGTCCTGGAGTATCAACAATGGTCAGTCCGGTAAAAGGAAAATCTTTCAGAGCCAGTGTAATCTTGTTTGCTGCGGTCAACACTTTGTCATTTTTATTCAGTAATTCGTTGATGTTGTCGTGAACCAGCAGCTCTCCCTCTGCGGTTTCCGAACAAAGCAAATCCTGTGGCCCCTTAACCAGATAGGTAATAGCCTTGGTTGTGGGCAGGCTGGCAGCTGGGAGTAATTGTCTTTCAAGCAAACTGTTGATAAGTGTTGATTTGCCGGTGGAGAAACGACCTATGATGGCAAGGCGGTGTAAGTGTGTCTCCTGTAGGCGTTCCTCAACTGTGTTGAGGTAGCGTTCGGCATGGTTGATTTTTAGCTCATCGCAGATTTTTCGTAGCTCATCGATGTAGGCACCGAGTTTGCCGGTTGGTATATCTTGGCTCAGGGTGAACTCTGCCGGGTTTGCCAACTCGGGCAGGTAGACATTATCCGCCGTCGTGCCATCGATTTCACCTTCCAGCAGTCGATTATTTTCTGCCAGTTCCAGTTTGTCGTGTACATACTGCAACGCGAATGATGCTACTCCCATATCATCAAGCCATCCTATAAGGGGTATGCCATCCGGCATCAAATCCAGAGGAGTTACAATGTAGAGCAGGGCTCCGCTCACCATTACTTTCTCTTGTGCGCTTATATCTGGAGATTTGAAAAACGTATATAACTCTTTTGCCTTTTGCAGAATACCGGTATTCTGTACCCTTTTGAACCAAGTTTCTACTCGGGTGCCTATTTTCTTCTGGTTTTCCGGTTTCGCGGCGTATTGACACCAAGTGGATTTGGTGAAATCTTTCTTTTTCATGAGTGGAATTCTAATATGTGGAGGATTTTGTTAATGGGTGAACATGTTGAGTGAGAGTACGAGCAATGTATGAAAGCTACAGAATTTATCACCATCTATCTCTTGTTGTACTAATCCTTGTATTTGATAGAATCGATGCGGTTTAAACGTCGCTATCTGTCTTTTCTCTCCCCCTATTCGAGTTGTAATCAGACTTATTCTTGACTGCTTGTTCTCTCTTTCTCCTGTTACAGAACCCGAAGAGAATACCCTGAAGGACATCCTGCGGGTCGAGGTTGAGCTGCTCGGCCAGAGCGCAGACGGTGCGACCGGCCGGGGAGTCAATAGATATCTCGATGCGTTTCATGGTGTAACGGAGGTGACAGTTTGTTTGTAATATAGTAACGTGCGTTACTTGTGTCAAGCAAGAACTGTGCTGACCCGCACAAAAAGTGTTCTTTTGTTACATTTTGAGCTTGCATCTGTAACGTGTGGCACATAGAATGGACACATGAGTAACATAGACCGATGGAATGAATGGATGAAGGAGCGCGGCATATCGCAGACGGCGCTGGCTGAGATGCTGCACTGCTCGCGCGGTACGGTGAACCGGATTCTGACCCGGGCGCGTAAACCCAGCCCACTGGTGGCTCGCCGCATGGAAGAGCTCATGGCGGAGAGAGAGAAGAGAATCACTGCCGTGGTGCCGGATGAGATGGAGACCCTGCTGCGTGAATGGGCGGCAGAGGCTCACGAGAGAATCGAGCAGCTTCTGGACCGCCTGCTGGCCGAGCTGCCGAAGAGCAGAGGCGAATAAGCCGCGTCGCGAGAAACGGGGCGTGGGGACATTGTTGGTGACGAGGCGGAGCATGTGTGTTTTTGTTGCAATGAGGTGAGATGAAAGTATTGAAAAATGCAACAAAAGTCAAGAAAAAGTTATCAAAAGTAGCAAAAAGGGGATGTAATGGGAGATATTCCGCGCGTCCGGGCTCAGGTGGTCCCGGTCTATCGGCAGCCCTTCCGCCGACACCCCCGCCGGCACTTCCGCCGGCACTTCCGCCGTCAGGTTCTGCGTGAACTGCTGCCCATCTATCCGCGCAGGGTGCTGCCCCGCCGCTTCGATGATAAACCAGCCATCCCCCGGCATTTCCTGCCCCTGTAGCTCATTTTCTGAAATCTCTTTCATCCCTTTCTTGCCTTTCGCGGACACTCCGCGCACCCCTTGCAGCCCGCTTGCGTATCTTTTCCCATCGCAGGCAGCAAAAGCCCCTTAAAAGCCATTTTAACGCGTTTCTTGCTTTTTCTCTCTTTTTGTGGTTGACTTTATCCTTGCGGCGAGCTAACTTAACCTTGCCCCGTTCCCGTGTCAGGCGGCACTGCTATCAATGCCACGGTAATATAGGGGGCCGGTGTCAAGTGCCTGGCATGTCTGGCTGCTTCTTTAGCCATAATTGCTCACCCTTTCGTTTGCTGTGTGCCGAGTTTGTGTTCGGCCAGTATGTTTCCGGCACGGTATTGTCCGCCGTTTGTGTAAAGGCCACGGTATATTTCGGCTCTTCGTTATAAAGTGTGGGCATGTCCCATTCCTACACTTTTTGGAGTTGCCCCCACACATTTTGGTGTTGACCCGTTATTTCCTGTATACCAACCTGTGCCTAAAGTGGGGTACCACGTGTACACCAAAGAGGGGTACCACGCTATGTCCGGCTATGTCGCAGGTTGTCGCGCTAATTCCTTGAAACACTGAAGCCTGAAGGCGTGAACCTTCAGGCTGTGTCATGGAAAACTTGCGTACGGGGGATAGGACTCGAACCTACGACCTCCACCATGTCAAGGTGTTGCTCTACCAACTGAGCTACCTCCGCATGGGAGAAATGGGCAGGGATGGATTCGAACCATCGAAATCGTACGATAGCAGATTTACAGTCTGCCCCCTTTGACCGCTCGGGAACCTACCCATTTGCAGGCTACTTATTCAGTAGCGTGCGCCGAGAGTATATACGATTTCTCGACGCATTGCAAGCTTTTTTTTAAGAAATTTCGATTTTTTTTGATTTTTTGAGGTTTTTGAAGGTGGGGAAGAGGAAGATGACGCCGAGGGCGACCACGCCGAGGGAGAGGAGTTGTCCCTGAGTGATGCCGTGCCAGACGGCGGCGTCTGGCTGCTTAAAGCATTCACAGGTAATGCGTGCGGCGGCGTAGAGGAAACAGAAGAGCGCGCAGAAGATACCAGAGGGGGCATTCTTCCACCCCAGGCGTACGGCGATGAGGATGATGAAGATGATGAGCCCTTCACCTGCGGCTTCGAAGAGCTGGGAGGGGTAGCGCGGGGTGAGGAAGGGGGCTACGGCGTCGCATACAGCCGGGTTTTCGCGGCAGAGTCGCAGTACGGCATCCACATAACTCTCGGTAAAGTGGCCATCTGCCCCTCGGGCTACAAAGTTTTCGATGGGTGCACCGAGGGCGTGGTCGATAGCGACCCGAGCCTGAATTTGTTTTTCGGCGGGAAGCTCGAAGAGTTCCTGGGGAAATTTGCAGGCGAGTGCGTGTGTGGCCGCGCACGCGCGCCCGTAAAGCTCACCGTTGATGAAGTTTGCCACGCGGCCGAAGAAGAGGCCGATGGTGCAGACGATGGCCAGACCATCTGTCACGGCTGCGATGGAGTGACCGTTTTTGCGCGCATACCAGATTGCGACAAGCAGCACACCGAGTATACCACCATGGGAGGCCATGCCGCCTTCCCACACACGCAGCACCCACAACGGGTCATCGAGCAGGCCGCTCAGGCCGTGCTCGGGCAGCCAGTAGAAGAAGAACTCTCCCAGTCGGCCACCCGCCAGTACACCGAGTATGCAGACCCAGGTGATGAAGTCCCCGAGTTTCTCACTGTTCACACAGTAGAGGTTCTTTTTGGAGAGGTGCAGTAGTACCATGTAGCCGAGAATGAAGCCCGCCACGTATGCCAGACCGTACCAGCGGACGGCCAGGGGGGTGCCGGGAATATCAAAGATGATGGGGTCGAGGTTGTGAAAATAGGTGGCGAGTGTATTCATGTTGACAGAATTGCTTATATCATAAGCCCCCGGAGCTCACAAGACAAATACCTGATTATGCCTCAGAAATCACGTTGTGTTATCCTGCTGAGTTGAAAAAAAGGTAAAAAATCGCGTCAGAGAGCAGTTTGTTCTCGCCAAGTGGGGGAGGATTGTGTATAAGTATAACGTACATCTGAATTTTTACCATGAAAAACACGTTTTGGACTACACTTACAGTAGCTGTCTGCTCTGCTATGACAGCGTCCGCGCTTGATGCTGATTTCGCTCAGGTTACGATGAAGGCCGGCAAGCCCGGTCAGGCCAGCAAGATTGTGAGCACGGTAGAAGCCAAGCCTAATACCCTGTCGTTCTCTGACCGCAAGAGCAAGGGTGGTCGTAGCTGGCAGCGTATCTCCCTGCCTGTGAAGATTGAGGGTCGCGCCAAGAAGGCCAAGGGGGATAACACATCGCCTACGCCGGATTATGTGAATGCGCTGACAGTTACAGCGCATGTGCTTTTCAAGACTGCCGACAATGAAGGCAAAGATAAGTATGCCCGCGTGAGCAAGACTCTTACCTACCATGAAATTGCACTCAATAAAGGTAAAGATGGCGGCGAGTGTGAGATGGCGGTAGATCTTTTCCTCTCCCCGAGCAATGCCATGAAAGTGAGCACCGGTGGCCCCCGTGCCAAGTCTACTGATGTGAAGGTGATAGCAGCAGCTATCGAGGCCAGCTTCAACGGGAGTTCCTGCATGAACAAGAGTGAATCTCCGGATGCTCGCTTTGACCGTACCGACCTGCCCAAGCAGTGGTGGAAATCTGACAAGGTGAATTCCGGCGGTGCTGTGCTTTACGCCATCAACGAGACTCCCTATGCTGCCGTGTTGCCCGCCAGCGAGGCGTGGGTGACTACGGATGGCGCTACTTCTTCTGCCTCAACCACACCCCCCACTGCTGCAGATGACACTACTGCCACCATGGGCGGAGAGGACACCACTGCCACCACCACACCCGGTGCAGATACTCCCCCTGCGGTAGATGACACAGCAGCAGCTGATGATGAGGATGCTGATCGCCGTGGCAAGGGTAAGCGCGGTAAGACTTCCCGCAAAAACAAGCGTACCCGCAACTGATTTTTAACTTATTACTTATCTCTATGGCCGAATATAAAACAACCGTCGCTCTTGAGATTGGCGCACAAAGCGTCACCATGGGCGTATTTACCCCTGCCGGTAAGGGTTATACACTCTCGCGCTATGGTCGCCGCGAGATTGTGCTCGACCCGCTCGAGGAGGGTATGCGCATGGACTACGTGAGCAATGCCATCGCAGAGCTCGTGACGGAACTGAAAGTGAAGGGGAGCGACGTGCGCAACGTTGTCTCCGGGCAGCAGGTTTTCATGCGCTTCATCAAACTGATTGCGCTGGATGATTCTGATATTGCTGAGCAGGTAAGCTACGAAGCGCAGCAGCACATTCCGTTCCCGCTCGACGAGATTCAGTGGGACTACCAGGAGCTGCCCGATCGCGGCACCGGTGAGACAGAGGTGCTGCTGGTGGCTATCAAGAAAGACGTGCTCGATAACCTGAACACTCAGGTGGAGGGGAGCGGGCTGAAGACCCGCAGCGTAGACTGCTCCATTACTTCGCTCTACAATGCCTTCCGCGTAAGTTACCCCGAGGAGGTGGAGCCGGTGATGATTCTGGATATCGGTGCGAAGACAACCGACATCATCTTCGCGGAGGCCGGGCGTTTCTTCACCCGTTCCGTGACAGCAGCCGGTGCATTCGTGACCAACGGTATCGCCCGCGAGTATAATATCAGTTTCCGCGAGGCCGAGAAGCTCAAGATTGAGTCTGGCATGGTATCGCTGGGCAATGGGTTCACCGATGGTCTGACCGAGCAGGAGGCCGCTCTGGCTGCAACTATCCGCAATGCCATGAACCGCCTGAGCTCTGAAGTGCAGCGCACCATTAACCACTACCGTGGTCAGTACAAGGGCAGCGCACCCACCAAGGCCTACATTTGCGGTGGCGGTGCCCGCATGCCTTACGCTGTGGAATTCCTGCAGAGCACCCTCAATATTCCCGTAGAGTACCTCAACCCCATTGCTGCATTCGGTATCAGCAGCAAGGTGGATGAAGAGGCTCTGGCTATGGATGCCCTCTGCCTGGGTCCCATTGCCGGTGCTGCTGTGAGCGGAGCCGGTGTGGGTGAGTTCAATATCGATCTTGTTCCCACCAGTGTAGGTAAGGAACGCGCCGAACTTCAGATGCTGCCCAAGGTGCTTGTTGGTGGTCTGGTGGCGGTAGCCGGTGCTGCTTTCTTTGCCTGGTCAGCAGATTCGGCTGCTGCAAATGCTGAGAAGATGCTGAAGATCGCTAATCCTGCGAAGGAGTCAATCGAGCAGATAAACAACACAATCGAAAGCGAGAAGTCCAGGTATGAGCGTGCGAAGAAAGACCTGGAGGCTCTCAATGAGCACTACGCCATGCGCACGGCATATCCTGAAATCATCAAGCAGCTGTCTGAGCGCGCAGCCTCCGTCAAATTCTGGTTTACTGAGTTTGCTCCCCTCATCAACTATGAGGTTGATAAGGTAACAATCAACGATTCCGTTGAGGTGAAAGGCACCCGCCTGATTGACCCGGGCAAGAGCCGCAACGCCGGTAACAACTCCTCCATCAACCAGGCTCCTGAGGCTGTAGATGTGCGTAGCCGCAACAAAGCCCCCAAGGTCACGGCTATCTGTGTGTCCGGCTATACCTCTAAAACCCCCGGAGATGATCGCAGCCAGGCACAGCGCCAGGCGATTTATGACCTGGTGGCCAAGAACTTTGATGAGCGCAGCGCGGACTCTCTCTTCTCTTATCAGAATGCTGAGGTGATGAAGAATATGAACCACTACTACCAGTTTATCGATTCCAAGAATTCGCGTGGTAATGTATCTGTTCCGGATTACGTGGACAAGTTCATGCTCATCATGCCGCTGAAGTCCCCCATCGCTATACCTGAACTCAGCGAAGGTAAGTAACCTCCCCGTTTAACCCCAATTTTTTACACACATATATGAGTATTCTCGAAAATAAGCGCGTGGTTGCCCTCTCTGCTGTATTTACCCTGGCTTTCGGTGGCTTGATTTATTACGGGTTCGGCCGTACGGCTGATTTCGCCGCAGCCAGCAAATCACTCAAATCCATCAACGAGCAGGTGGCTGACTACGAGGCCGCAGAATTCCCGCCGACCGAAAAGAACGCCAAAGCCCTGCGTGCTGCTGCCAAGACGACAACGGAGGCGCTCAAGGCACTCAAGGCGGACTTCGATTCCTATGCAGCCAAGTGCGTGGGCGACGGCAAGGTGATATCTTCCGTCGACTTCCAGAATGAGGTTCGCGGGGCTATCGATGACCTGTCCCGTGCCGCCGGTGAGAAAAACTGCAAGGTTGGTTCTGCTGCAGCGGATTTGGGCATGGCAACCTACAAGAATGCAGCCGCCACGGCAGAGGAAGTGCCCTACCGCAGTTTCCAGCTGAAGGCAGCCAAGCGTGTGGCTGATATTGTGATGAACAGCGGCTCCCCGCTGCTCGATAAGGTGTACTGCGCCCCGCTTCCGGAAGAGAAAACACGCAAGAAAGCAGCGTATTTCCCCTTGGGTATGGAGGTGGCATTCACTGCTACCCGCAGCGAAGTAGAGGAGGGTAAGGTACCCACCAGTGTACTGCCTGCCGTGCTGAACAGCATTTCGACCGACAAGGATTTCTTCTTCAAGATTACCGGTTTGTGGGTCTGCTCCAACGAGGGGAATCTTCCTGCCCGGGATGAGTACCAGCCCCCGGTGCAAGATCCCAACCAGGGAGACGATCTGAGCGGCGAGGCTGCTCCGGCACCCACTGCCGGGGAAGGGCGGGTTATCGCTGTGCGAAAGACCGGTTCGCCGGAGGAGACGGTCCGTGTGCACCTCAATCTGCAAGTCCTCTATTTCAACGCCAATGCCGGCAAGAAGTAAATTAATTTCAACCCATTTCAATATATAGCATTATGGCTGAACAGAATAATTTCGGCAAGACCGCTCTTGTAGCCGGTATTGTGCTTGGTGTAGCTGCCGGTGCATACGGCGCCTATACCATGAGCGATAGTAAGGTCGAGCGCCCCCAGACCCGCCTGGATGCAGGCGAGTCGAAGGCTGTGTCATCCCTCACTCAGGTAGTGGCTGACATTGGGGCTGCCAGAAAGAAAGACCACACCATTGTTGATGTCGCTCCCGAGGGGGCTAATATCAACGGCAAACCTCGCTATACCCCCGTATTCTTCTCTCCCGAACTCTGGCAGATAACTCTTGATGAGCAGAAGACTACCACGGTAATCGATATCTACGACCCCGCCTCTCAGAATGTGCACGGCAATGTGCCTAACCACTGGTTTATTTCTAATGGTATTGCCGATGCTCTGGGGCGCGCTGATGGTTTGGCTATGGATAGCGATGCTGATGGTTTCACGAACCAGGAAGAATTTGAAGCCAAGACCAACCCCGGTGACGCCTCTAGTCTGCCTTCACTTGTTGAGGTGGGCAAGGCTGTCAAACTCGAGGCGACGGGTGTGAAGAAGTTCCGCGCTGTCATTGCTGCGGATTCCACGCTGGCATACGAGAAAAACCCCACTGCAGTCGGCATTAAGATTTATGCCCGCCGTGGTGATACCAAGTTTGTGCACCGCAGCAAAGAACCCGTCAAGGTGAACGGCACGTTCGGCCTGAAACCGGATGGTTCTGACAGCGGTCGTTTTACGGTGCTGCGCTTCGGCGAGATGGAGTTCAGTGACTCCGCCGGTAATACTCAGAAGGAAAGCGTGGTTTACCTGCGTGACAATGAGACTGCCGGTGCTGACAAGGAATTCTGTGTGCGCTCTGGTAGCCCTAACAAACGTGCGAATGATCACAGCTCGAATGATAAAGGTAAGGATATTGAAGATGTGCACGTTACGCTGCGTGTGACGGCTGGTCCCGCCGCCGGTAAGCCGGAGGGCGAGATTACTGTGCAGCTGAGCGAAGACTTCACCATACCCGGCTCAAACGTCGTCTGTAAACTCGAAGCGGTGAATGAAGACAGCGTCTCCATACGCCCCAAGACGGCAGAAGGTAAATACGCCGAAAGTTACGTAAATGTGCCCAAAGCCGCAAAATAACCCCATTTTTCACGCGAAAACGCAAAAAAAACACCAAAAAACGCACTTTTTTGAATTGTAGACTTTACAAGTGAACAGATTTCTGTCATAGTTTAGACATTACCATGAACCACGCACCTCTCATTACCTCAAAGTACTCGATGATGCTCGCGGCTATCGCACTGACCTGCCCATTTGCGCAGGCTGGTACGGATGGCTATCTGAGCACTTCTACAGCCGCTGGTACTAGCGAAGTCGGTCCCACCGCCGTCTACGCCGGTCAAGACAGTATTAACGCCCGTGAAACCGCCCGCCGTCGCGCCATGGAGCAGGAGGCTTATCAGCTCCTGCAGGAAGGCCGCGAAGCCTACAAGGAAGGCAAGTATTCCGTTGCGCTTGAGAAGTTCAAGGACGCCTGGAATCGCGTGCCCAAGGCACCGGCTACTCTCGTGCTTCAGCAGCATATCGTCGATGTGATTGGCGATGCTTCCATTGCTGTTGCCGGTGAGTATGCCAAGGTTGGTCGTTATGACGACGCCGAGCAGCTGCTGCTTGATGTGCTTTCCCGCAATCCCAATAACAAGCGTGCTCGCCGCGATCTCTCCATGCTGCGTGACCCCGTGCGCAACAACCCTGCACTTACTCCCCAGCATGTTCGCGACGTTGAGGAAGTCAGCCGCCTGCTTGCGCTCGCTTATGGCTACTATGACCTCGGTAAGTTTGACGATGCTTATTCTACTTTCGCTCAGGTAATTAAGATTGACCCCTACAACAAGGCTGCTCGTCAGGGTCAGGAGGCGGTTTCCAAGCGCCGCATGAACTACTACCAGAGCGCTCGTAACTCTTTCCGCGCCAAGGCTCTGGCAGAAGTGGATGCCCTGTGGGAGGAGTATGAACCCCAGGATTTGCCCGACATCCAGATGGGTGGCGGCGAGTCCACCGCTCAGGTAACCGAAAAACAGATTGCCAACGATCAGAACCTGAGCAAGATGCAGATTTCGTCCGTAAACTTCGAGAACACACCCATTGAGGATGCTCTTGACTTCCTGCGTGGCGAAGCTCGCAAGAACGGTATTCAGATTAACTTCATTTTCGAGAAACCCAAGGCAGCAGCTGCTCCTGTAGTTGCAGAAACCACAGACGAGGAGGGTGAGGAAGCCGAACCCGTAGCTGTGAACAATGAGCCTCAGGAGGCTGTTGTAACCCGCCTTAACATCCAGGGGGTCACAGCCAAGGAGCTTCTGCAGCTTATCTGCAACCAGGCCGGTTGCCAGTACCGTGTGGATGACAACGCTATCGTTGTGTATCAGACCGGCGCCGGAGTGGAGCGCATGTTCAAGAAGCAGTGGAAGGTTTCCCGCGACTTCTTCACCGGAAATGATGAGGAAGGTGATGATGAGGAGGATGACAGCGATGGCGCATTCGACGACGATTCCTCTGCCCGCAAGAGCAAGCTCGATGCCGTGGCTGCGCTGCGCAGCGCCGGTGTGACCTTCCCCAAGGGTTCCAGCGCTCAGTACTCCACCCGCACGGGTATGCTGACGGTTGAGAACACCGCCAACAATCTGGACGCAGTGGAAGAGGCAATCAACGAGTATCGTCGTCAGATGCCCCAGATGATTAAGGTGAGCGCCAAGTTCGTCGAGGTTTCTCAGACCAACGAAGAGGAGCTCAGCTTTGACTGGGTGGTCAATCCGATTTCTGTTTCCAACAATGGTACCACTTACCTGGGTGGTGTGAACGGCACAGCCTCCGACCCCCTGCGCACGATGAAAGACTTCGTGACCAACGGTGGTTCGGCTTATGTCAACAATCACAACAACAACGGTTCCTGGCCCATCTACAATAACAGCAGCCTTTACTCCACCTCTGACCCCATTTCCAATGGCCTGATGACTGGTGGTCTGCGTTCCGGTACAGGTGCACTTACCGGCAGCAGCATGGATTCGCTTGTGGCTTCCGGTTCCGCCGCCGCTAACACCGCACGCCACGCTGCACCCGGCATCCTGTCCCTTTCCGGTATTTATGATGAGGGTTCCTTCCAGATGATCATGCGCGGTCTCTCCCAGAAGAAGGGCGTTGACATTATGTCTGCACCCAGTCTGGTGGCACGTCCCGGTGAGCTCGACTACACACCCGAGCCCGATCCCCTGGCAGCTGACCAGAATGGTGACAATGGTTGCGCCAAGATTGAGGTGATTCGTCGCTTCATCTACCCCTCCGCTTACGATGCACCTGAAATCGGCAGCGCCGGTGGTAACAATAACTGGAACAACAACAACAACAACAGCCAGGCTATGCCGATTGCCTCCCCGGCCAATCCCTCTGAGTGGGCTGTTGAAGAAGTTGGTATCGTGATGCGCTTTAAGGTGGACGAGCTCGAGGGCAACGACATCATCAAGTTCAACCACTTTGAGATTAAGGTTGTGAACTTCGAAGGTTTCGTTAACTACGGCTCCCCCATTACTGCCGGTATTGCAAATGATACCCAGATTGAGCATATCACCCTTACGGAAAACCGAATCGATATGCCTATCTTTAGCCGTCGCTACATCAACTCCAACCCCTGTATCTATGATGGTCACACCATTGCTATCGGCGGTATGATTGAGGACAATGTGCAGAAGGTGGAGGATAAGGTGCCCGTATTCGGCGATCTGCCCCTCATCGGCCGTTTCTTCCGCAGCAACGCTGAGTCTCACGTTCGTAAGAACCTGATGATTTTCGTAACAGCCGAGAAGATTGACCCGACCGGCAAGCCCACACGTCTCCGTGACGTTGGCACCGGTGACAATCCCACTGCCGGCACCGGCACGCCGAGCCTCTTCCCGGATGACGGTCTCGCTAATCCGTAACCCGGAACCGGTTCACTGGTAATTCTACCCCGCCCCCGCAGAGAGCTCTGCAGGGGCGGGGGTTCATTACGGGGGTGTGCAGTCATGGCATAAAGAGCCACGAGCCCGCAACTGCACGTCAAACACGACTCCTTCCGCGAAAATGGAGCAATTGTCTAACGAACTCCCGTCTAATGGCAGATGTGAATGCTGTATCTTTTTTGAGGGGCTGATTTGCTGGGAATTATGTAGCAAAATGGAAATTTAGCGGGGAGTGTGAGCGATAGCGAACGAAATTTCAATCCAGAGACCGACATAAGGCCGTCGCATGGGATTTGAGCCACGGTCATCTGTCGTCCTCCTGTGTCCCGCGTCGGTAGGGGCTCTTTTTATTATCTAACCATACCCGGGGCTGCGCGAGCCCGACGACTTGCTTACCCCCGCGCTTATCGCTGTCGCCCCTGCGGGCTATTGAATTCGACGGGCTTTCTGCCCGTGGGGCTGCTCGTCCTGCATTGTTCAATGGTGCTTGCGTAATCAGCAAATCTGAAACAGCTCCTCTTTTCGGGGAAACTTGTACCGGCAGATTGGAAATAGCCCCCGAAATAGCCTCGAAACTGGGAAAAAGTCAGAAAAATATGAGAAAAATAAAAAAAATGCCGAATAATGCTTGACTCGAAGCAAAGGTTGTGCTAAGCTCTGCGGCACATGGCAGTAATGCCGTTGACCTAGTGTCTGGATCGTCTAGTCGGCCTAGGACACCCGCCTTTCACGCGGGCAACACGGGTTCGAATCCCGTTCCAGATGCTTCATAAAAAAGCGCCATCTTTTGATGGCGCTTTTTTTAGTAGCGTAGGATGAGAAATGGTATGGCTGATAACAACACGAGCAGATGGATTGACCGCAAAGAGCTGCGACGCCTGATGGCGCTGATGCTCCCTCTCTATATAGGCAATGTTTTGCATATGGGGATGGGGGTGACGGATACCCTTGTGGCCGGTTGGAAAAGTGAAGTTGACCTTGCAGCCATCGCTATGGGATTTTCCATATCGGGTACCATCATGATAGCGGGCGGTGTGGTTCTCACCATACTCAGTGCCATGATATCGCGCATGCGTGGGGCAGGGGAGACAGCCAAGGTCGGCCTGTTGCTTAATAACGGCAAGGTGCTGGCTCTCTGTCTGAGTGTGGTGGAGGTACTGCTGATGTACTCGGCCTCGTTCGTATACCCGCTCGTTACGGATAATCCCGAGATGGCCGCCAAGGCACAGACTTATGTGTATTTCATGCTGTTGGGGGTGCCGGCCAATTTGCTCATGCGCGTGGTTGTGGCAAATTTTGAAGGTTTTGGTCAGACTCGCCCGGCCATGTTTGTTTCACTTTGCGGTGTGCTTATAAATATACCGTTGAATTTGCTGCTTGTATTCGGGTATGGTCCTTTGCCGGCGCTGGGGGGTGCCGGATGTGGTCTGGCGACGGCTATTGTCAATTGGTGCATGTGTTTCTGTGTGCTGGGTATCATGTTGGGGAGTCGGCAGCACCGCCTGCGCGCCCGGCAGATGCTCGCCTTTCGCCACCCCGATTGGTCATTGGTGGGCCGAACTCTCAAGCTCGGTCTGCCGGTCGGTGTAGCCAGTTTGTGTGAGATGAGCTTTTTCAATCTCGTTATCCTGATGATGGCTCCGCTTGGAGAAATTGTTGTAAGTGCGCAGCAGGTAGCCATCAATGTGAGTGGCATTATTTTCATGCTGCCGCTCAGTTTCGGAATTGCCGGTTCTATTCGTGCTGCTTATCATGTGGGGGCTCGTCGTAGCAGGGAGTTCGATGCCATGCTGCGTACCCTGCTGTTGGTGGCATACGCGCTGGTATCTCTGTTCATGCTGCTTACTGTGCTGCTGCGCCGTGATATCGTCGGGCTCTACACGGACTCGCCCGAAATCATCGACCTCGCATCCGTGCTGCTCATCTATTGCGCCATTTACCAGATTGCAGATGCCACGCAGGTGCTCATGTCCGGTCTGCTGCGTGGTTGTCACGATACGGCCATCATCACCTGGAGCAATATCACCAGCTATCTTGTAGTCGGATTGCCGCTCGCCTATATTCTCATTCGAACGGATTATATAGTGCCTGCCATGGGCGCTCCCGGTGCCTGGATCAGTTTTATCGTGGCTCTCAGTCTGACAGCCGTGATTCTCACGGCACGTTTCATCCGCACCCGTCGGCGCGTGTTTGCTGACCATAACTGATTTTTTGCGGAAAAAGTGCAAAAAAACTGAGATTGTGCTTGACGTCTGCCCTGTAAAAGTGTAAACTCCGTGACCCCTTACTACAGGTGTAGTGTAGGGATATCACGCAAACAATCAAACACACACACGATGAAGACCCACGTGAAGAAAGGTGACAACGTTCTCGTTATCGCCGGCAAGAACAAGGGCAAGCGTGGTGTCGTCCTGTCCGTAAACGCTGCTAAGCAGACGGTTATCGTTGAGGGCGTGCGCACTCTGAAGAAGGCTACCAAGCCCTCCGAGTCCGACCCTGAAGGCGGTATCAAGGATATTGACGGCCCCATCCACATCTCCAATGTGAAGAAAGAGAGCTGAAGCCGAAAGGCAGAAGCTCCGCGCTTAAGCCATCATAACCAAATTATTAACAATAAGAGCTGACCCGCTAAAATTATGAGCACACCGACATTGCTTACATACTATAAGGAGAAGGTCGTTCCGGCCCTCCAGGCGAAGCATCAGTACACCAATGTGCATCAGATCCCCCGTCTCGAGAAGATTGTGGTGACCACATGCATGGGCAAGCACCCCGACCGCAAGCAGGCTGTTGAGGATGCCGTGGCTGAAATCGCCAAAATTACCGGCCAGAAGCCGGCTGTAACCTACGCCCGCAAGAGCGTGGCTAACTTCAAACTCCGTGAGGGTGAAGTCCTCGGCGCCCGTGTGACGCTGCGTTCCACCCGCATGTGGGAGTTCCTTGATCGCTTCATCAACATTACCGCCCCCAACATCCGTGACTTCCGTGGTCTGCCCACCAAGTCCTTTGACGGTCGCGGTAACTACGCCATCGGTATTCCTGATCAGTCCATCTTCCCTGAGATTGAACTTGACCAGATTAAGCGCAATATCGGTTTCGACATCATCTTCGTAACGTCCGCTACGACGAACGACGAGGGTCGTGACCTGCTTGCTGAGCTGGGTATCCCCTTCCGCAAGCCCACCAAGAAGACTGAAGAGAACGCCTAACACATAAACGACCATGGCAGTATTAAGTGATCCTATCGCAGATTTTCTCACCCGCGTGAAGAACGCCAGTATCGCCCGCACTGAGGGCTTTACCGTTCCGTTCTCCGGTATCAAGGCCGAGATTGCCCGCATCCTCCAGGAGGAAGGCTACATCTGGTCCTATGAGATCGTTGGTGAGGGTAAGGACAAGGCCATCAAGGTGAAGAGCAAGTTCACCAAGGAGGGTAAGTCCATCGTCACAGACGTGAAGCGCTGCTCCAAGCCGGGCCGCCGTCAGTACGTCTGCTCCGCCGACATCCCCACCGTTATGAACGGCCTGGGTATCTCCATCGTGTCCACCTCTTCCGGTATGATGACGGGCGCCAAGGCCCGCAAGCTTCAGATCGGTGGTGAGCTCATCGCACTCGTCTGGTAACCTGAACCCCTAACCGTATAGAACACTATGTCTCGAGTAGGTAAGAAAGTTATCACCATCCCCGCCGGCGTGACCGTTACCATCAATGGTCAGGACGTGACTGTGAAGGGTGGCAAGGGCGAACTGAGCTGGACCCTCCCCGTTGGCATTACCGCCGCTGTAGAGGGCACCGAGCTCACTGTGAGCCGTGCAGATGAGTCCCGCAAGCTCCGTGCTCTGCACGGTACGAACCGTTCTCTGCTCTCCAACATGGTTGAGGGCGTGAGCAAGGGTTTCGTGAAGCAGCTTGAAATCGTGGGTGTGGGTTTCAAGGCCGCCGTTAAGGGGCAGGCTCTCGACCTTGCCCTGGGCAAGTCCCACCCCATCCTCCACCCCATCCCCGCCGGAGTGACCGTCACCGTGACGGACAACACCAAGGTGAAGGTCGAGGGTATCGACAAGCAGGTTGTCGGCCAGTTCGCCGCTGAGGTGCGCGGCTACTATCCGCCGGAGCCCTACAAGGGCAAGGGTATTCACTATGTGGGTGAGTACATCCGCCGCAAGGAAGGCAAGAGCGTTGGCAAGTAATCATCTCAAACACTTATTACAAAGTTTACAAGAATATGAGCACTATCAATCGCAAAGCCATCCGCGCCCGCGTTCATACCCGTATCCGCAAGAAGCTTGCCGGTACGCCTGAGCGCCCCCGTCTGGCAGTTAATTTCTCCAATCAGCACGTCTATGCTCAGGTTATCGACGACGTGAAGGGTGTGACCCTCTGCGCCGCCTGCACCAAGAACATCGAGCTGAAGAAGGCCAATGTCGAGTCTGCCGCCAAGGTGGGCGAGCTCATTGCTAAGAAGGCCCTGGAAGCCGGTATCACTGAGGTTGTATTTGACCGCGGTGGTTTCCTCTACCACGGGAAGGTGAAGTCCCTGGCCGACGCCGCTCGCGAGGCCGGTCTCAAATTCTAAACAGAAAGGTTTAACAGACAATGACTGAAGAAACAAAGGCTCCCGCAACAGAGCAGAGCGCCGCTCCCCAGCCCCAGCGTGGCCGTGGTCCCCGTCGTGACGGTGGCCGTGGCGGTCGTGGTCCCCGCCGCGAGGGTGGTCGCCGCAACGAGGCCCCCGTGGAGGAAGGCCCTCAGCTCATGGAGAAAGTCGTGTACGTGAACCGCTGCGCCAAGGTGGTCAAGGGTGGCCGCCGCTTCTCCTTCTCCGCCCTCATCGTGGTGGGTGATCAGAAGGGCAAGGTTGGTTACGGTTTCGGCAAGGCCAACGAGGTGTCCGACGCTATCCGCAAGGGTACCGACGCCGCCAAGCGCGCCATGAAGAACGTGGTGGTGGTGAATGACACCATTCCGCACGAGGTATACACCGAGTTCGGTGGTGCCAAGATTGTGCTGAAGCCGGCAACAGCCGGTACCGGTCTGGTGGCCGGCGCCAAGGTTCGTGCCGTGCTCGAGGCCGCCGGTGTGACCAACATCATCGCCAAGTCTCTGGGTTCCTCGAACGCCGCCAACGTGGTGAAGGCTACCATGAAAGCCATGCAGTCCATGCGTACGGCTGACCAGGTGCTCTCCGCCCGCGGTAAGAAGAAGAAGGAAGCCGCTATCTGACATTAACATTCAACCATTGATTTTACCATCATGTTGACACTCCAAACACTGCAGCCCAACCCCGGTGCCAAGCATCGCAAGAGGCGCCTCGGTTGCGGCGAGAGCTCCGGCCTGGGCAAGACCTGTGGCAAGGGCAACAAGGGTCAGAAGGCCCGCAGCGGCGGCTCCATCCGCCCCGGCTTCGAAGGTGGCCAGATGCCCCTTCACCGCCGTCTGCCCAAGAAGGGCTTCAACAATGCTCGCTTCCAGTCCACCATCGCCATCGTCAACCTCTGCCAGCTCGAGGCCTTCTTCGAAGCCGGTGCTGAGGTGAACGAGAACAGCCTTCGCGCTGCCGGTCTGGTGAAGGGCTGCTGCGACGCCGTGAAGCTTCTCGGCAATGGCAACCTGTCCAAAGCTCTCAACGTGACGGTTGATTTCGCCAGCGCTTCTGTCGCTGAGAAAATCACCGCCGCCGGTGGCACCCTGACGGTGCTGAGCGCTCAGTAATGATTTCGCGTAGTAATACGCTGAAAATCATCACTTAAATCTACACGAGGCCGGGTGGCGCAGCGCCACCCGGCATACGTGTGGGGAAGGGGAGGGCTCAGAAAGCCCTGAAACCTGCCCCGAAATCGGTTAAAGGTAGGATATCGCGGTGCTGATAATCAGAGTGCCCCGCACGCACCGAACCACCTGAACCACCCCGCTGCAACTCATCACTTCTGAACATCTCAACAAAAGAACAGCTAACATGATATCTGCATTTGCCAATACCATGAAGGTGCCGGAACTGCGCAGCCGCATACTCTTTACGCTGGCGATGATTGTCATCGTGCGTCTCGGTGTGCACCTGCCCCTGCCCGGCGTAGACGTGCAAGCGCTCAACGACTTCCTGGCTAAAACCGCGCAGGAAGGTGACAGCCCCTGGGGCGCGCTGGGTGCCATTCTGACCATCTTCTCCGGTGGTGGTTTGCAGCAGTGCGGTATCTTTGCCCTGGGTATCATGCCCTACATCTCGGCCTCCATTATGACCCAGCTCATGGGTGCTGTGATTCCCAGCTGGCAGAAAATGCTGCAAGAGGAAGGCGGTCGCCAGAAAATGACCAAGTACACGCGAATTCTGGCTATCATCATCGCCATAGTGCAGGGCTATCTTCTCACCACCTCTCTGCGCAACCCTGCCAATATTGGCCTGAGCGGTTTGGGTGACCTGGTGATGAACCCCGACTTCATCTTCACCATCACGACCATCTTCATCATCGTCACCGGCACCATGTTCCTGATGTGGATTGGTGATCAGATTACCGAGCGCGGTGTTGGTAACGGTATTTCCCTTATCATCTCTGTGAACATCATTCACGCTCTGCCCGGTGCATTCTCTATCGCCTGGAAGACCTGTGTGATGACCGGCGATGGCCTTGAGATTAACCCGCTGGGTTCCCTCAAGATGGTGGCTCTCATCCTCTTCATGATTCTGGTGGTTGCCCTGGTGGTTACCATCACCCAGGCTCAGCGCCGTATTCCCGTGCAGCAGGCCAAGCGCATGATTGGTCGCGGCAAGGTTATGAACGGCAGCACTCAGTATCTGCCCCTGAAGTTGAACTACTCGGGTGTTATGCCCGTTATCTTCGCCACTGCCATTCTGGCTCTGCCCAGCCTGCTGGTGAATCAGATTTTCTCTGCCGACAGCTCTGTGGTAACGGTGGTGAATGTGCTCATGTCTCCGTCCGACATCGGCTACTACATCATCTCCGCCGTCATGATCTTCTTCTTCTCCTACTTCTGGGTGGCTACCATGTTCCGCCCCCAGCAGATTGCCGAGGATATGAAGCGCAGCGGCAGCTACATTCCCGGTGTGCGTCCCGGTCCCCCCACGGCTACTTTCCTCGACCAGACCATGAGCCGCCTGACTTTCGCCGGCTCTCTGTTCCTGACCTTGATTTACTTCCTGCCGAGTCTTCTTTCCGTATGGGGGAGTCTGCCCATGCTGGTAACTCAGTTCTTCGGTGGTACCTCTCTGCTGATTCTTGTCGGTGTGCTGCTGGACATGATGCGCCAGATTGAAGCTACTCTTCTCCAGAAGAACTACGACGGCTTTATGAAGAAAGGTCGTATCCGCGGCAAGTACAGCCACCTGCAGGGCACCGGTGCCGCTGCTGAGGGCAAGGGCATCGTCATCCTCTGGGTGATTATCGCCATCTTCGTGCTCGCCGGAGCTGTTGTAATGGCTGCCTGATAAGACTGAGCATTTTACTCTGATAAAAAAGCCCCTGTGCCGAGATGGTGCAGGGGCTTTTTTTCGGCTGTCCTGTGTATTTTCTCTTGCAAAGCTGGGCGTGCTGTAGTACAGTGAGCGTGTTATGTTACGTCTAGCTGTACTTGGTTCGGGGTCAGGCAGTAATTGCCAGTCCATTTTCAATGCTATCAAAGATGGTCGGCTCGACGCCGAGGTTGTCATTGTTCTTTCTGATAATCCCGATGCTTACATCCTGGAGCGTGCTCGGCAGCATGGCGTGCCTGCTGAGGTGATGGATTGTGGAGGGTATAAGAATAAGTTCCCCCTTGAGGTACAGGCTGCGGTGGCAGAGAAACTCAAGGCTCTGAATGTCGATATGGTGTGCCTGGCCGGCTTTATGCGCCTGGTGAAGGAACCCTTGCTGAGTGCTTTCCCTCGCCGTATACTTAATATACATCCGGCTTTGCTGCCGGCTTTCCCCGGGGTGGAGGCATGGCGCCAGGCGCTCGAAGCCGGTGCAACGCAAGCCGGTTGTACCGTTCATTATGTAGATGCCGGCATGGATACAGGGGAAATCCTGATGCAGGCATACGTTCCGGTTCTGCCCGGTGATACTGCAGAGAGCCTGCACGCGCGCATTCAGGTCCAGGAGCATATACTTTACCCGGCTGCTATTCTCTCCGCTATATCGCGGCTCTGAGCCCTCTGTTTTCGGATTTTCGAGCAGCTATCCCTCTCCGCCTTCGGAGCAGGGATAGTTTTTTTGGTATGGGTAGTCAGGTATAAAAAACGAATCGCTGCTCACAGAGCAGCGATTCATGGAAGAAATCGAAAAATCAATCCCTCTGGCGCTTACTTACGGCGGCGGCGTGCAGCCAGACCGGCAAGAGCCAACAGGCCGAGAGTTGCAGTTGCAGGCTCGGGCACATTGGGAATCCCCTTGTTCAGGGACCACGCCTGTTCTGCGTCTGCCACCTGGTCGAAATAGTACAACTCATCGGTATAGTCGTTGTACATGTTAATCACGAGTGCGTCCGTTATATCGCTCATGACACCCGTCAGTGTGGCTGAGAAGGTTATTTCCGACTCTTCCGGCATATCATTCCGAGTGAGGGTGAGATAGAAATTAACCGTATCGGCATTGTTGACGGTCAGGGTAATAGCTGCTCGCGTCAACCCGGCAGCACCGTTGCCGAGGGTATTTCCCATGAACGCTTTCTCCATGCCAAGCGTTCTCTGATAGTTGTTGTTGTACGTATCTTTGGCTACTGTTGTGGCCGTGAGTCCCTTCTGGGTAGTGTAGCCCTGTTTGGTAGTATACGAGTGAGCGATACCCAGCGTCTGTCCGTCATTCGCTACGGAAAAGAAGTAGGGAATGGGGTTGGCCGGCTTGTTTGAGGCGGTAATGCTCTTGATGACGTCGACGTCCAGAACCGCCGTGATAGTGAAGCCCTCGCGAGACTCATCCGCGTTGAGCGTGAGAGTGGAGATAGTCTCATCCACTTTCGTGGGCTGCTGAGCCCCCTGGAGGGTGAAAACGGGATCGATGGATTCGCCTTCAGCCAGAGCTGAGCCACAGAACGTGACCAGGCAGGTCGCGGCGATGAGGAGAGTCTTGTTCATGATGTTGTAAGTTTATGTAAAATTGCACGTAGATGTTCTCACGCGAGAATACACCCTTGCTACGTTGAGGTTAGTTTAGCGAATATTTTGCTTAATGTAAAGATTTAAATTCACATTAGGATGTTTTTTTTGCAGAAAAATGGCAAAAATCAAGGATTGATTATCTTGCGGATGGCGGTGGAGTATAGTTGAGGTTCTTGGGGGGCTATATCGTAGCCGAGGTAGCAACGCTTCCGCAGAGCATTGTAACTCTCTCCGGGGCGGGTAATGAAGGCCCCGTGCCTGTAGAGTAATTTTGAGACAGAGCCATTGTGTACGGGTGCCAGGTTATAGATGGCGGGCATGTGTGGTGCCACTTGGCGGAATGTGCACATGACCCCGCTTGAGCAGTTGTTGCTAAGGGTGTTGTATGCTTCGTTGCGCTGTTCTGTCTGCTGAGCGAGTTTCACAAAATGCAGCAGCATGGTTCTGGCGGTTTCTGGTTTGATATTCAGCGGCATGAGTAGCAAATCCTCGCGGCGGTGGTTGGTGCGCAAAGCGAAGATGTCCTCCTCTGTGCCGAACAGGTAAATCAGACCATAGCGCTTATAAAGACCGGCAATGGCATTTTGCTCTTCTCCTTCGGGCAGTCGTGTTTCGGCAGAAACGACCAGGTGTTTACCGTCGGCGAACGCGAACGAGAGCATGGTATGGCAGATGGCCTCCATGCCATCCCAGTGACATTCGGCAAAATCTGCACCGATTATCTGCGACAAATCATAGGTTTCTGAGCGCCAGATGCAGTCGAAATCCTGCTCTGAGCGGTAGCGGAAATCGCGTAGATTCCGCACGGTAAGTTTGTCGTCCGACAGGGTGAACTGCGGTGCATGCTCCCATGAGGGTTGCCATTTGTCGGGGCGTGGGGCGGATAGGAGCAGGTAGATGAGCACGCTCAGGCCGAAGCAGCTCCATAGTGCCCATTCGGTACGGCGTGGCGGCAGCCACCACCGGATAGCTGTCGCTATCGGTATCACCAGCAGACTGAGCGGTTGAAAGACGAAAAGCCCCAGTGTCCATACCAGGCAGAGCGCCAGTATGAACCATCTCAGGACGCGACCGACGGTTCGGGCAACTTTACAGGCATGGAGCAGAATATTCTTCACGGCTTGTTTATTGTAAGCGCAGGATGATGGGGCGCGACCAGGTGCTGTGTTCCGCCACAGGGCTGATATCGGCAGTGAGCACCCACCCGCGCACGCCGGTGAAGGTCTGTACGTAGCTGTAGCTGCCGCGAATGGCCAGCAGGTGCAGGGGGGTGGAGGGGGTGAGGTCGATAACTCCCGGTGCGGCATCTGTTGCTGCGCTGCGCGCCGTGGTGGCCGAGGTGACGATAGCCAGCTCGCCTGCGGGCAGATCCGTCATGTCGGGAATATCTCTCGTGCTGTAGTAAAGCCGGTCGGCTGCACACATCAGGCAGAGCAGGGCGGCAACAGCGGTGCAGGTGTGCAGCCAGGGTTTGTTCTGCCCTCGGCGTAGTACCTGCAGAGCAATACAGAGCAGCAGCGCAGCAGCGCATGTGTGTGTGAGTAGCCATAACTGATTGCTGCTCAGAAGAGTGAAAAATTTATCGATAGCACTGCGAGAGGGCAGCACCGCGCCTTCTTTGCGCTGAATGAAGCCCAGGTTGGCTTGCGCCTCCGCCAGACCGGGGTCGGCATGAAGGGCGCGGGTGTAGTAGAGTGCGGCCATGCCCGGTTTACCGAGTCGGTAGTAGCAGTTGCCTATGTTGCAGAGCAGTTCCGCGCTATTGCGCTGGTGGTTGTTGCTCTGTTGCTCGGCCTGCAGTAGCTCAAGAGCCTTGCTGTATTGGCCGGCGGTATAGGCGTTTTCTGCTTCATCTCCCTCTGCCTGAGCCTGTGGCAGCAGAGTCAGCAGCAGTACCAGGGCGGCGCTCAGCCCGGCGAGAGCTTTGCGCACGGTGCGCAGCATGCGCTGGCGCTCTGCCTGCGAAACTTCGGGCGCAGCTCCGGGCAGGAACGCCTCTTCGTCTCGCCGTGCGAGAATACCGCGCACGGCTTCACTCTGCGCGCTTGCAGGTATGTGGCTTTCGATGAAGGCTCCCATGCCCTTCAGGAAGGCAAGCCCCTCGGGGCGTGCGGCAATGGCTGCGAGTTCCTTTTCGCGGGCGCGGTTACCGGCACCGGCTGCTATGCGGTGCAGTAATGCCCGCCCCAGCAACCAGGCAAAGATAGCAGCTCCCGGCAGGTAGAGCAGGTAGACGAGCCACCGGGGCAGTTGTAGCTCGGGGCCGTTGCCACCTGCCGCAGCATTGGGCAAAAAGTGGTAAATGTCGGTCAGTTCGGCAACCGGCACCGTGCCGGCCGGCGGGGGCTCAGCTGCCGGAGCTGTCACCAGACCGCTGCCGGCGTCTTCTGTCTCTCGCCAGGTCAGGGGGATGGGTTTGGTGGCTGCTGTGCGATAGGCCATTTCCTCGGGGTCGAAGTAACTGAAACTGAAGGACGGCAGACCGCCTACCTCTGCTGTGGGGCGCATGAGCTGTGAGAACACCATACCCACTGTTTCGCCATTCATACCGAGCAGCGGTTTGCGTGTGGCCGGTACCAGACGCCAGTTGAGTTCATCTTCCGGCCTGGGGGTGGGCAGTTGCTCCAGGTTACCGGTGCCGCGTACTGTGATTTCGACTTCCACGGCCTCATTTACTGCCAGGTCTTTTGCCTGAGTGGTGGCGCTGATGGTGTATTGCCCCACGGTATCAGCAAAATCGGCCGGGGCGCCGGGGGGCAGGGGGAGGGCACTGACCGTGAGCGGGGCTATGGGTAGTTCCTCCTGCGCGACGGAGAAGAACCCGCGCTGCTGGCGCATGAGAATTTTGCCCACGACGTCGTTGTTGCCCTCGCGGAACGGGGTGAACGAACCGATGAAATCTGCCGTGCGCCAGGTTTGCCCTCGGGCATAGGCCTGGGGGTCGGGCAGGTAGCGCCCCTGCAATTGCCCCACTATGCCCTCTACAGCCGGGCGGAACTGTCCTACCTTCACACCGACTGAACTGAGCTGGGGGGGCAGAGGGGTATTGCAGTCCGTACGCATGAAAACTTTGATGGCAGCCTGAATCGGCTGGTGTGCGTAGCCGTCGTTTATGTTGGTGTACCACAGTACACCATAGGGGATTGGCTCGGCAAACCATTTGATGTCGCTTGTGGGGCGAACTGCCAGAGCGGGTATCTGCACAGTGGCCTTGCGGCCTGATTGGTAAGTTACCTCGATAGGGTCGGGAGCCAGTTCTCCTGCTGTATCAGCTTTGAACATAACCGGCTGCACCTCGACCATGCGGCGCTCGGGATCCAAAGGGTTGGCTCCGGCTGCCAACTGCTGAATAGTGGCAGTCCCGTTTTTGACCGTCGGGGGTTTTTCGACCTGAAAGATATCTTGCTTGCTGTTGGGGTCCTCTTGTGTTTCCACCAGATAAAGCACGACTTTTTCCCCGGGGACGGCTACACCGGTGGACCATACCGGTACAATCTCTGCCTGCGTGAGCCCGCTCAGGATGCTGAGGGCGGCGCAGAATGTTGTGATAACTTTTCTCATATCTGGCGTGTGTTAGTAGTCTTTGGCGGGTGGGCGGGAAATGGTGTGGTGGGGTATGGGGGAGCCTTGCTCTTCATCCATGTGCATTTGCAGGATGCTTGCTGCACGTTGGGCCGCTTTTTCTTTTTCTCCGGCCGGATTGGTCGGTTGCTCTTGTGGCTGATTGGCCTGCTGCTGCTGCTTGTCCTGCTGTTGCTGCTGGTTGTCCTGCTGCTGCTTGTCCTGCTGCTGCTGGTTGTCCTGCTGCTGCTGGTTGTCCTGCTGCTGCTGCTGCTGGTTGTCCTGCTGTTGCTGCTTGTCCTGCTGTTGCTGCTTGTCCTGCTGTTGCTGCTTGTCCTGCTGTTGCTGGTTGTCCTGCTGCTGTTGCTGGTTGTCCTGCTGTTGCTGGTTGTCCTGCTGCTGTTGCTGGTTGTCCTGCTGCTGGTTGTCCTGCTGCTGTTGCTGGTTGTCCTGCTGCTGCTGCTGGTTGTCCTGCTGTTGCTGCTGCTTGTCTTGCTGCTGCTGCTGCTGTTTTTGCCTCTCGATTTCTTTTTCGAGAACTTTGATGAGATCGTTGATTTTCTGCACGTTTTTCTGTGCAGGTGTAAAGTTTGGGTTGAGCTTGAGGGCGTCCTGATAGGGTAAGAGATTGCGGTTCAGCTCATCGACTATATGCTGCAGCTCCTCGGGGCCGGGTGGTGTTGGTGAGGTTTCTTCGTTGCCGGTGTAGAGGGTTCGGAGCTTGTCGAAAGTGGCCTGGGCTGCCAGGTTGCCCAAGGCGTGATGTGCAGCGGCTTGCAGGGTCGTATCGTCGTCGAGCAGAGCTTGTGAATAAGCTTCGCGGGCGAGGTCGGTTTTACCTTCCCGGCTCAGCGTGTAACCCAGGGAGTAGCTCAGGGTGTTCTCTGCAGCAGGTGCAGCTTGTGCCGGTGCGGAGCCTAAACCAAACAGCAGAGCGGTGATAAGCAGGCCGCTGCCGACGGGGCGCCGCCATTCTGTGCTCAGCAGTATGGCGGCGAGCAGCAGCAGCAGCGCCGGAACGACGAACCAGGTGTAGAGATCGTTTGGAACTTTGGCCGCTGAAAAAATCTCCTCGTGGCGGTCGAGTTTGTTGGCAGCCTCGCGGGCGAAAGCTGCGAGGTCTGTACCGGAGTTCATGGTGAAGAAATCGCCACCGGTGGCTTGTGCGAATTGGCTCAGGTTCTCGACATTGAGTTTGCTGATGACGTGCTTGCCGTCGGCGTCCTGCCACAGGCCGTTCTGACCACGTGCGTCAGGTATGGCTCCGCCTGCAGGGGTGCCAATACCCACCGTGATGACCAGCAGGTTTTTGCTGCGGGCTTCTTTGGCCAGATTAACGGAACTCTTCACTGTATCTTCCCCGTCGCTGAGAATCACGAGAGCATTTGTACCATCCGGAGCAGAGCGCTCGAAGTCCTGCATGGCCCGCTTCAGCACCAGCCCGAAATTGGTGCCTCCGGTGCCTACCCAGTCACGGTTCACGTTGTAGAGCGTTTCTTTGAGGGCGTTGTGGTCGTATGTCAGGGGGACTACCAGGTCGGCCTCTCCCGAAAAAACGATAAGTCCTATTTTATCGGTAGGCAAGGCATTGATGAGTTCATAGGCGGCGCTGCGGGCTTCTTCCAGTCGTGAAGGGGTAACGTCGGTCGTTTCCATCGAGCGCGAGACATCGAGGGCGATGATAAGGTTACGCCCGCTGCTCACGGCACCTGATTCGGAATAGCCGTTGATAGGGCGTGCTGCTGCGATGAGGGCGAAACAGAGGGCAAGCAAGCCGAGTACTGCCGGTACTGCCGTGCGCCACAGCGGGGGGCGGCGCACCAGCTCGGCGCAGTGTGCCGGGGACACCAGCCGCTGCCAGCCCTGCCGGGCTTGCCGGTGGGCTGCTATGCCCAGTACTGCCAGTAGCAGGGGCAGCAACAGGGCAATCAGTACGTAGGGGTATAAGAAACTCATGGCTCTTGGTCAGAAAGGGGGTGAAGGGGCTCAGGGCGCAGGGCGAGGGCGGGTGAAGTTCAGCAGGCAACCCAGAGCGAGCAGCACACAAGCAGTCCCCAGTGGCCAGGGGAATAGCTCTTCATAGCTCTGCAGGGTGCGGCGCTTGACTTCGCTCTTTTCGAGTTGGTCGATGTCGGCAAAGGCTTTCATCAGGCCGGCGCCGCTGCTGGCCCGGTAGTAGCGACCGCCGGTCAGGTCAGCGATTTCTCGCAGTGTTTTCTCGTCGAAAGTATCCACCTGTGCGGTGTGGCGAGAGAGCCGTTCGTCGCGCCCGATAGCGATAGTGAAAATCTTGATACCGAGTTCTGCGGCTTGTTTTGCGGCTTCGATGGGTGAAATGGAGCCGCTGTTGTTCACGCCGTCGGTCACGAGGATGATGACTTTGGATTTTGTTTCTTTGCGTTCATTGAGGCGTGTTGCGGCAGAGGCAATAGCCGAGCCGATGGCGGTGCCATCCTGAGCGATGTAGCCGGCGCGGGCCGGTTGGCCGAAGCCGCCGGGGTGAGCCAGGTAGAACTGGTCAATTACATAGCGAACTATTCCGTGGTCTAGGGTGAGCGGGCTGCAAAGTTTGGCTTTGCCGGCAAAGGCCACCAGTCCGATTCGGTCATTTGGCCTGCCGGAGATGAACTCTTTGAGTACATGCTGTGCGGCGGTCAGTCGGTCGACGGCTGTGCGTGACGGACGGTTGCGTTTGTCGCGAACCGTGAATACCATGTCGCGCTCGGCCATTGAGCCGGAAAGGTCGCAGGCCAGCATGATGTCAATGCCACTCACCTTTTGCTCCTCGTAGGTATCTCTCCATTGCGGGCGCGCCAGTGCCACCAGCAAGGCAGCAAAGGCCAGTGACAGGCAGACGGGGCCCAGCCGCCCCGCCAGTGTCGCAGGGCGCCGCCAGTGCTCGGCAGCAAAGCGCAGGGTGGGGTGCAAAATACCCGCTGCCGTGCCGGAGCGACGCCGCAGTAACAGCAGCAGGGGCAGCAGCAGCAGCCCCCACAGCCACGCCGGATTGCCGAATATGAACTCACGATTCGTTTCGGCCGTAACCGCATTTGCGGCTGCTATGGTAAGAGTGGGGTACATGGCGTCAGACGGAATGTTTCTTGACCTTGGCGATTTCGGCGGCGGCGGCGATTTCTTCTGCCTGCGAGCGGGTGATATCGCCTATCAGGCTGCGGGCCTGTTCGATGAGAGTTCGCACGAGCTGCGGTTCATGTGCATTGTTACCGGCGTATTTGAGCTCTGCGAGCCGCTCCAGCAGGTCGCGGGTGGCAACCTGGCAGTTGCGCGGTACGCTCGACAGGGCGTCCATTCGGCGGCTGAATTCCTCGTGCGTTTCAAACAGGGCGGGGTCTTGGGTCTGCCCGGTCAGGAAATGCCGCAGAATCATGGAAAGCCGAAGACTGCTCTCGCGCAGCGGCGGTAATTCGAGCGCCAGTTTGTCGAGTGCGCTCTCTGCAAGCTCCCTCGGGCTGGGGGGCAGTACTACCATACGGCGTCGTCTGCGCAGTACCAGCCAAAGTGCCACGCCTGCCAGCAGCAGGGCTATACCCAGTCCCCAGGCCAGCGGTACCCAGAAATTCTGCACCATAAACTCAGCGGGCGGTATATCCTGCTCTAGTTCGGGTATGGCTTGTAGTATATGCTCATTCATGGTTCAGCAGGGGGATTGTCAGCGGGCAAACATGCGACTGCGGCGCGCGAATAGCTTGCGCAGCTCGGTTACGAAATCGAGATTGGTCAGCAGGCTCAGGTAGTCTATACCCAGCTGCGCGAAAGTGCGCTCCCACTCCACGGCGTGGGTCTTCATGGCTTTGCTGTGGGCGGCTCGCAGGGCTGGGGTAGCGCTCACCAGGTACTGTTCGCCGCTTTCGGGATCTTGCGCATAGAAGCGCCCCGTGGCGGGCAGTTCCAGTTCGTAGGGGTCATTCACGCGCACGGGGATAAGCTCGTGGCGGAAGTTTAGCTTGCCTATGGCCTGCTTGTCGGGAGTGGTCAGAAAGTCACTGATGATGAAACACATGGCACTCTTGCGCTGAGTGTGCAGAATTTCTGTCGCTACATCGTCCATGGTATCGTCTTGTCCCCCGGTGGGTGCGAAAAGAATTTCGCGCACAATTCGCAGGCACTGTTTCATGCCCTTGGTGGGGGGCAGGTAGAAATGAGGTTGGCATCCGAAGAGCAGCAGCCCCACCTTGTCACCATTCTGCACAGCGCTCCAGGCCAGTACGGCGGCTATGCGCGCAGCATATTCCAGCTTGCTGTCAGCTGCGGCTGAGCTGCCGTAGCGCATGCTTGCACTTGCGTCTACTGCCAGCAGCAGTGCCTGCTCGCGCTCCTCATGGAACTTGCGCACGTAGGGGGTACCTGTGCGGGCTGTCACCTTCCAGTCGATGAAGCGGGGGTCGTCGCCGGGCATGTATTCGCGGAAGTCATCAAAATCTAACCCCTGCCCGCGAAAGCTCGAGCGGTACTGCCCGGCGAAGGTAGTGGTAGCGATTCTGCGCGCCTGCATCTCGATGCGGCGCACCTGCTGCATGATTTCCTGAGTCTTCTTATCCATGACCGGCGGCGGAGCAGGGGGTTACGGTACGGGAACCTTGGAGAGAATGTGGTCGATGACGTTGTCGGCGCTGACGTTGGCGGCCTCTGCCTCGTATGAGAGCAGGATGCGGTGGCGCAGAATGTCATGTGCCAGGTCTTTTACATCCTGCGGGTTGACATAGGCACGCTGGCGGGTGAAGGCGAGAGCTTTCGCGGCGAGGGCGATGTTGATGGTGGCGCGGGGGGAGGCCCCGGCGCGTACCAGTCCCTCCAGGCTGCGGTCAATCTTTTCCGGTGCACGTGTGGCGCGCACCAAATCGACGATATAGTGCTCAACCGCCGGGTCGATGAAGATGTGATTCATCAGATTGCGAGAGTGCTCTATCTGCTCAGCTGAGACGACAGGTGAGGTGGTGGGGGTGCCGCTGGTACGGCTCATCATTTCCAGCACCCTCAGCTCTTCGTCGCGCGTGGGGTAGTCCACCATCACCTTGAAGAGGAAACGGTCGAGCTGAGCCTCGGGCAGCTGGTAAGTGCCCTCCTGCTCAATCGGGTTCTGCGTGGCCAGTACCAGGAAGGGGTCAGGGAGGGGGTAACTGGTTTCACCGAGTGTTACCTGGCGCTCCTGCATGGCCTCCAGCAGGGCGCTCTGCACCTTTGCCGGAGCGCGGTTTATTTCATCTGCCAGAATCAGGTTTGCGAACACGGGGCCTTTTTTCGCGGTGAATCGGCGCTCATCGGGATTGTAAATCATGGTGCCCAGCAAGTCGGCTGGCAGCAAATCCGGCGTGAACTGTATGCGTGAGAACCCTGCATGCAGTGTGCCGGCCAGGGCCTTTACAGATAGTGTCTTCGCCAGACCGGGTACGCCCTCCAATAGTACGTGGCCTTTGCAAAGTAAGCTCAGTATCAGTCGGTTTATAAGCTCCTGCTGCCCTACGACAACCTTGGCCATCTCCATTTTCACTGCGCTTACCCAGCCCGAGCTGCGCGCAATCTCGTCTTTGATTTGCTCCGTGTTCATTGTTTGTTGCCCTTTAGATTACCATGGCGGTTGCTCTGTGGCAAGCTTGTTCCATGTCTTGCATGACTATGACACACGCCGCCGTCGCAGCGTTCGTGTGTTATAATCGACAAACTGTCGCCGGGCACACTTTGTCGATTGCAGATGAGCGAATTTTACTTTTTTTGCCTGAATTTGCAAATTCGCCTTGACGTATGCGCGAAATTGTGTAAAATGTCGCTCCGCAAGTCTTTAATCCGCCCCTACACGGGCGTGAGTCAAACTTTAACCGTACTAAAATCTTATGTCCAGAATCTGCAATATCACGTTTGCCATGCCGCATAAGGGCCGCCGCATCCACCGCTCCGGTCTTGCCAAGAAGAAGGGCGGTATCGGTCGCCACGTCACCAAGACTGTCAACCGTACGGTCTATCCCAACCTTCAGGAGAAGCGCATCTGGGTGCCCGAGCTCAACGGTGGCCGCGGCGGTTACATCCGCATGAAGCTTTCCTGCAAGGCTCTCCGCACTATCTCCAAAAACGGCGCCTACAACGTGCTGAAGAAGGCCGGCATCCTTTATTAATTTGCCGTTGCCATTTTTTCTGCACTTTTTTTGAACGGGGCGGCTTGTTTGGGAGTCTATCAGAGCGAATGATAGAATTACCTGCAAGCCGCACGGCTGTTCAGAGAACGAACGCGGGTAATTTCGCAAAAGCTTCCTACTGCATTTACAGACTAAGCATTTCGAATTAAAAATGACACCTCAACAGACCAAAATCGCGCTTCGTATTAACGACGACAACCTTAACCACCACCTGTGGAATAATCGCGGTGTATGGTGGTGCCACGTAACGGTGCACAAGCCCGATGCTACCGCAGAGCGCCTGCGCTTCTCCCTGCGCACCAGGGACATCAAGAAAGCCCGCACGCTGCGCGACCGCATCTTCGCGGACATTCAGCGCCACTTCGGCATCGCCACCTGATTCGCAGTTTTAACCTATAACCGAAAATCGGAGTTTCCCCACCGTGCGGAAGCTCCGATTTTTTTGTTGGGTTTCGCCTTTCGTCTTGTATAAGCGGGCGAGAGCATCTTTTTGTGCCATAATGGCGAGAGACTTCAATATATGCTTGACTCTGCCGGTAAACTGTGGCAAACTCTCCCTGCCGCCGGGGCCCCCGGAGGTGTGGCTGGAAAACCCCGTCAGGACCGAGAGGTAGCAGCGGTATTCAGACCCCATCTGCCGGGCCAGCCTCGGCGGCATTTTTTCTGCAAATAGTAAATCGTAAATTCCAAAAAAGCCGCTATCCCGAAGGACAGCGGCTTTTTGAATAAAGCAGTAAACGCAGTTTACTGCAGTGTGGTGATGTAATACCCGGCAATAACGGCGGTACCGATCACACCGGCGACATTCGGGCCCATGGCGTGCATGAGCAGGAAGTTGCTGCGGTCGGCCTCCTGACCCACGTTGTGGGATACACGGGCGGCCATCGGCACGGCAGACACACCGGCAGAACCGATGAGCGGGTTGATGGGGTTCTTACGCCAGCCGGGGATGAGGTTCATGATGTGGGCGCAAACCAGACCGCAGCAGGTGGCTACGGCGAAGGCGACCACGCCCAGCATGATGATGAGCAGAGTCTCGCCCTTCAGGAAACGCACGCCCTGCATGGTGAGGCCTACGGAGACACCCAGCAGGATAGTGGTGATGTTCATGAGCTCGTTCTGAGCGCAGGTCACCAGACGCTCCGTCACCTTACACTCGCGCAGGAAGTTGCCGAACATCAGCATGCCCAGCAGCGGGGCGGCATCCGGGCAGAGCAGGATGGTGAGGATAGTCACCGTGAAGCAGAAGAACAGTTTCTCGCCCTTGGAGACCATGCGCAGGCTCTTCATCTTGATCTTGCGCTGTTTCTCCGTGGTGAGCAACTTCATGAACGGCGGCTGAATGAGCGGCACCAGTGCCATGTAGGTGTAGGCAGCCACGGCGATGGCGCCCAGCAGCTCCGGAGCCAGCTTACTGGCCAGGAAGATGGAGGTGGGGCCGTCTGCACCGCCGATAATGCCGATGGCGCTGGCCTGACCCTTGGTGAAGCCTACGCACACGGCGCACAGGAAGGTGAAGGCCACACCACCCTGGGCAGCAGCACCCAGCAGCAGAGCCTTGGGAGAGGCAAGCAGCGGGCCGAAGTCCGTCAGAGCACCCACACCCATGAAGATGAGGGCAGGGAAAATCTCGCACTTGATACCCAGACCCAGCCAGTCGAACAGGCCACCGTGCGGCTTCACCAGCAGGTATTTCTGCGGGGTCTGACCGGTGACAGTCAGCTTACCTTTCTGAACCTTGCCGGTTTCGGGGTCAACGGCGTCCTGCGCAACCATGGGTTGAGCCATAGCTTTGTCGTACTCAGCGGCAACGGCGGGGTCGAGCCCTTCCGTGCTCTGCTTGCTGACACCGGGGTCAGCGAAGGGAGCCAGTTCGAGCTGGATGAAGCCCACGTCGTTCATAGAGGAGCGCTCCACCTGGCCGTCCTTGAGAGCCACCACCTCACGCTGAGCCTGAGTGATGACCATGCCGTTGTCGGGAATGTTGGCAATCAGGGCGCCGAAAGCAATCGGCACCATGAGCAGCGGTTCAAACTGCTTGGCAACACCCAGGTACAGCATCACCAGCACGACACCCCACATGGTGTACATCTGCCATGTCATCTGGAACAGGCCGATGCCGGACAGGAAATCCGCGAAGGAATTGATGAGTTCTTGCATATTGCAATGGGAATTTGACTATTTGTTACACCCCCTGCACATGGTGCGTGCAGGGCCTGTAAGCCGCAGCGGGCTTAACCGAGGTAAGCCAGGGGCTGGTTCTCAGCTACGGTGTCGCCGGGGGCTACGCAGAAGCTGGTCACGGTGCCGGCGGCAGGGGCATAGATGACGGTGTTCATCTTCATGGCCTCGAGGGTGAGCACCTGATCACCTTCCTTCACAGCGGTGCCGGGCTTCACGTCGAGGGACACAACCTTACCGGCCAGCGGGCTCTGGATGGGGGTGCCGGCACCGGCGGCAGGGGCAGGGGCAGGAGCAGGAGCGGGGGCGGCCACAGTCACGGGAGCGGCTACGGTTACGGGAGCAGCCACAGGGGCGGGAGCCGGGGCGGCTACGGGAGCGGCGCAGTTGCCGCCAAGGGTCTCTACGGTTACATCAAAGGTCTGACCGGCAACGGTGATACGGAGTTGTTTCATTGTATGATATAGTGTTTGGTTAATTGTTGAGAATGTTATCGTGGGGTGCAGCTGAATCAGCCGCGGTTGATGGCGTGGGAGTTCATGATGGAGGTGCGACCGCTCTGGGCGTATGCGGTATCGACAGGCTTGATGTCGAGGATTCGGGCCTCGTTGCCTACCGTTACCTTCACTGCCGCGGCAATGGCGGCGACGACCTCGGGTGTAATGCTGCTGGCTGCGGCATCATAGATGCCGGCGGCGAGAGCCGCGACCTGAGCCGGGGTGGGCTCGGGACCGAGCACGGGAGCTGCTGCCACCGGGGCGGGGGCAGCAGCGGCCAGCTCGGCCTTCGCGGCGGCTGCAGCTGCTTTCTTCTTCTCCTCCAGGCGCACGGCAACGGCACCGGAGATGGAGAGAATGACGCAGAGCAGGGCGAGACAGCAGAACACCACAAGCATGCCCGTAATCTGGTACGTCAGTGCGTCCGTGAACTCGGGCCATGTAATGGCTAGTGTCTGGGTTATGTTCATATTATGTTATAGTGAGAAGAAGGGAGGGATTACAGCGGCATGTTGCCGTGTTTCTTGGCGGGGCGTACCTCTCGCTTGCTGAGCATGGTGCGCAGAGCCAGGGCAACCTTGGCGCGGCTTTCCTTCGGGTTGATGACCTCGGTCACCTGGTCGCTTGCAGCAGCGGCGTAGGGGTTGTAGAAGGCCTCGGTGTATTCGGCGAGCAGCTCCTGCCTGCGGGCTTCGCGGGCGGCAGGGTCTTCGATTCCCTTCAGCTCGCGGCCATACAGAATCGGCACGGCGCCCTGTGCGCCCATCACGGCGATTTCGGCGGTCGGCCAGGCGAAGACGGCGTCTGCCCCCAGACCCTTGCAGCACATGGCGATGTAGGCGCCGCCGTAGGCTTTGCGCAGAATGAGGGTGACCTTCGGTACGGTGGCTGAGGAATAGGCGTAAATCATCTTGGCACCGTGGCGGATGATGCCGCCGCGCTCCTGCTGTTTGCCGGGCAGGAAACCGGGGACGTCCACCAGGTTGAGCAGCGGGATGTTGAAGGAGTCGCAGCAGCGGATGAAGCGGGCGGCCTTGTCAGAGGCGTCGATATCCAGGCAACCGGCCTTCACCGCAGGCTGGTTGGCGATGATACCGACCACTACGCCGCACACGCGGGCAAAGCCCACTACCACGTTGCCGGCGAAACCGGCGTGCACCTCCATGAACGAGCCTTCGTCTACCAGGCGGGAGATGACTTTCTTGACGTCCAGCGGGGTGTTGTTGCTCTCGGGGATGATGTCGTTCATGCCCTCATCGTCCGCGATATCGAGCGGGCAGCTGAGGTCATGCGGCGGTTCCTGCATGTTGTTGGAGGGCAGGTAGGTGAGCAGAGTCTTGGCGATGTTGATAGCCTCCTCGTCCGTGTTGGCCACAAAGTGGGCGTTGCCGCTCACGCTGGCGTGTACGTCGGCACCGCCGATTTCCTCCATGGTGCATTTCTCGTAGGTCACCTGCTCAATCACCTTGGGGCCGGTAATGTACATGCCGGCGGCACCACCTCGGCGAATGATGATGAAGTCTGTCAGAGCTGGGGAGTACGCTGCACCGCCGGCGCAGGGCCCCAGAATGAGTGAAATCTGAGGTACCACGCCGCTGGCCGCTACGTTGTTGTAGAATACGTTTGCAAAGCCGGTCAGGGATTCCACACCCTCTTGCAGGCGGGCGCCACCCGAGTCGTTAATCTGAATGATGGGCATGCCGCCCTTCATGGCGTATTGCTGGGCGTCGCAAATCTTCTGGGCGTGCATGTAGCCCAGCGAGCCACCTTGTGCCAGGAAATCGGCCGCTGCTGCTGCTACCGGGCGACCGTTCACCAGGCCGAAACCAGTCACGATACCATCGCCGGGGATGTCTTTGCCCAGCATGCCGAAGTTGCTGCAATGGTGCTTCGTGTGCATGCCGATTTCGGTGAAAGAGCCTGTGTCAAACAGGCAGGCCATGCGCTCGCGAGCCGTCCAGTCACCCTTGGCGTGGCGGGCGTCATACTTCTCCTGCGTCGCCGCGTATTTAATCTTGCGGCGGCGGGCTTCAAGGTCTTCCAATAATGTGGGATCTATGGCCATATGTTTTGGTGGTGTGTGATTTGTAATGCAGTGAGCGCCTTCGGCTGAGTACAGCACCGCCGTGCGCCCTTTCCACGCAGCCACATTCTACCACATCACCCCCTCCCATGAAAAGCAAATTCCGCGCCCCGACCCTCATTTTTTTGCAAAAAGTTCGAGTGTACTCTAATTTTACCCGCCGGCGGGCTGAAAAAACAGGCCGCTGCACGATTGGCAGCGGCCTGTTCAAGATTCTGGCGGAGCCTGTCTTACTTGCGGCGGCGGCGAGCAGCCAAGCCGGCAAGCGCCAGCAGGCTCAGGGTGGCGGTGGTGGGCTCGGGGACGGCAACGGGTACTACCTTGCCGGAAAGCTCGAAGCCCTCGATACCGATGTAGAGCTGGCATTCAGCCTCGTGGTAGAACGAAGTACCAGCAACGTTGACGAACAGTGTGATAGACTCCATCGGTTTGAGCGTGAAGCCGGTGGGGAGTTTGATGACGGAGGTCCCGCCAACAACGCCGCCGTCACCGGTTCCCTCAATCTTACAATCGACACTGGTCAGGCTGCCGGTACCGTCTTTGTAGATGTAGCCGGGCTGAACGTTGGCTGTAATTTCACCATTGATGGGGTGCAATTTACCGTCAGCCTCTTGGTGCATGGCGTACAAGTTGAGGCGAAGGTTCTGAACATAGTAAACTTCATCGTTGCTGGTATTGGTGAAGGTATACGAAAGAGTCCACGAGGTGGGGACCCCGGTTTCGGTCGGGTCGGCGTGCATGTTGATGCTCGGCAACAGGTGATCTCTGTTCTGCTGTTCCGCCGGGGTGAAAGTAAGGTCTTTAACGTCGGTTTCGTCGGTGTTTTGGGAGATTCCGTTGCTGTCGTTGATCTGGAGCAGGAAATCGCTCATTTCCAAATCAGGACTGTTTGCATAAAGGTCTATACCGCCGGTAGCAGATATGTAGCCCTTCTCCAGAGACTCTGCTGCTGCGCTGGTAATCAGCGCAACGCTTGCGAGCATTGTAGTGAGTACTCTTTTCATGTGGTTTGATTGTTTGTTGAAAATTACGGTTTTAAATCCGTAAGCTAAAAAAAGCCTGCAAAGGCTACAGCAATTTGATGCAGATGTAAAGTAAAATAATCAAATTTAGAGCTTACTCAGCATTTTTTTTGTTATAATGAGGAAAAATGGGCTTTATCAAACCACTTTTGTGTAAAAAAACGGAAAAGCGGGAATATTATAGGGGGATGATGATGCGTGGGGTGATGATGGCACGGCGGTAGGTGCCGGGCTGTACATGGGTGCGGGGCCAGACGATGCAATCCGTGAGCTCGCAGCCTGCGGGGATGTGAGCATCTTGCCCAACCATGCAATCCTCGCTGACTTCGGCAAGGGCTGATATAGTGGCGGTAGGGTGAATTCGCTTGCTGTATGGAATGTCGAGAATGGCTTGAAGGTAAGCTTCGGGGGAGCCTATTTCGTACCAATTTGCCCAGTCGAACTCCATGCCGCCCACTTCTCCCCGGCGTACCAGCTCAAGCCAGATGGGGAAGATGGAGAATTTTTCCTCAGCCGGGAACATGTCGGCCACGCAGGGCTCCATGATGTAGGTGCCGGCGAATTGATGGGTGCCGGGGTTTACGCCGAGGGCGTGGCGGATGTCGGTCACGCGCCCGGTGGCGGGGTCGAAGCCGACGTTGCGCTTGCCGTCCACACTACGCAGGGCCATGGTGATGAGCTTGCCGCTGCGGCGGTGCTCGGCGAGCAGGTCAGCAAGGGGGATGTCGGTGAGGATGTCGCCGTTGTGCACGATGATGGGGCCCTCTTTCCACAGGGGGAGGATTTTTTTCACGCCGCCGCCGGAATCGAGCGGTTCGTCCTCGTGGCTGAAGGTCACGGGGCAGCCGCGATACTGCGGGTCAGGGCAGGGGAAGGCTTTGTCCCAAGCGAAGTCGAGGCAGGAGGTGTTGATGATGAATTCCGTCACACCGGCTTTCATGAAGTGATCCATGGTGTGCTGGATGAGCGGTTTGTCGAAAACCGGCATCAGGGGTTTGGGGAGGATGTGGGAGAGGGGGGCCAGGCGGGTGCCGAGGCCTGCACCGAGGATGAAAGCTTGCATGGTTGTTACGGAGTTACGGCAGCTGCGGCTTTCGCGGCGCGCCTGTTGATGATGAAGTTGCGGATTTTACGCAGGCAGAAGATGAAGAGGAAGATGAATATCACAGCCCCGACCACGGCGAGGAGGGGGGCCATGACAGCCAGCAGTGAGCCGATGGTGGCGAAAATGTTTTCCATCGTGCTGATGATGGGGTTGCCGACACCGACCGTGGTGGTGGTGCTGGTGGCGCGTACGGAGGTGGTGCCGAGCTGTACGGCACCTGCGGCGCCGGCACCGGCTATGATACCGGCGCTCCACTGCAGCCAGTCGGGCAGGTCGCCGAGCATGCCGCCGGTTACGATGGCACCCGCTACCAGAGCAGCCGGACCGGCTATGGTATCAAGTACATTGTCAATTACCGGTATGTAATAGGCTATGATTTCGGCCAGAGTTGCTGCCCCCAGGCAGCAGATGGCAGCATCGCTGCCGACCCAGGCGAGGTTTTCATCTATGTCAATACCGCCGAACTTGACTCCCAGAGCCATGACCAGCAGGGGAACAAAGACGCGGAATCCGCAGGCTGCTGACAGTGACACCCCGGCACACAGGGCCAGCCCGAGTTGAAGATAATTGATATCCATGTGACTTGCGAGAGTATACAATGAGAGTGCCCCGTTGTCAATTACCATAACTGCGGCATGTCGAACCCTATGGCGCAGGCTCCCATGATGGCATTTGCCACGGCGTGCATGGTGATAGCCGGGGTGAGGCGCCGGGTTTTGACAACAAGCAGATATGTCAGGCTGCCGTAGCAGAAGGCTCCCGCGTAGTCCGCCGGATTGTGGATGAGCATGAAGGCCGCTGTCGTCACGACGTAAGCTAACCAACTGTGCGTACCGACCGGTACATCTTGCGGAAAATCGCGGTTTACGCACCAGCGCATGAGGAAGCCGCGCCAGAACAGCTCCTCTGCCAGTGGTACCACCACAGCGGCGCGCGCAAATCGCATGGCGTATTCGGCGTATGTGGCTACTGTACCCTCACCCAGTACACGCTCCGGCTCAAAGCCGCCGCCTTCATTCGGTACCCAGCCGGCAAAGTACGGCACCAGCCACAGCCCGATGCCGACCACGCCGAAAATAACCCCCAGCCCGCAGGCGCGCGCATTCCAGTCCCACGTCATTTCATGCCGTACATGCCACAGCCACCAGCCACACACCAGGGTCTGTACCGGGTAGAGCACCAGTTCCGGTGTCTGCCGCCACCAAGCGGCCTCCGGGTGGTCCCACTGTACCATATCTCCCCCTACGCCCAGCAATATGCTGAACCCCATGAATATGGCCAGAGGGTAGACGGAGGTGCGGTAGAGCGGAGAGTCGGTGTGCATGGATTTACGATTTACAATTTACGATTTACGATTTACGATTTACGATTTACGATTTTTATTTTCCCATATTGAGGCGCGTTGTTTTGATAGGGGCTGTTAGCATGGCCGTGAGTTGACGTGCTTTATCGTGCAAATCATGAAGCCGTTCGCCGGGTAGCAGTTGACTGTCAATCGGCAGCTCCAGCCAATACACGGTTTCATCCGCTTCTTCTTCGGCAATTTTGAGCTTGTTCAGAAAATCGTTGCTGCTTTTGGCGATACAGGCTGCCCGGTAATTTGCACCCACGGAGGTACCGGAACGCAGAAGCTGTTTGGACAAAATCCGGGCGCTGCCGCCTATTTTTTGTAATTTCTCGGAAAGGCGGATGATACGCAGCGCAAACTGCTTAGTTCGGGCTTTGAATTCCTCGCGTTCCATAGTGCAATTTACGATTGACAATTTACAATTTTTCAGTTTGCGGGTAGCCGCCGAACCTCAAAATTGTAAATTGTAAATCGTAGATTGTAAATAATAAATCATTTTATCGATTCGCAGAATCGCTGAATCTTGTCGCATGCCGTTTCGAGCAGCTCGAAGGCGGTGGCGTAGCAGCAGCGCAGGTAGCCCTCGCCGCAGGGGCCGAAGGCCGTGCCGGGAACGGCTGCGACTTTCTGCTCTTTGAGCAGGCGCATGGCAAACTCTTTCGAGGAAAGCCCGAAGCGCCTAATGCTGGGGAAGGTGTAGAAGGCACCGCCGGGCAGGTGGCAATCCATGCCCATTTCGTTGAATCGGCGTACGATGTAGTCACGGCGGCGGTGGTAGCTGTCGCGCATTTCCTGCATGGCGGAGGTACCGTTCTGCAGGGCCTCGATAGCGGCCTCCTGGCTGGTGATGGTCGGGCAAATCATCGTGTAGGAGTGAATCTTCATCATCTGCTCTATCAGCTCGCGGGGGCCGCAGGCATAGCCCAGGCGGAAACCGGTCATGGCAAAAGCCTTCGAGAAACCGTGCAGCAGCAGGGTGCGCTCTTTCATGCCCGGCAGACTGGCAATGCTGGTGTGCGGCACTCCATCGTAGCGCAGCTCGGAGTAAATCTCGTCCGTCAGCACGAACAAATCATGCTTAATGCAGATTTTTGCGATGGCTTCGAGTGTTTCACGCGGGGCGATGGAGCCGGTGGGGTTGGTGGGGAAGTTGAGCATCAGCACCTTGGTGCGGGGGGTGATGGCGGACTCCAGCTTGGCGGGGTTGAGGGCAAAGAGGTCGTCGATGCTCGTCTCCACGGACTTGGGGGTACCGTAGGCCAGCAGAACCGAGGGGGCGTAGCTCACGTAGCAGGGCTCGTGGTAGAGCACCTCGTCGCCGGGGTTAATCAGGCAGCGCAGGGCGAGATCGATAGCCTCGCTCACGCCCACCGTGGGCAGAATTTCGCAGAGGGGGTCATAGCTCACGTGGAAGAAGCCCTCCACATAGCGGGCGATGGCACGGCGCAGGCTTTCGAGCCCGTAATTACTGGTATAGGTGGTGTGGCCTTTTTCGAGGGAGGTAATGGCGGCCTCGCGGATGTTCCAGGGGGTTACGAAGTCGGGTTCGCCGACACCCAGGGAGATGATGTCTTTGCTGCCGGTTACGAGGTCGAAGAATTCGCGGATTCCCGAGCGGGGGAGGTCAACGACCTGTTTGGCAAGAGTACGGTTCCAGTCCATGATATAAGTGAGAAAGGTGCGAGTGGTGCAGGTCAGGGGGCTACGCTGATGCGCTGGTAGCTCGGTTCTTCAGTAAAGTGCAGCCCGTTGAGCTTGTATGTTTTCAGGCGGAAGTGGGTGGCAGTGGAGAGCACGCCCGGCAGGCTGGCCAATTTCTCGCTCACAAAGCGCGCGACCGACAGCAGGTCTTCGGCATCCACCTGCACCAGCAGGTCAAAGCCGCCGCTCATCAGGTAGCAGCTGCGCACTTCGTTGAAGCGCGATATACGCTCGGCCAGGCGGTCAAAACCACCACCGCGCTCAGGGGTGCAGCGCACTTCAATAAAGGCACTTACGCCCACGCGGTCATCGTTCACGATAGTCTGGTAGCCGACGATACGCCCCTCTTGTTCCAGGGTAGCTCGCTCGGCTGCAACTTCAGCGACGCTCACGCCCAGGCGGTCGGCAATCTGCTGGTCGCTCAGGCGGGCGTCCGTTTCCAATATCTTGAGAAGCGTTTCTTCCGTCATAAGTATGCCCATACTACCACGCGTGCGCGCGATGTCAAGTCTGAATCATGTACTAGAAAGACAAGTCATGCACTTTCAACGTAAACAATTCATTGTTCCCATTTTCGGGAGCGACCCGGGCAAAAACACGCCCCGCAGATGAACTGCGGGGCGCTCTCTGAAAAAAGAGGGGAAAGTATTGGCTGAAAGCCGTTGGCGCGGTTTAGCGCTTGCTGAACTGGAAGCGCTTGCGGGCACCGGGACGACCGGCCTTCTTGCGCTCCTTCATGCGGGAGTCACGGGTAAGCAGACCCTGCTCGCGGAGCTGGGCGCGGTACTCCTCGTTAATCATGACGAGGGAGCGAGCGATTGCCAGGCTCATGGCACCGGTCTGACCGTGGATACCACCACCCTTGGAGACGATGCGGACATCGTACTTCTTCATGGTGTTGGTGGCGTAGAAAGGCTGCAGGACGACATTCTGCAGTGCGTCGGTGGGGAGATACTCCTCGAAACCGCGGCGGTTGATGGTAATCTTGCCGGACTTGCCTTCCTCGACGGGGGTGAGCCAGGCGTGCGCGATGGCCTCCTTGCGGCGACCGGTAGCGTTGAACGGAGTTGTAGAGCTCATGATTTAAGAAAATGGGTTAGGCGATTGTAACAACGGTGGGAGTCTGAGCAGCGTGGGGGTGCTCAGCGCCGGTGTAGACCTTCAGGCGGGTAGCCTGAGCGCGACCCTGACGGGTGTGGGGCACCATGCCGAGGATTGCGTGCTCAACAATCTGCTCGGGGTGGGTCTTGCGCAGCTTGGCGGGGGTGGTTACAACCTGATTGCCAACGTAGCCGGTGTAGCGGGTGTAAATCTTGGCGCGCTCTTTGTTACCGGTGAGCACGACCTTGTCGGCGTTCACAACGATTACATAGTCACCACAGTCAACGTGGGGGGTGAAGATGGTCTTGTTCTTACCGCGCAGCAGATTTGCTGCCTCAACAGCAAGCTGACCGAGCACCTTGTCGGCGGCGTCGATCACGTACCACTTGCGCTCAATATCCTGGGCTTTGGCAGAGAAGGTTTTCATGATGATTTCTTTTGTTCCTGTTTAGGCTTTCGCCAACGAACCTCTTAGTTCGGGGCGCATACTCTACACTTTTTGAGTCTTTTTGTCAATCGCTTTTTCAGCCTGATGGCAATTTTTTTTCGAATTTTGCTTATTTTGAGTAAAAAACGCTTGCAAAGTGAGCGTCTGCGCTATAAACTACCCGCGCACCTGTGTGGTGCACGTTTATATAACCCATACGTATTTATAATGGCAAATCCCCCCAATAATCGCGGTGGCAAACCGCAGCAGCGCAACAATAACGCCCCCCGCAGCGGCAGCAACAATGCCCGCGGCGGTGCACGCCCCCAGAACTCTGCTCCCATTAAGCAGAAGAAGACGGTTGAAGATGACGGTGAGGGCGAAATCGAGATGGAGGGCGTGGTGTCTGCTGTGCTCGCCGGCACGATGTTCCGAGTGAAGGTGCCCAGCGGTCACGAGTTCCTGGCTCATATCTCGGGCAAGATGCGCAAGCGTTTCATCCGCCTGGTGGTAGGTGACCGTGTGAAGATTGAGGTCTCCCCGTACGATATGACCAAGGCGCGCATTACCTTCCGCCTCAACTGATGGGGCGTTCATCCGAACCCCCTGCGGGATTTCCCGCATGTGCAAGAGCCGCAGCTGCCACAGCCTGCGGCCTTTTTGGTACGTCAGGCATGACACGTAACTGAGGTGAAAGTCCCCAATGAGCCGCTGACAGGGCGGAATCAAATAGCCAAAGGCAACTGCGTCACAGTAATGTGGGGTGGGAAGGAAGCCGGAGGCGAAACACAGACAGGATGA
>JAZNVF010000046.1:0-30555 GCA_045592685.1 Akkermansia sp. | reverse complement strand
TCGGGATTTCCCCTCGAACTTCCTTTCCCACGGTTTGTTACCTCCCCGCAGTTGTTCTTCAGGTCTGGGATTCCGCATCATCGCGGCTCCGCGCGGACTTTCACCGCAGTGCGCATATCGCGTCGGTCGTACCAAAAAAATCGGCTCGCACCTGTCGGGGAGCGAGCCGATTTTTTAATGTTTATCGATACCTTATTTCACAAGCCCCTGAGCCTGCAACAGAGCATCCGGGTTGGGGTCACGCCCCATGAAGTCACGGTAAATCTCGGCTGCGGGTTTACTGTCGCCCTTGCTGAGTATGGTCTCGCGTAAGTCGGCACCGGTGGCGGCGTTCAGCAGACCTTCGCGCTTAAAACGGCTGAAGGCATCCGCCGAGAGCACCTCAGCCCACTTGTACGAATAGTAACCGGCGGCATAACCTCCGTTGATGCAGTGGGTCAGGTGACGCATGATGGAGGGAGCCGTGTGGGAATAGGGAATACTCCACGGTTCAAGCAGTCGGGCACTGGCGGCATCCAGCGGTTGCCCCTTGAACTTCTCGTTGTAGTTCATGTGCATCTCCATATCGAGCTTGCCGAGGCAAAGCTGGCCCATGGTGTCGATAGCAGGCAGGAAATAGCGGCTCTTCTGCAGCTTTTCCACCAGTTCGGCAGGCATGGGTTCGCCCGTCTCGTAGTGGCGGGCATACTGCGCGATACCCTCGGTGTACCAGGTCCAGTTCTCGAAGAGCTGGCTGGGCAGCTCCACGAAGTCCCAGGCCACGCTCGTGCCGCAGTGAGTCTGCAACTCCGTATCTCCCAGCATGACGTGCATCATGTGCCCGAATTCATGGAAAAGAGTTTCCACATCATAGTGTGAGAACAGGGCCGGCTTGTCTTCCGTGGCGGTGGTCAGGTTGCCGACCAGGGCTGCCAGGTGCGGCTGGTGAGGGGCGCCGTTCTGCCCGGCCTCGCCGTAGCGCAGGGGCATGACCCAGGCACCGGCGCGCTTGCTGGAACGGGGGTAAAGGTCCATATAGAAGGTACCGAGGTGGGCGCCGGTCTTGGCATCGGTCACCTGATAAACCTTTACCTCGGGGTGCCAGACCTCGACAGCGCCGGCAGGACAGGTTTCGCCGGGGTTCAGGCAGGCGACGGGCAGCTCGCTGATGTTCACGCCGAACAGGTGGCTGTAGATGGAGAACATGCCGGCGATAACCGTCTCGGCCTGATGGTAGGGGCGCACTTCTTCAGCATTGAAGTTGTAGAGCTCCTCAGACATCTTCCTGAGGTAGTAGCGGCGATCCCAGGGGTCGAGGAACATGACCCGCTCACCTTCCCGGGCAGACACATAATCAAGTACCTGCTGAATCTCCGCGCGGAAAGACGGCAGCACCTTGGCCGCCATGCCGTCGATGAATTGCATGGCATTCTCACCACCGCCTACCATGCGGCGGTGGGTTGTCAGGTCAGCGTAAGACGCAAAGCCCAGCAGCTCTGCCAGTTCGCGGCGTAGCTCCATCACGCGGGCAACGATAGGCTCATTGTCCCACTGCCCCACAGCACCCACGGTACACTGGCCCTGCCAGCACATCCTACGGGTGAGTTCGACCTCGCAATCGCGCAGCACGGTGCCCACGCTCTCGTAATCGAGTGTTACCAGCCAGGCGGGAGTTTGCTCAGTTCCCATGCCGCGAGCGAGAGCCTCGGCACGGGCTTTGCTCATCCAGTCCTCGCTCATACCGGCGAGTTCATCTTTGTTCGTGATAAGCAGGCTCCAGGCATTGGTGGAGTCGAGCACGTTCTCGGCGAACTTGTTGGTAAGCTGCGAGAGTTCCCGTTCTATTTCAGCCTTGCGGGCCTTTTTGTCGGCGGGCAGGTCAGCACCGCCGTCCACAAACCCATCGACCGTCTGCTGCACAAAGCGCTGTTTGGCGGGGGAAAGTTCCTTCACCCAGGGTTGAGCGGCGGCTGTTTTGATAACACTCCACAGCTGCCCATTGGCGGTGAGTTCGGCGTCGAAGGCCGTGAGCTCAGGGATGAGCTCTTCCTGCACGCGGCGCAGCTCCTCATTGTCCATGACGGAGGAAAGGTGGTGCAGGTAACTCTGAGCCTGGCTCAGTTCATCTGCCGCAAGGTTAAGGGCCAGGAAGGTGTTCTCGAAGGTCGCTTCCTGCGGCTGGACACGGCAGATGGCGGCAATGCGCTCGCGAGCCAGCTCCATACCGGCACGCACATCTGCCAGCCCCTGAGCAGCGGTCATCTGCGACCAGGCGGGGTAGGGTTTATCCTGGTAAAAGGGGTGAGTGAGCTTGCTGTCGGCGGCGAGCTGCACGGGTGCCGCAGTTTCCTCTGCCTGCAACATGTTGAGCCCTAACAGGGCGCACATGGCTGTTATGAGTATGTTTTTCGTCGTCATAGCTATATGGGGGGGGTGTAGGGAAAAGAATCAGAACCCTTTGTTGAAGCGGGTGACCTCGCGGCGCGCCTCCATCATCTCGACGCGTGCCTTCAGGTCATAGCGCTGGTCGCGGTGGGTCTTGCCGCGACCGATGCCGATTTCGGCCTTCACCTTACCGTTTTTCCAGTACAGGCGCAGCAGCGGCAGGGCAAAGCCTTTCTGAGCCTGCTGAATTTCGAGCTTCAGGATTTCGCGCTTGTGCATGAGCAGGCGGCGCGGGCGCCTGGCCTCGTGCTGGAACCACTTGCCCGCCGTCTCCCAGGGCTGCACGTCGCAGCCGTAAAGGAACAGCTGGCCTTTCTCCACACGGGCGAAAGCATCCGCGATATTCACGCGCCCTTCGCGTATGGATTTCACCTCGGTACCGCGCAACTCGATACCACACTCGTGCTTACCGAGTATTTCGTAGTCGCGCCCTGCTTTCTTGTTGCTGGCGATGAGGTTGGATTGCGGTGCGGGCTTTTTGGCCATGGCGGTGGTGAAGTGGTATATGGGGTTGATAAAGAAAAAGTCCGGCTACCGGGGCTGTACCGGCTACCGGACCTGATGTTGTTTTGGAAAGGGGATTTACAGATCGATGGTGGCGGTAATGGTACGGTCGTCTTCTGTGGGAATACCCATGTCACCGCTCTCGTCAATGAAAAGGTCGTCCTCCAGGTCAGCGCCGGAAATATGGGAGCTCTCGTCACCGGCCTCGCGCCATACGAGCTTGCCCTCCACAATCTCCGTGAGAGCAATATCGCCGCTGCCCATCTCGGGAGTGGTGGGCACGAAGGGGTCTGCCCCCTGGTTCAACTGCTGCACGCGCTTGGATACGATGTTGACCAGCAGCTGGTTATCGCCTACAATCTGTGCAGCTTTCTCGATGAGTTCAACTTTCATGGATGGAAAAATAGTCTGTTCCCCACGGCCTGCGGGTAGTGCATTGTAGCATACTCTTCACTGAATGGCAAGCCTATAATCACGTCAACAGGTAAAAATATTCAACAATAAAAACAAATCCAGCACACGAAGGCAGCTAGCACATATACGAAGATGGCGGCTAACGTCCCTATAAAGTTACCCTTGATTTTACTTACTTTTATACCGAACCACGCACACGCAACACCCAAAAGTGCGCCGCCGACTAATCCACAGAACGCCCCGACCAAAAGTCCGAGGAGACTCCCTGCACTATCCTCCCAAGTCCAGAAACTGATACCGAGAAACGTTAAGTATATAACCTCGATGATCGAGCCAAACGCCATTCCTGTCACCATGGTATCAACGTCCGTCTCAGAGGTGGTTTCGGAGGACTCCTCAGCAGGTTTTCGCTCTGCTGATTGGCGGTTGGTCGGCGCGGATTTAACCGGAGTTTCAGCCGGCTTGGGTTGCAGTGCTGCCAGCCATTCCTGTGCGGACTGCCAGCGGTCGCGGCGGGCTACACACATGGCCTTGTCGATGGTGGCCAGGAATTCGTGCGAGAAGCGCCTTTTCAGCTCTGCACGGCCGGCCAGCGGGCGCTGGTCATCTTCCTCCAGGCGCGAGATGGCATCCTGCGGCACTTCACCGGTGATAAGGCGGTAACAGGTAGCCCCCAGCGAGTAGAGGTCTGTCCACGGGCCGTTTTTGCCGTGGGTGGTGAACTGTTCAGACGGACTGTAGCCCGGCGTACCCACATGGGTGAGGGTGTGGGTGGAATCTTTTCGCGCGCCGTGCCGAAGTCGATGAGCAACGGGCTGCCGTCAGGGCGCAGCAGAATGTTCGAGGGTTTGATATCGCGGTGCAGCAGACCCTGCCCGTGCAGGTAACCAAGAGCACCCAGCAGTTGTTCCAGCACCGGGCGCAGCCAGACCTCATTGATATTCCCCGGTGCCGGGGTTGCCCGGTGCAGCTCTGTACCCTTCACCAGCGGCATCACGTAATAGGCGGTACCCAGCGCTTTGAACACTGTCAGCACCTGTACAATGCAGGGGTGGTTCAGGCGGATTAGCACCTTCGCCTCATCCAGAAAGCGTGTCAATGCCCACTCGTACAGGTGGCGCCCCTCATCGCCGGAGGGCGCCAGCGTGTGACTGGCCGTGTTGCGCATGGAGCACTCTTGCACGAAGTTCTCCTTTATCACCACGGAGCGCTCACTGGATGTCTCGCGTGCGAGGTAGGTGATACCGAACCCGCCACGTCCCAGCTTGCGCTCAATGGTGAAGTTCAGCAGCTCATACCCCGGCGGCAGCTCGGGGGAAGAGGGGCTGATAACAGTAGTAGATGAATCTGGCATGATGTTTATAGTTCAACCTTTTGAACCGAAACGCCGCCGTCCCGGCAGGGCTTATTCCTGCGCTTTCTTTTTCTTTCTCGCCCCCATCCATTCGCCAAGGGTAACCACATTTAAGATTATGCAGATGAATAGTAAGATTATGCAGCCGAACAGCCCCCAAGAAGATTCCCACCCGACGATTCCTATCCACAATGCCGCTATAATGTCAAAAATTCCGCAAATAGTTACCGCGCCGGTCATACTGTCCCAGAAACTTTTCTTTTCGGGGGCAGACAGTGTTCTGAACGGATGCCGAGGATCATAGCTCTGGACTGCCGGAGCCGGCTCGGGGACAGCTGCCAGAGCCCGGAGCCATTCCTGCGCGGACTGCCAGCGGCGAGAGGGGGTAAAATCGCATGCTTTATCGAGAGTTTTCAACAGTTGGGCGCTGAAGCGGGACGTCAGCACCGAATCCTTAGACATTCTGTAATCCTCATCATACCCCGGGTACTGCCCTGACATAAGCCGGTAGCAGGTCGCCCCCAGGGCATACAGGTCATGGTGGGCAACCGGAGTAATTTTACCACCTGCCAGCACAACCTCCGGCGGGGCATATCCGTCGGTTCGCACATTGGTGGCCCGGGAGCCGTTTGCCGGGCGGGCGGCGCCGAAATCCACAATGACCGGCTCTCCGCTGTCGGACACCATGACATTGGCCGGTTTGATGTCGTGGTGTATCACGCCGTGGCGGTGCAGGTGCTCCAGTGCCATGAGCATTTTTTTTCAGGAACGACAACAACTGACTTTCATCCATCGTGCGCGCTGGCGATGAACCTGTGGCAATGGGGTAGAGGTCTTCCAAATTTTTGCCCCGGATGGGTTCCATGACGATGTAGACCGTGTGATGCTCTTCGAATGTTGTCAGTACTTGCACAACATTCGAATGCGTGGGAATGCCAATCAGGGTGCGAGCCTCTTTGATGAAACTCGCCATCGACCATTCGAAAAGCTCATCGTAACCGGGAGCAGACTTGGGGTACACGTCGAGGGTTTGCTCATCCCGCAGGGCAAATTCCGCCGGAAAATTTTCTTTGATAACAACTTCTCGCCGGGTCAGCTCTTCCTTTGCACAGTAGGTGATACCGAATCCGCCCTGCCCCAGCACACGACAAATGAGATAAGCCCCTACACGGCTCCCGACAGGCAACGGTGTGCTGCTGTAGATCGGTTGATTCGGTTCTATTTCAGGAACAAGCGTATCATTAAAGGATGACTGACCCATAAAATGTGATAGTCGGGGCTCTCAGCGAACCTTACTTTTCTTTTTGCAGACGGGAGCGCATGGCATTCCAGTCGGTACTGCGCAGAAGCTCAACCAGGTTACCGTACCAGAACTCATGGTGGCCGAAACGGTCATCGCGGAACTCAGCCTCGGCGGCCTGCACGCTGTAACCCTCGAATACGATGCGCCAGGCCGCGACAATGATACCTGTGCGGTCGCTGCCATGCCAGCAATGCACGAGCACTGGCTTGGGCGCCTGCGCGAGCAGACTGAGACAAGTCTCGACATCCTGCTCAGTCACAGCCCCAGCAGCCATGGGGTGTTCCAAAAGCTGCAAATTGGTATGAGCCGCGCGCTTAATATCGCTGTGATACTCGCGCAGGTTGAGCACCGAGCGCACGCCGAGTGACTGCAAATTACTGAACCCCTGCGCATCAGGCTGCCCCGAGCGGTATAACACGGAGTTGACACGGTGCAGGTTCTCCACCCCCTGCAAGTCAACAGCCTGTGCTGAGGGGAGCTGTTGCACAGCCAGCACCGGGGGCGGGGCTGCGGTACAAGCTGCCTGTACCAGGGCCGACAGTCCCAGCACCAGAGATAGCAAACGTGTTTTCATGTTTCTGACATCAATCGATTGCGCATGGCCGGCCAGTCTATTTCGCGCATTAACTTGACCAGATTGCCATACCAGAAATCATGGTGTCCGTAGGCAGGAATGCGGAACTCAACCTCAGCCTGACCGACAGTCCACCCCTCGAACAGGATGCGCCAGGCCGCGACAACGATACCGGTGCGATCACTGCCGTGCCAACAATGCAACACCGCCGGCTTAGGGGCCGCCAGCAGCATGCGCAGGCAGTTCTCTACATCTTGCTCGGTTACATCGCTGGTGCCGACAGGGTAGCGCAACAGATTCAGGTTGGTATGGCGAGCCTTGCGAGCATCGTCGTGGTATTCACGCATATTAAGCACGGTTCGCACACCCATGGCCTGGAGATTGGCAAATCCCTGGGGAGTAGGCTGCCCCGAGCGGTACAGCTCGGGGGTGATTTTATAGAGATTTTCCACACCTTCCACTTCACACTTCTCAGCTTGTGCCGGGGGAACATCGTTAGTCGGAGGTGGCGAACTGCGGGTAAGTTTGCCGGGCAATACCCATACTGCGAGTGCAGCACACACCTTCCTGAGAAATGGGACCATCATATCCTTTACAAACCTTCCTCTTTACTGCAAGCCCAGAGCCTCGTTAGCCAGTATCTGGCAACCTCGCAAATCCATTTTACCGGTGGGCAGCACAGGTATGCTCTCGACGGGTATAATTTCACGCGGACACCATAAGCGTGGCAGCCCTTGTTCGACCATGTGTGTTCGTATAGCATCCAGCGCCTGCGGCAGCTGTGCGGTGTGCACACAGGAGAGCAGCACCAGTGCCTCGCCCTTCTGGGCATCGGGTACACCTACCACGGCTACGGCTCGCCCGGCAAAATCAGCCGGCTTCTCCACGTAGGCCTCGATGGCGTCTTCCACCACCTCGTGAGGTACCATTTCGCCAGCCACTTTCGAGAATCGTGAGCGGCGCCCGCCCAGAGTCAGAAAACCGTTGAGGTCAACCTTGCCCAGGTCACCGGTCTTAAACCACCCATCGCGGAAAATACCTGCGTTGAGATCCTCCCGCCCGATGTAGCCCTTGAACACATTCGGCCCCTTGAGCCAAATCATCCCCTGCTCATTAAGCGGTAGCCGCACGTCGTCGTTATCCGGGTCAGTCAGGCGCACAGCAAGTCCGGGTAACAATGGTCCCACGGAGCCAAAACGGCGACCGGGCACAAAGAAGGGTTGTTCAGGGCTAGAGCCGGCGTCATCCAGATTCACGGAGCAGACAGGGGCAGTCTCGGTCAGGCCATAGCCTTCCAGCACGGTCAAACCGCATTTCCGGGCAAATTCATCAGCCACGGCCTTCTGCAGTTTCTCGGCCCCGACCACAAAATATTTGACGGTTTTGTAAGTATCTGCCCCGGCGCGGCGCAGCATGCTGCGGGCAAAGGTGGGGGTAGATACGACAAGGCTGATTTTATGTTCTTCGATAAGCTCGTTGAGCTTCTTGGCCTCAAGAGGAGAGGGGTAGGTAACCATGCCGAAACCATAGAGTGCGGGCAACATGGTACTGATGGTGAGCCCGAAGCTGTGGAAGATAGGCAGACTGCACAGGAACTTGTTACCGGGTTCGAGATACACCTTACTGAGCAGCTGAGTGGTGTTTGCAATAATCATGCGGTGGGTGAGAGCCACACCCTTGGGTTCACCGCTGGAACCGGAGGTGAAGAGCAGTGCAGCCTCATCATCGCCACTGTATGTGTCGAGTTTAAAGTGGGCATTGATGAGCGGCATGGGGGCCATACGCGCAAAAGCCACCCAGCCGGCAATCCTGGCCATACCGATGCCCTTCAGGGTCTTATCGAGATGGATGATGGCATCCCCCTTGGGCCAGGGGAACTGCGGCAGCTTGCTCATGAAGGTACGAGCGGAGATAAAACGGGTGATGCCGCTCTGCCGTACGATACTGCGGAAAGCCGGTTCTGACGAGGTGTAGTTGATATTCACCGGCACGATACCGACCAATATACATGCGTAGTTTGCTATCACGCCACCCTTACCCGGCGGCAACAGCACACCAACACGGCGTTCCTTATCACCGAGAATCTTGCGGAGCTCCTTACCCAACGCCATGGCAACACCGAGCATCTTGTAGAAGGGCAGACGAGAGCCATCCATGCCGTCGATAAGTTCCGTCTTTCCATTCTTCCGCAAGCCCTCAACCAACAGGCGGGCGATAGAAGTCTGCAAAATGGGACGGCGGGTAAACTCTTCGGCGGATGCCTCCATCCAGACCTCAAGCACACGTTCCCCGGTCAGCGGGCCGGGACTCAGCTTGGGCAACACGGATATGACAATATCCTCCGCCGTTTTATCAGTGCAGAAAGTACGCCACAGGTTCTCACGATACATACCGACAAATACCGGCACAGGAGCGATGTGCAATGCAGCAAGCTGCATCATGAAAGGCATAGGTACGTCCGATATACACCCCATGGTACTATTGGGCTTACCGGGTACGAATACAACATCGAGCCCCTCTTGCATGAGAGAAAGCAACTGCTCACGCAATATCTTCACATTCGCTTTTCGGAAATTGAACGTAAGCACCTTGCGACGCTTGAGAAAACGCGCTACTTCAGGCTCGGGAGCCAGCACTTCTTCTACCATATAGGCCACACTACCAGCACCATCCAGCGCGCGCTCCAGCTCACGCAATACCGCAGCATTCACCCGATTGGGCAGATATAAGGACGGTGTCGACGTCAGATTTTCATTGCCGTTAAAGTATACCCCAGCCATGGAGCTATTGTACTGCATCTGTGCTGTACTGTCAACGTAAAATTACACATCCCCTGCAAATGAAAACCGCCCTGTTCCGGCAAAAAGCGAAACAGGGCGGCACTGACAATGCAAACTATCGGTTATCAGATATCGAAAAGATGGGTAACCGAAGCGTTGTTGTGAATGTTGAGAATCGCCTGAGCAAAGAGCGGCGCAATGCTTACGGTATCCACATGCTCACAACCGCAGGCCATGGGCACAGAGTCGGAAGTAAGCAGGCACTCAAGCGGGCTGTCGGTTATGCGAGCGCGCGCCTTGTCGTTAAGCACGGCATGCGATACACCGGCAAAGATACGAGCAGCCCCGTGCTCCTTAAGAATCTTGGCAGCAGCGCAAAGTGTACCGCCGGACTCCGTCATATCATCCACCAGCAGAACATCCTTACCGGCCACACTGCCAATGAGAGCATGAGCGTTCACCTCCGTAGCGGAGATACGCTGCTTGGCCACAATGGCGAGATCAGTACCGAGAATGTTGGCGTAACTCTTAGCCGTCTTCACACCACCAATGTCGGGGGAAACGACAACGAGGTTGTTGATATCCTTCACATACTTCTCCTTCAGGTGCTTGATAAGCACAGGCAGAGAATAGAGGTGATCTACGGGGATTTCAAAGAAGCCCTGAATCTGGGGAGCATGTAAATCCATGGTCAACACGCGGTTGACACCGGCAGCCGTGAGCAGATTAGCAACCAACTTGGAGGTAATGGGGACTCTGGGTTTATCTTTACGATCCTGACGAGCATAGCCGTAGAAGGGCATAACGGCGGTAATACGGCTGGCGCTGGCACGGCGCACGGCATCCACCATCACCAGCAATTCCATCAGATTGTGGTTGGTGGGCGGGCAGGTCGGCTGTACAATAAAGACGTCCTCTCCGCGAATGGACTCATTAATCTGAACAAAACTCTCCCCATCGGGGAAGGTATTAACAGTAGCATCGCAAAGGGGCAGGCCCAGCTGCGCTGCAATGTCACTGGCTAACTGTGGATGTGCTGTTCCGCTGATGATTTTCATGTATGCAAGGGGAATGTGTGCGCAACTATTCTTGACATTTTCGCAAAAATTGCAATACTAAAAGCACGAAAGGTCACATTTTTTTCCGTCCGCGCACATGAGTACACAAGAAAAACCCATCACATCCCACTTAAAACCAATCGACTGGTACTCTATTGGCCTATATATAGCCATAGTAGCTTATTTCATGCTGTTTTATTACGGATTTGTAGAAGGTCAACAATCTGCGCTGACATGGCTGCAATCTGCCTGGAACCCGTCTACCGACTACGAACACGGTTGGCTGGTTCCCCTGCTGAGCATCTACATGTTCGGGCACGCCATGCAGAACCTCAGAGGGGAACACCCTGCCCCCACCCTGCACGGGCTGTGGGAGGTACTGGTCGGCGGCTTTCTGTGCTTGGTGGCAGCACGCAGCCACCAGCCACGCATTGCAGTCGGGGCCATACCATTCCTGCTTCACGGGATTGTGTGGTGCCACCTGGGGTGGCGTACCGCACGCAAAACCGCCTTCCCGATTTTCTTTCTGTGGATGGCCATACCGCTGCCCGGTTTTCAACAGGCAACGGTAGGCATGCAGCAGATTTCCGCACAAATGGCACACTGGGGAGCCGGGGTATGCGGAGTTGAGACTCTGCTTGAGGGCACCACCGTAGCCTCTGCCACATCGAACTGGGACAGCTACAGCATAGCCGGCGGATGCTCAGGCATGCGCTCACTCATGGCTCTGTTGATGATATCGATAGCCTGGGCCTACCTGGCTCACAAACTAGCACTGTGGAAACGCCTGATATTGGCTCTCAGTGCTCTGCCCCTGGCCATACTGGGCAACGCCTTCCGCGTGACAAGCATCTTTGTCTGCGCCGAATACATCAACCCGGCCTTTGCCGGCAAAACCTGGCACGACTGGTCCGGGCTCATGTTCTTCTTCCCGGCCAGCCTGCTGGGACTGGTAATACTGCACAGCCTGCTGAGCGGTGAATTTCCCTTCATTCACAAGCGCCGGGTAGTCACCCGCAGGCAGAACACCCCGCAGAAAGGAGACACTCAGGCATGAAAAACATCCTCCGACGTTTTGCCCCGCCCGTACTGTTGGGGTTGATACTGGGATTGATACCCCTGATACCCCATCAGACCAAGCTACTCCCCTCAGCGGCAAACCCGGATTTGCCGATTGAGTATGATTTACCCGGCTGGCACGGCGTCAAAACTCAGGAAAGCGAGAAAGAGCGAATCATGCTGGCAGACGACACCAAGTTCAGCAAGGCCATCTACCACCACATCAACCCATTCACTTACGAAAAAGAAGAGCCCCCCGTCAGCGTATCATTCGTATACTCAGGCAGCGACCTGAATAACTCGATTCACCGCCCCGAACGTTGCCTGCCCGCGCAGGGACACCTGAGCATCGAGGGTCGCGACGAGAAGCTCACCCTGGCAGATGGTCGCAAGATAACTCTGCGACGACTGAGTTCCTACACACTGATAGACAACAAAGCCGGACACAACATCAAACACATACACTACTACTTCTTCGTAGGCAGCGACACCATTTGCTGCTCTCACCTGGTACGCACCTGGCGCGATATCTGGGCACGCATGGCAACCGGGCAGGTTCAGCGCTGGGCTTACATACAGGTCGGCACCCACTGGGGAGAAGAAGTCGGCATAACCGAACAGCAGGCCGAAAGCCACCTGCGCGCTCTGATACGCGACCTCGTACCTCGTCAAGTTGACTGGAGTGCTATCAAAAACTGAGCCGATTGACACAGCAAGCCGTAATTTGAACTTGCAAGCGGGAGCCTGACAGGATAGAATAGGCACACGTTATGGGTGAGTCGGATATCAGCGCAAAAGTACAGGAAGCAGCAAGCAAAAAATGGGATGACCGCACCCTGGCCCAGCGGGCCGCCGACTTGGCACAAGATGTGCATACCGAGGCGTTGCGACGCCTGAAATCCGACGAACGCACCTTACTGGCGGCTCTGAGCCGCCTGGCAACCGACGAAAAAAACCGCGATTTCCTGCGTCGTTTCTGCGCTGAAGTACTACACGCACCTCAGCACCTGCAGGCAGACAACCTGCGAACCCTCATCGCACAATACGGCGGTGTACCCACCATCTTCAGCACCATGGCCCGCATACGATTCCGCGCGGCCACCATGGCAGCGACCAGCATACAAGGTGCCGCCATGGCTGAAGTGCGTCGCATATTCCGCGCCACCTTTGGTGAGCTTACCCTGTCGGAGGGTGACAAGGCACGTCGGCACGTGCGTGATCTTGCCGCAGCCGGCCTGACACTCGCGCTCAACCCGCTGACCCCCGCAGTATTTGGCAACGAAGGAGTAACCGGCTATTGCGAAAACCTCACCGCTCTGACCGCAGCTCACCCTGAAACCGGTCTGGTTGTGCAACCGCTGCGACTCTGCCCCTCGCTGAGCCCCTATGCTCCCGGTCTCGGAGCTGCAGAGCTGAGCAACAAACTCACCGAATTGCTCAAAAACCTCGGGGAGCGCGAAAACTCACGCCCTATCATCGTAGAGGCCGGCAACTCCGCCCTGCTGCCCATTGTGATAGAAGGCTGCAAACGCGCCCTGAGTGACCGCAAGCTCTATCAGGCTAACATTCTGCTCGAAATACCGGCATATCTGAATGCTGCACCTGCCCTGCTGCGCGAGCTGTGCGAATGGGCTACTGCCCGCGCTGCCAAGGGAGGCAGCCCGCTGAAAGTCATGCTCACCAAGGGCTCTGCCCTGAGCAGCGAGCGCAAGTGTGCTTTTCTCTACGGCGCAGAAAGCGCAGCAGCACCGAACAAAGCCGCTACCGAATCCCGCTACAAGCAACTGGTACACCAGGCCATCAGTTGCAAGAAGAGTGCCATCACTCCCGTCATTGCCACGCACAACCCCTTCGACCTGGCTTACGCTCTGCTCGACTGGGGGCGCAGCGGTCGCAAGGGGATGCCCCCCTTCGTCCTCCGCGCAGGACTGGGCAACCACCTGGGGCGCCTGCTCGCCTCGCAAGGGGCACAGGTTGTACTCACCATCGGCACCTCAGCCGAAGAGGGTGACATATACGGTTTCGAAGGTTACCTGCTCGAACTGGTAAACGAACTGGCCCGCCCGGACAGCTACCTGACCCACGGCTATTCGGTAGAACCGGCTGACATGGGCTGGGCACGCATGCGCCAGCACTTCCTGGCAGCGTTGAGCGGGCGCGAAGAATCCCCCAACAGCACCACAACCCCGCCCCCTACCGAGTTCACAGGCAGCCCCGTGCAGTGTACAGACCGCGCCGCGACGGATGCATTCTACGCCGCAGCCACAGCCGAACTGGAGCGCACGCAGTCACCCTTACCGCTGATAGTCGGCAATTGCGAGGAACCCAGCCCACTCACCTGCATACACCGCTCACTCATCACCCCGGGGCTTGAGGATTATCGCTTCACCGGAGCAGATTTCAGCACCGTCAACAAGGTGGTACAGCTGGCAGCCCGGGCGGTCGGCCAGGATAACCAGACAGAAGAAGAGCGCCTGAACAACCTGCTGCGCCTGGCTCGCAAACTCGGCAAACACCGCACCGAACTGGCAGCCCTGTTGGTGCGCGACGCCGGTTTCACATACGCCGATGCCGAAGAAGAACTACGCAATGCCATCGATGCCGCCCGCTACTACGAGCAGAGTGCCGCTGCCGACGGTCTGCGCGACGGCACCAGCCCCGAACCACTGGGGGTAATCGTTGTAGCTCCCGGCAACATACACCCCCTGTCAGACGCTGTGGCCGCAATAGCAGCTGCACACGTCATGGGCAACAGCATCATCTACAAACCCGCAGCTTATACCACTCTACTCGCTCACAAACTCACTGCCATACTGCACGAAAGCGGTATTGAGCCGCTACAGCTGCTGCCCGGGCTGGACAACGAAATAGCCCTCAAACTCATGACCGCCCCGCAGGTGGACGGTGTACTCACCGGTCTGAGCCCTGACATTGTGCAGCGGGTAACCACAGGCAAACCCTCAGCCACGCTCAGCAGTACCCCCTACGGCGGCACCTCAGTATACATTGCCCCGCGAGGTGACTGGCAGCAGGCCATACGCGACCTCTGCGCAGCAGCTTTCCGGCGCTCAGGCTGCTGCCCCACAGCTCCTCACATACTGCTGGTACATGCTGATGTATACGACAATCACCTTTTCATCAATGCGCTTAAAGATGCCATCAGCAGCCTGCGGGCCGAGCCCGGTAACCGCGAGGGTGCCCAACTCGGCCCCCTGCCCACACTACTGACTCCCGCACAATCAGCCCTGCTCACCTATACCAGGACTGACAACTCAGAACTCGATTGGCTCGTGCAACCTCGCACATTCGAAATGGGTTCCCTCACCTGGCAACCGGGCATTCTCACCGGCTTGAACAGCGAAAGCCCCGAGCTGAAAACCATCGCCGGGCTCCCCATTCTCGCCCTCATGCGCGTAGAAAGCACAGCTGCCGCCGCTGCCATGCAGCGAGAGCTATCTCACGGTTGTGCTGCCGCTATCTACTCTACCGTCGAGACCGACACCTGCGCCTGGCAGCAAGCGCTCGCCGGTACAGCTCACCTCTGCATCAACTGCTGTCCCGCAGCCCGTCCCGGCTTGCGCCCCTTCGGGTCAACCCACACATCAGGGCCGGGTTCCACCCCCCTGCCCGGTGGCCCGAACTTCCTGACAGCTCTTGCAACCTGGCAGGAGAACGCCCGACCTCAGCGCCGCGGGCGCCAACGCAACATGCCCTTCGCTCCATGGGAAACCCTGGTTCCCAAACCCGGTCCCGACGAAGCTATGCGGCTCACCACAGCGGCAGACTCCATCTCATACTGGTGGGAAAACGAGTTCGGCACCACCAGACTGATCTGCAATCACCCCGGGGAACCCACCGAGCTGTACTACAGCCCGCTGAGTATCTGCCTGCGCGCAGAAAAGGAGACCGCCGACACGGACCTGGCAATCGCCCTGATGGCCGCACTGAAAGCCGGCTGCACTGTGCAACTGAGCACCGCCACCATGCGCCCGTGGATGCCGCGCACCCTACAAGAACTGGGTGTTCCCGCCCGAGTGGAGAACCGCGAAGAGTTTGAATACCGCTTCCCCGCCCTGGCTGCGGAAGGCGTAGTCGTGCGAGACCCGGCGGCAAGCGACACGGCCGCATCTATCGCCATAGCCTGCGGATTGCAACTTTCACGAGCCTCTGTACTGGCGAACGGGCGTCTGGAACTGTTGCAGTGCCTGCAGGAGCATACCATCACCCGGTGCACCAACACCCGCTACAACCCGCTGTAAAACACGTACTCACAAGTCCGGGCACAAGCCTGCACCGAACCTGAACAATACCCGGGCGAGGTACCGGTTCAAACGGGCATGAGATTATGCAACAGCATATTCTGTGCCCCGCGCTGCCAGTGCACCAGCATGGGGCGGGCATGTTGGAGCATAGGGTTACCAACAGAGTGCATAGTATTGATACCCAAAACCGTACAATCCAGCTGCGCACCATCACCAAGGTGAGTATTGTACACAGGGTGGTAACTATACAGGCACCAGCCGGCCGGAATGTGGTCGTGCCCGCGCACCAGGCAGCAGATAGCGCGCCCCGTGAGGTCATAGTGCAGGCGCCGATATGCGTTCACATCATCAGCACCCATCAGATTGCCGGAAAATCCCCGGCGCGGGGCCAGGCTCTTCAGACCGGGGCGCATGCGGTTCCACAAAAAATCCTCCGTCCATAATTCCCACTCGCAGTCGGGCACACTCTCATGGAGCGGGCGTTGGGTAAGTCGGCTGAACTCGGTCCATTTACAGCGAGCCTGCTCCTGCAAATCCGTATGTGGCAAACCGGCGTGTACCAGTAAAAGGGAGCCCCCCTGCGGACCTGTCCCCAGATTTGTAATCTCAGCCAATACCGGGCGTGTGGCGGCCAGTTCGATAGCGGCGCAGCCCAGTGTTTCAGCAGCTCCCCGTTCTCCGGGAACTGAGTACATGTCGCAAAGCACATCCGCCGTTTCAGCCGGCACCACATTCGAACGAAATCCGCCGCGAACAGCACGCTGCAGAGCCACATCGTGATTTCCCCGCAGACAGAGCAAGCTCACACCATCCATCTCTCCGCGCATCAGCCAATCCTCCACCATCGCCAGGCAAGCCAAATCTTCCGTACCACGATCAATGATATCACCCAGTAATACCAGGCATGCACGGCGACCACTCTTCTGCCTTCGCTCACGCGCCAGCGCAAATGCTCGCAGCAAGACCTCGAACGATGCATGTAAATCGCCGGCAAACCAGTAATCCACCCCCTCTTCGGCCCTCAAGAGCACACTTTCCGCCATGGGTTGAGTCTGCACCCACTTCATGAAGTCAAGAGCTATTTCGACCGCCTGTGCAAGGCTGGTATAGCGTTCACGCAACGACCGCAGGCGGGGAGTTTGCAGCAGGGCTGTCATATCCCGCTCAGAGAGCTGCCTGGCAGCCCCCGCCAACTCAGCCCCCGGACCGGGAACCAGCAGAGCCGGTACAACCACCGACTGATCATCAGCCGCTATGCCAAATGCCTTTTCTACGTTTTCCGCTTCCATAATCACCAACACCCTGTAGTTCCCGGTGCACTCGGTTCTCTTATATATCACCCCACTTCTGTACCGTCAAGTGCAAAGCCAGGGTATGCCGAACTTCAGCGCATGCGGCAGATTCAGCCCCCGATACCCCGACGCAGCAGATTGAAAAGCGCCAGCGTGCGCGGCCAATCTGCGGGAGAGTCATCACTCTCAGGAAATATACGACCATCGGGTATACGGGCGTAGCGTTCCGGCGCACGCGAATGGCTCAACTCGCGGCTACCCACTGTAAACACAGCACCAAGGGCAAGGAATTCGCGCGCGAGCTCATGCGAGCCGTTCCAGGCATGCAGCAGCACACGCGGCAGGGTATTGCAGCGAGCCCGCTCTTTGAGAATAGCAAGCAGCTCAGACCAGGCTCGCACGCCGTGCAAATGCACTAGGCGATCGTGCCGGAAAGCCGCGCCCAGGTGAATGTGCAATAAAAGGCGCTGCTGCTCCAGAGTCGCAGAGTGAGTATCTGTGGCATCGAGCCCGGTTTCACCGACATCTGCTCCGGGATAGCGGCTCAGCCAGTCATCCAGGTCGAATGCAAGCTCCGCAACATCTACCCCCTGCACATGCCAGGGGTGCACGCCGAATGCCGGGGTCATGCCCGGTGTGGTGGCCACGCGCTCCCAATCCGCACGGGTTACAGCGCAGATAGTACCGCCTGCCGGGTTGTAATGGTGAGTGTGGTAATCTTTCACGGTATTGGTAAAAATATGTCAACTGAGTTTATCAAATTCAGCGTAGCTGTAGTATGGGCACGGGTGTGCAACAGTGGGAGCGCCGATAATCACATGATCCAGCAAGGGTATGCAGAGGATATCGGCGGCCTGTTTCATGGCACGAGTCAGCTCATCGTCCAGCTTGCTGGGGGATACATCGCCACTGGGGTGATTGTGAGCGATGATGATTTTAGCGGCGTGGTACTGGAAAGCCGGGCCGAAGATATTGCGAGGGTGCACCAACAAACGGCTGAGAGTACCGGCTGCCACACGCTCGCTGCGTATGAGCTTACGCTTGGTATCGAGCAGCAGCACAACCATGATTTCTTGCGTTTCGTAGCGCAACTCACCGACCAGCAGGTTATAGACATCCCGGGCCGTGCAGATAGCACTGCGCTCTACCTGCTCTCTCGCCGCGCGCTGCCCCAGCTCGAAAACAGCCGCCAGCGTAGCAGCCTTGGCATCCCCCACCCCCTTGTGCAGATTTGCAATATCAGCTGCTTCCATACTGCCCAGATTGGCCAGTGAACCGGCAGCTTGTTTCAACCGGGCGGCAAGTTCAAGCACATTGCAGCCGCGCAATCCGGTACGCAGAAAAATGGCCAGCAATTCTTCGTCGCTCAACGCAGAGCGCCCGGCGCTGAGCAGTTTCTCTCGCGGCAGTGTGTCGGCCGGCAAATCTCTCAGGCGACAGGAGGGGGCAGAAACGGGGAGCGGTTCCATGGTTGCGTTGTGTACGGTATCTCTTTTCATTCAGTGAAAAGGCCCATTCAACTATTCAGCGTTGAATGGGCCTTTCGCTAATCAGTCAATCCTCTGTATGAGCTCAGCGCAGTTCCATCATATCGCGAACGATATAGAGAGACTCGCGCAGAATGGGGTCAAGGTTGGAGGGGTAATCCACATCGTCCACAAGAGCCTCCTCCGGGTCTTCGGCAGATTCCATGTACTTCTCCTCATCCTCCTTGCTGGCAACGGGCAAAGTATCAGCCTGCACGTCATCAAGGGTCAGGCGGTAAATGGTGAAGTTGCGGGCATCCTGCTCAGCCATGGCGGCATAGCGGGTCTTGCGCTCCTCATCATTGGCGCGCTGTATGCGGCGCAGTTCGGAGTCCTCCTTCCGGCGCACTTCCTTGTTGAGGGAATCTGAGTTCTGCTCGGTGATACGACGGCGGTAGTCGATGAACCACTTGCTGTACTGCAGGTCTTTGTCTGCCGCTACGCGAGCACTGCTGCGGCGGCGCAGTTCGGGGAGAATGCGAGCCAGATGCGGATTCTTGACGTAATGGCCGGCAGGGGCGATTTCATCGTAGGGCATGGCGTAGTCCATCTCAGCTTCGCCAATCGGCAGAGCAGCTGTCGACATAGGCAGCACGATGTCGCTCTCCACACCTTTTAACTGGGTGGAAGCCCCGTTGATACGGTAGAACTTCTGCACGGTCACCTTAATCATGCCGCAACCTTCCTGCGAGGCGAAGTAGGGCAGATAATCCGCAAGGCCACGGGGAATCTGCACGGTACCCTTGCCGTAGGTGGACTCATCGCCCACGATGACGGCGCGACCATAGTCTGCCATGGCACCGGCAAAAATCTCAGATGCCGAGGCGCTGAGCTTATTGGTGATAACGACAACCTCACCTTTGAAGAGCGGGCGCCCGCTCACGGTCAGGCGCTCAATGTGGCCTCGGGAATCGCGCACCTGCACCACGGGACCGGCCCCGGTAAAGAAACCGACCATCTTGCGCACCTCGTCGAGCGAACCGCCGCCATTAAAGCGCAAATCCACCACCAGACCTTTCACACCCTCTTTGTTCATGCGCTGGAGCAGTTTTTTCACATCGCTGGCGCAGCGCACATCACCGCTGTCGAGGTCGATGTAGAAAGTAGGCAGGGTCAGAATACCCACGCGATACGGGGCCTGCCCCTCACGGTGAACATCTACCACCTTGGCACTGGCCAGAGATTCGGACATAGGAACCTCATCGCGTACAATGACGACCTCTTTCTGCTCGCCGCTCTCGGCATTGAGCACACGCAAACGCACGGATACACCTTTCTTGCCTCGGATGAGCTCGACCACCTTGTCGATGCTCAGGTACATGATATCAGTCCAGTTGCCGGTGTTGGTACTGTCTACCGCGACGATACGGTCGCCGAGCTTCAACTGACCGTTTTTGGCAGCAGGGCCGCCCTTCACGATACCTTCGATACGGGTGGAACCATCGTCATCTTCGCGCAGCTGGGCACCGATACCGACGATGGAGGCTTTTATCATATCCTTGAAGCGCTGTTCCTCGCGGGCGCCCATGTAGTCGCTGTGCGGGTCATACGAAAGAGCAACGGCATTGAGCAGCTTGGCCACCATGTCTTCCGTGTCAGCCTCCTGCACCTCATTGCGCAGGCGCTTAAAGCGGGCCTGCAACTTCTCAGCCACCGGTAATTCAGTAGCATTCGGGTCGGGCTTACCTTTCTCCTGTGCCAGTCGGGCTACATTCTCACGGCGCAGCACCTCGGTAAGCACCATATCATCCACCATATCACGCCAGGCCTGCTCAAGAGCAGCCTTGTTAGCAGCGCGGGGCAGCTTGCGACGAGTGCGCGGTGCAGTGCGGTCAGAGTCGAAAGCCGGCAGCGACTTTTCGTACTCTTTGAGCATCTTTTCCGCCTGTGCTATGTGATGGAGCGCACGTGTTGAATACTCCGTATAGAGCTCAACGGCCAATGTCCGGGTTTCTCCGGCAAGCAGATAGTCGCCAAAAGACGAAACGTAGCGCTCACGCAGCTTCTGCACATCTTCTTCGCTGAAGTACAGACGCTGCGGATCGACATTGCGCAGATAACTCTCCAAAAACTTTTCGTACATATTCTGCGAAAAGCGAGCACGCGAGAAGTGTGCATTCTGCAACACCAGCGAAAACTGCTTACCAATCTGGTCGTAGTCCGGCGCAGCCTGACTCACTGGTGCGCACGATGCCAGAGCCGCCGTGGCGCCGAGTGCCAGCATACCCAGGCGGCGGGTCCATTCTTTGAGGGGATTAAACATCATGGTGGTATTATTATGAAAATGGCAGGTAACAGTGTCTGTTTTTATTACAAATCACATTGCCCGATAAAAAGTAGCTCTATTTTACGAAAGTCTGAATCAATGTCTATCTAAATACGTTGTACTGACACAAACTTTCGCTGTAGTTTACCCGTCCGAAGCAAAACACCCCCACAGCTCCTGCCGTACAGCAGCTGTGAGGGTGAAAATTATCTCCGAGTGTCACTTTCCACCCGATATCAGGCTTTCTGCCCCTTGCGGGGGGCACGTACCTTCACCAGGCGGCAGCCGAATGTGGCAGCCATTGCGGCGACCTGCTCTTCGAGCTTGGCACAGCGTGCCTTGGCTTCACGAAGAGAGGCTTCGAGATGAGCAGCCTTTATCTTGGCCTTGCGAGCATCATTTTTCAGCGCGCGCTCGCCCTCACCAGCAGCCACAGCTGTCGGCTCACTCTTGCGGCGACCCTTGGGTTGCGGCTGAAAACGAGCCTCCATCGCATCCTCTGCCTGCTTCTTCCACAGCGATATGAGCGTGGGAGCTATGCCCTTTTCCTTGGCAACGGTCTGTATGGATACCTTCTTGGAGAATACAGCCTTTATAATCTTGAGCTTTTCTTCCGGTGTATAACTAGCGCGTTCCTTCATGATAAAAAACAATTGTATTTGTGTGGCAAGGCAATCATACTTTCTTTTTCACCAATTGGCAAGCTTTAATTACGTTTTTGAGACATTTTTTTGTTTTTTTTACTCATATCAGCAGAGTTTTCCCTATATTCTTCCCCTACTACAACAGGAACACACAATTTCATACCTCATACAAACCACTCCAACATATCAATAATCTCACTTGCAGACCATTACCATTCCCTCATCCCCACAACACTCACACATATCCCCTCTCGCTATATACCCCCCCTCACAACCGAACCGCCAGACTTTTCAGTAAAAAAATCTATAGCCCACTCTAACATTGTGTTAATTTTGTCTTGACGTCGGGTGGTGCATGCGCTACCATATCCACAGCAGATAAGCATAAGCAAACCACCTGCACACACAACCATGAAAGCAGTCATACTCTTCCCCGGTCAGGGTGCCCAGAAAGTCGGCATGGGCAAAGATCTTTACGACACATATCCGGCAGCCAAAGCCATGATGGACGCAGCCGACGCAGCGCTGGGTTATTCACTCACCGACGTAATGTTCAACGGGCCGGATGCTGAGTTAACCCGCACCTGCAACTGCCAGCCGGCTCTTTACCTGCACGGGCTTGCACTGTGGGAGATACTGCGCAGCGAAGTAGACATAGAGCCCGTGGCCGCAGCCGGTCTGAGTCTGGGTGAGTTCACAGCACACGCAGCAGCAGGCACCTTCAGCATGGCCGACGGCCTGAAGATAGTACAGAAGCGCGGCGCCTACATGGAGGAAGCCTGTCAGGCTGCCCCGAGCACCATGGCTGCCATGATTGGTGGCAACGACGAAGCCGTACAGAAACTGGCTGCGGAATGCGATATCGACGTCGCCAACTTCAACTGCCCCGGTCAGACCGTGGTCAGCGGCTCGGTCGAAGGGGTCGACAAGGCAGTTGCCGGCGCCAAAGCAGCCGGGTTCAAACTGGCAAAAAAACTCAATGTCGCCGGTGCCTATCACAGCCGCTACATGAAGAGCGCACAGGAGAAACTACTGCCCGAACTCGCTGCAGCTCCCATGCAGATGCCCGCCTGCCCCGTATACTGCAACTACGAGGCACGCCCCGTCACCAGTACAGATGACGTGCGCGCCATGCTCGGAGCCCAGGTATGCGGTTCCGTACGTTGGGCAGCCAGCATGCAGGACCTCGTAGCAAAAGGCCACACCCTCTTCATCGAAATGGGCCCCGGCAAAACACTCGCCGGCATGATGGGCCGCATCTGCAAAGAAGCCACCGTCATCTCCATCGAAGACGTGCCGACCCTGCAGGCCGCTATCGCAACCCTCAAAGCCAACAGCTGAGCACCGGAGCAACAGCCTGCCCATAACTCCGACACAAGCCAACCCCATTTTTCGACTTCATACGAAAAATGGGGTTGCTCTCTATAATATAATGTTAGGCTTGCAAAAAACACAGAAAACTGATAGAATAGGCCTGATGAAACCTGTAACCACCATTCTGACAGCAGGCGCAGCGCTCGTGGCACTGTGCGGGCAGCAGGCGACAGCCGACCGTTATTCTGATTACTGGGCTCCGCAGAACATGGCCAAGCGCCAGTGCACCTCGGTCCACATTGGCTATCTGCCGACTATACCCAACCATACTGCTGCCTACAACGAAGCGGTGATAGAGAAGAGCGCCCCGGGCACTTACTTTGCCCTCAACAACTTCAGCTGCGGCTATATAGGTGTACAAGAACTGGGGCACAAAGACGCCAATGGCAAACCGGTTCGCATGGCTATTTTTTCCATCTGGGACGCCAAAGACAGCGGCGACAACCCGCATGCAGCCCCTGAAGAAGAACGCGCCAAGCTCGTGCAGAAAGGTCGCCTGGTACAGACACGCCGTTTCGGTGGCGAGGGCACAGGCGGCAACTCCATGCGCCCCTTCAACTGGAAAGAAGGCGAGGTCATCCGCACCCTGGTGATAGAGAAGGAAGACGGCGAAGACTTCCGCCAATTAGCTGGTTATATATGGGATCCGGAAACAAACCAATGGGAGCTGCTGAGCTGCTGGCGCATACAGGCCCTGAGCCGAGGACTGGGCATAAGCTGCGGCTTCGTGGAGGACTTCAAGCGCGACGTAGAAAGCAAGAAATACGAACGCCGTGCCACCTTCGGCCCCGCATGGCGCTGGACCGGCAAAGAGTGGGACCAGGCCACCCAGTATCGCTTTACGCGTGATGCCAACCCCAACAACGAAATCAACTGCCGGCTCAATCAGCAGCGCGGCTACTTCTCACTGGCAACCGGCGGCAACATCAAACCAGAATCTTACTTTGCCCCATACCAAACCCTCGAGCTCCATACGCGCAACCAGCAACCGGGAGATGATGTCATGAACCTCATCAACGCACCCAAGCTCGAACAAAAGTAAAACCGGCAAACAAACCACATCAACAGGCAGGGGGAAATCCCCCCCTGCCAATGCCACAGGACAGCGCCCCGAACGTGCCATGAAACCCGGCTCTTTATCTGTATGGTACCTGCTGCCACTGCTCTGCATGGCGGCATGTCGAGACAACAGCACAGACTCGCCGCAGGGGCAGACACACCCGGAATCACCACCCACGACTACCCCTGAAACAACGCCCGCAGCTCAGCCAGAACCAGAGCAGACAGCTCAACCGACCCCCACACCCCGCCCGGTACTCGTGCGCAGCAACGGCACGCCTACCCCACCTCCGACCACCGCAGCCACGCGTAAACTGCTGCTCCCCGACTACAAGTCCGCCAAACCGGAGGATGATTCCGACCAACGCGCCCTTTTCCTCTTCTCTCGCGAAAAGACGGATAGCGCTGTGCGCTACAAACTCACGTTCCCCGAATCTGCACAGGGGGAAAGCCTGGAGGCCACCTCGGACGACCTGCTGCTCACCCTGAATGGGAACGCCTTCAACATCTGGGACGGTCGCAATCTCGAATATCTGGCCAGCATAACACACCCGGAGCTCTTTTACCGCGCCCACCCGCAAAGAACCGAGGCCGCAGCCGACAACCACAGCTGGTGCTGCGAAATCGGCGGAGCCCCCTACACCCTGGCCATGAAAATCCGGCCCTATGGTGATGGAAACAATGCGGGGACCGGAACAGTAGAAACTGAAATTTATTGCGGAACAGACCTGAAAGAAGGTATCCTGGAAATCAGGCAAAACGAGAGCGTCTACAACATGCCGGATGTACTGCTGAATGACCAGGCAGGCGAGGTATTCTCCCACTCAACCCTCCGTTCATACCGCAGCATCAACAGCCCGATGTATGCCATGCCCCTCAGATTGGCCGCACTGAAGGGCTCTGCTCACATTGCCCCCATGATTCACAGCATACGTGAGCAAAAGCTGCCGACCCCATCAGCTTTCGACGCTGTCCAGTTCCGCATGAACAGCAGTGCACCAGCTCCCCGCCCCGGATCAATCCCTATCCCTTACGAGCGACAGAATCTCACAAATATACCCAAACTGCACGGCGTACCAGCAGGGTACAAGTGCAGCACAGAAAGCAACATCTACCGCTTTCAGCCGCGCGGCAAAAAACACAACGACAATAATGCTGCCGATTCTCTCGTATTCACCTACTCACCCGAGCTGAAATACTTTATCCGCCTGTGGCACCAGGATAGCTGGGAGAATCCCCCCACCGATTGCCGCCTAGGAACTTCGGACATGGGATATTACCCCTTAACCTGTCAGTACAAATTCGCACGAGGAGAATATAAATGGTTTGCACCTGAAATGCTCGCCACCGGCAAAAATGGTGAGTCAGTCATCCTCCAATTCGCCTCTGCGGAAGAAATGGATTCACAGGACTACGGAGATACCCCCATCATCCGCTTCGACACGCCCGGCGAAGACGTTGAGGGCTACTACTTCAGCCACTGGAATCGAGTACCCGGCAAAGAAGGATTTGCCTACTGGGTAACAGCCGGTCACCACAAGTGCCATTTCTTCCTGGTAGATATGGTGCAGAAAAAGGGCCGACTCATACAAAGCTGGCAAAGGGACGCCATGTCAGGCGCCTGGTTCGACCCCGAGCACCACTGGCTCTACCTGCCCATTTCTGACAACACGTACGAAATCCACAGCCTGGATATCCATGCCGGCAAATCCACTCTGTTGGCTCACCTGCACCTGCACAACGAGCACGAATTCGCCGTATCACTGCCCGACGGCCGCTACGGTGGCAGCCCCGGCTGCGAGCGCTTTCTCTGCACCGTGCAGAACGGGGTTGCCGTTGATATGAGCACCCTGGCAGTATGGCGCAACCGCCCGGCCGAAGTGCTGGAAACACTCGGGGGCGACGCCGATGCGATTGAGGCTCTCAGACAGGCCACTACACGCTGGCTAATCAAAATGGGTTACAACCCCACCGCCCTGCCCCCGGAACCCATTGCCCACCAACTCCCGAGGGTGGAAACCGAGCTCTCCCCTCTCTTCTGTGACAACAGCCGGGTCAACTTTGCCGCAACCCTATTCACCGGCGAAAACGACATATCAGACCTGCTGGTAACAGTCAACGGAGTCAAAACACCTCAACCCACTCTCACCCCCGATGCGCAAAGCCTGGGCCAACGCAGACTAGAACTCAGCGTACCTCTCAGCAACGGGCAGAACATCATCGAAATCACCCCTGTCGACAGCCATGGCAACCGCGGCAACACAGCCAGATTCCGTACCATTCGCCGGGGCGATTCCCCCTCGCACACCTATATTGTCGCACTCGGTGTTTCCGACTACCATCTCGATGAGCTCGACCTGAAGTACGCCGCCAAAGATGCCCGCGATATCACCACCGCCCTCAGCCGTCACCTCGGCGGGCAAGTTCACAGCCTGGTGCTGACGGATGCCGAGGTAAAAGACAACACCATACTCGACAAAGTAAAGCAGTTCCTCTCCGCCGCCACGCCAAATGATAAAGTGATACTTTACTGTGCCGGGCACGGCATGCTCAGCCACAAACTGGAGTATTATTTCGCAACGGCCGACACAACCCCGGACTCCCCCGAAACAAGCGGACTGAGCATGGATGCCCTGGTGGAGTGCTTGCAGAACACCGGTGCACAACAACGCCTGCTCATGCTCGACACCTGCCACTGCGGCGCCATTGGCGAACAGGAACAGGAACGGCTCGCCCTGGCCGATATTCCTTTCGAACCCGGGGTGAAAGCCAACGTGCCGCGCGGTATGAAGGTCCGCAAAACTGCCGGACTGCCCAATCGTGCCCAAAGCAAGCGCTACGTCGAAGAATTATTCTCAACCGGCTCCGGCACAGATGGTGTGAACGTGCTCACCGCAGCCGGTGGGGCCGAGTTTGCGCTCGAAAGCGCCGATTGTAACAACGGACTGTTCACCGCAGCAGTCATACAAGTTCTACGGGCAAGTGCCGCTCACGACAGCAACCAGGACGGCTCCCTGTCCGTAGACGAACTGACGCAAGCTGTCCGAAACAAGGTCATGCAGCTCACCCACAACCACCAGCGCCCCACCGCCGTCACGGTAAACAGCAAAACCATGACCATTTCTCAGCACAAAATCCCCGAATCCTCACTGGACGAAAGATTCCTGGTCGAACCCAGACAGATAACACCTTACGATATCATGCTCATGCGTATGCAGTACATTGCAACAGGGCATGACCACCTGCTCAAGCGCGCCTTTGCCGAACAGATAGAATATGTCAACGAAGGCAAAACCATGAACCGGGAGGAATTCGCCCAGGACTTCACTCAATACACAGCCCTCTGGCCCACACGAGTTTACAAAGTCTTCGCCTTAGGCGACGATAACAGGGGGCAAATGGAAATCCTGCTCCAATTCAAATGCACCTCCCCAACCGGTAAACAGGTAAGCGGTTACAGCAAAGTTACCCTTTCATACGACAAGCAGGGTAAAATCTGTCGCATACATGAGCAGACCTCGCGACGAAAAGCTCCCACCCTCTCAAAGGGATTCCGCAAATGTACAAACGGCTACCTCCCCGTTTATTTCAGCACAGAGCGCGGCGGCTACCTCAGCGACTGGTATATTACCACTCCCCCGCTCTGATTGTACGTATTGCCGAATAAATGCCCCAACCCGCCGCCGTAGAACACACTAAATCGCAAAAGCGATTGACTTTCGGCACGCAGGCGGCTAGAATGGTGCGCCCCGCAAAAATTGAGGCAGCTCACCATATGTACAACGAAGATTTCAAAAACCGTATCATCACCGACCTCGCCGCACTCAAAGAAGCCGGCCTTTACAAGCAGGAGCGCTATATCGCTACCCCTCAGTTCTCTGAGGTCGGTCTGAAAGATGGCAGCAAGGTCATCAACATGTGCGCCAACAACTACCTCGGTCTCGCCAACCACCCCGAGCTCGAAAAAGCGGCCAAAGAAGCCATCGACCGCTGGGGGTTCGGCATGGCATCCGTGCGCTTCATCTGCGGCACCCAAACCCTGCACCAGCAGCTTGAGGAGCGCCTGAGCGCCTTCCTCGGCACAGAAGACACCATCCTCTTCGGTTCCTGCTTCGACGCCAACGGTGGCCTGTTCGAAGCCCTGCTCACGAAGGAAGACGCCATCGTGTCCGACTCCCTCAACCACGCCTCCATCATCGACGGTGTGCGCCTGTGCAAAGCTGCCCGCTACCGCTATGCCAACAACGACATGGCCGACCTCGAAGCCAAGCTGCAGGAAGCCAAAGCCAACGGCGCCCGCACTATCCTGATTTCCACCGACGGTGTGTTCTCGATGGACGGCATCGTAGCCAGCCTGGACAAAATTCACGCCCTGGCCGAGAAATACGGCGCGCTGGTACATTTCGACGAATCTCACGCCACGGGCGTGCTGGGCAGTCGCGGGCGCGGCACACACGAACACTGCGGCCTGTTCGGCAAGATTGACATCACCACCGGCACCTTCGGTAAGGCTCTGGGCGGTGCCTCCGGCGGCTATGTGAGCGCCCGCAAGGAGATTGTGGACATGCTGCGCCAGAAGTCCCGCCCCTACCTTTTCTCCAACAGCGTCATGCCCGCCATCGCTGCCACCACCATCAAAGTGATTGACATGCTCGAAGCCTCCACCGAGCTCACCGAGCGCGTACAGAGCAACGCCGCCTACTTCCGCAAAGGTATGGAGCAGTGCGGATTCACCCTGGCCGGGGCCGGTCACGCCATCGTGCCCGTCATGCTGGGAGATGCCGCCTTGTCCCAGCGCATGAGCAACCGCCTGCTCGAGCTGGGCGTGTACGCCATGGGCTTCTTCTACCCCGTAGTACCCAAGGGGCAGGCCCGCATCCGCACCCAGATTTCCGCTGCTCACACCACCGAGCAGCTCGACCGCGCCATTGCCGCCTTCGCTCAGGCTGGCAAGGAGCTGGGCATCATCTGAAGCCCGATGCGCAAACTCACACATACGAATTAAACCCGATTTCCGCTCGCAGCGCCCGCATGCGGGCGGAAATTGTACACACACGGCAGCTATATGTACACAAGTCTGTTTGATGTTTTTTCAATCGGCATAGGCCCGTCCAGCTCGCACACCATGGGTCCCATGCGAGCAGCAGCACAATTTGTAACCGACCTGGCGGAACGCGGACTCACCCCGCAGACACACGAAGTCCAGGTCGAGCTGTACGGCTCACTCGCCCTCACAGGTGAAGGGCACGGTACCCCCGGCGCCGTCATCTACGGCCTGCTGGGACTGGAGGCCGAAACCCTCAACCTCGCCATCGACTACATCAGCAAAGTGAGCAGCAGCGGGCAGCTCGCCCTGGGCGGTCAACACAACATCAACTTCCGCCCCGAACAACATATCACCCTGCGCAAAGACATAACCCTGCCCGAGCACCCCAACGGCATGCAGCTGCAGGCATTCGCCCCGGAAGGAAAACTGCTGTATGCCGAAACCTACTTCTCTATCGGCGGCGGTGCCGTGCGCCGCCGCAGCGAAATAGCAGAGCCACCCACCGCCACCCGCCGCCCTGTACCCTACGAGTTCCGCACCTGCGCCGAACTCATGCAACTCTGCAACCGTGAAAACATCACCATAGCCGGTGCCGTGCGCTGCAACGAGGGCGCCCTGCGCCCCATGCAGCTCGTCACCCACCGCATCCGCAAACTCTGCAACACCATGAGCGCGGCTATCGAACGCGGTATCGCCACCCACGGCACGTTACCCGGAGTGCTCAGACTCACCCGCAGAGCCCCCATCATCTACAGCAGGCTCGAAAAACTTTTCCATGATAACAGGACGGATGCCCTCACCATCATCGACTGGATTAACCTCTGGGCCTTTGCCGTGGCCGAAGAGAATGCCGCCGGCGGTCGTGTGGTTACCGCTCCCACCATGGGCAGCGCCGGTGTACTGCCCGCCGTGCTGCGTTACTATGAGCGCTACGGGCACAAAGAATCCCCCTTCTCATTCGAAACAGGGCGCGAGGTATTCATGCTCACAGCCTCTGCCATCTGCAGCCTATACCGGGCAAACGCCTCGATATCCGGTGCAGAGGTCGGTTGTCAGGGCGAAGTAGGGGTAGCCTGTTCCATGGCTGCCGCCGGTCTGGCAGCCGCCATGGGCGGAACCAATGAACAGATAGAGAACGCCGCCGAAATCGCCATGGAGCACAACCTCGGCCTCACCTGTGACCCCATCTGCGGCCTGGTGCAGGTGCCCTGTATCGAGCGCAACGCCATCGGCGCCGTGAAAGCTGTGAACGCTACCCGACTCGCCCTGCGCGGCGACGGCTCACACTACGTCAGTCTCGACAGCGTGATTGCCACCATGTACGAAACCGGGCGAAACCTCCATTCCGACTACAAGGAAACCGCCCTCGCCGGCCTGGCCACAAATGCGCTCACCTGCTGATTCGTTTCGAAAGAACCTTTTTTCACCACCCCTGCCAGTCAGTTGAAGAAAGCGACACAAACACATCAAATTCCGTGTTGCCTCAAAAAAAACAGTCACCGAAAAGTGGATGCCTCAAAATTGCGGTCACCGAAATTTTAGCGGATAATTGACTAAAAAACAAGGCAAATCCACCATTTTTCTGCCCCAAAATGACAGCGAGCGTAGCGAGTCG
>JAZNVF010000045.1:0-8796 GCA_045592685.1 Akkermansia sp. | reverse complement strand
CAGGGTATCCGGCGAGGAGAGATAAAAGAGTTGCGGCAGGAACATTAGTTCCGGGACCAATCACACGCCGAGAAACCGCCGTATGCCATAAATGGCACGTACGGTGGTGTGTGAGGGGGCGAAAGCCCCCTACACGATTACACGCTCGATTCGGCATTTTTAACAACAAAATGAAAAAAAAGGCATTTTTTTATACTTTTTGCTTGCCAAACACCCCGTAAACGTGTATACTCTGTCCGTCCCCATCAGGGAACAACAGAAATACAGCGGGGTATTAGCTCAGTTGGTAGAGCGCTTCAATGGCATTGAAGAGGTCAGCGGTTCGAACCCGCTATGCTCCAGGCTTCGTAAAACAGCGTATCAGGTCACCTGATACGCTGTTTTTCTACGCCCAGGCAGGCCAGAATGGGCTGCCGCCAGGCGTAGGCCATTTGGTCTTACAGACCAAATGGTAAGAAGCCTAGCCTCGGCGTAGCATGAGCCCGCAGGGCTACGCGAAGCCGGGCAGAGCCGTGTTACCTACCAGAGGTCGTTTCTCATTTACAGGTCACCTGATACGCTGTTTTTCTACGCCATCCGTGTGGGCGTAGCAAGCGAGCATTAGCGAGACGCGAAGCCCCAAGGCAGGCCAGAATGGCTGCCGCAGGCGTAGGCGCTGTGGTCTTTCAGACCAAAGCGGTAGAAGCCTAGCCTCGGCGTAGAACGCGCTAGCGGACGGAGCCGGGCCACACCCCCAGTCTCGGCGTAGGCTCAGCCGAAGACGGAGTGATGCATACCACAGACGGCGTCAACAAAATCGCCTAAAACAGCCTCGGTCTCCCGGGTGGCGGAGTACTGCATACTACAGACGTGTTTTCATTCGCCTCTCTTGCACTTCCTACTTGCACTTACCCGCTACATCCACTATACTCACACCATGCCAACATCACACTTCCACTACGTTTACATTCTGTGGGATGCTTCCACACACACTCACTTCTATGTTGGACACACCTCAGACCTTGCAGCACGGCTCAAAACACACAACGCTGGGCATGTGCCGCATACCTCCAAATACGCTCCGTGGGAAATACACTCTGCCATAGCCGTTCAAACAGAAGAACAAGCATCTGAGCTGGAGAAATATTTCAAATCACACTCCGGACGAGAATGGGTTATCAAACATCTTGGCTTACCCATGAGCATGACATCGCTCTCTTAAAGCCCAAAACTCCTACTCGTCACGGCGTATCGAAGAGAAGCCGGAAGCCCGTTTTCCTAAGCGCGAAAGCCTTTTAGGGTCACTAAAGATGTCTCGAATCTACAATCTGTTGATTCTGAGCGTTTAGGTTGTGTTTTTGGTGATGGTTGTTCTGTGACAAGCAAAGATGTCTCGAACTGGCAAGTTACACAGAATAAGTAGTTTAAGTGCCGTTTTTCAGCGAGTGCCAACCTAAGTTGAAACATCGCTTGCAAAGGGATAAAAAGACGCTCCGTCTCCGCCAAGGCTTCGCCGAGACAGGTTGCAAGCGATGTATGGAGGCAGGGGCTCATTCTTGCCCAGTGTTGGGGCGTCCTAGTGTATTGTAAAGAACTAACTCTACAATACACTAGCCACGCCCCAGGGGATAAGGTCTTCGTCAATCTTGACTTCGACATGCTTGTACTCGCCTGTGCTCTTCTGCTTGAAGTGTGCTTCGATGTATACGTTCGTGATTTTGTGTTGGTTAGTCGTTAAGGGTTACGTAGCCGCAGGGGGTGACCATGCTCTTCTCCACGGCTTCGGTGGGTGCCAGCGGTAGCCGGTGCCGAGAGCCTGAATGAGTATGCGATTTTCATCGTATTCTTTCACGACCACATAATGCATCTGGCCGGACTCGCCGGGATTCAGCCACTCGGGCTTTATCTTCACGATTGTTCCACGCTCAATGATGGCCTCATCGGTAAATGCCTCCGGGTCGTCCTGCTCAGCTTCGCTTGCTTCGAGGTAGGCGCAAAACTCAGCATAGCCGTTGTCATCGTCGGCTATGCTGAGCTGTGTATTTGTCTTGTTTGTGTATTCTTCGTTATTCATCGCTACTTAGTGCTTTTGTCTATGTTCCGTTTGCGTAAGAACACGGACAAACCGCTTTGGGAAGTTCCCTCCAACTGCCCTCAGGAATACCTCGATATGCTCGACTCCGAGAGCCGGAGCTACGATAAAGGCCGTTGGTCATGGAAGCAAATCGGCGTCCGTCCGAACCATTACCTCGACTGTGAGGCCATGCAGGTCTGTGGTGCAATCATGCACAAGCTGGTGGGCTCGGAGAGCGTGAGTGAGTGATGGTGGTATCCAGCATTCTTAATGCTGATGCAAGCAAAAAGTTGGAAAATCATTAAAAATTATTCACTTGCGGAGTGGAAAGAGGTTTACAAAAGGCCGTTCCGGGAGCCTCGCGTTACTCTAACGTATTCATATTTCAATTTTTCTTGCAACATCAGCATTAAGAATGCTGTATGATGAGTCCTGTCAGCTCGGGGCAGGTCTCTCAGCCTCCCGTCGCGCGTGGGAAAGGGTATCCCTGCACGAGCTGCAATCACACTAACTCATACTCACAAATATTATTAACATGAAAAAGACAATCATTGCACTTCTGGTACTGGGCGGCATTACGGTAGCTGCCGATAGTTACACTTGGAATGGAGGAGCCACCATTGATTCTGCCGGCTGGGCAAATCGTGACAACTGGCTTCCGACGACGGGCACGACTTGGACTAATGATAGCAGCGATGAAAATGTTGGTAAAACTCTTACATACTGGAATGATTCTTCAAATGGTCCCGGTACCACCGGTTCCAATATGTGGGGTGACATCTATGTAGCCGGAGCTACCGGCACGGTAGGAAACCAAGATGACTTTACCATTGAGGGATGGTCTTTGGATTTGCATCTTACGGATGGTGCAAATTTAACCTTTAAGCGAGTGATGAAATTCCAGGGAGGCACGACTATCGATATCGATGCTACCTCATCCCTGTCATTTTATTCGTATTATGGCGGTAATGACGGTGGAACTATCACGCTTAACAACAAGGGGACATTCACTTTGGGTTACAGCTTGCGTACGCAAGGCGGTGACGGTTTCGTTATGAATCTGTTTGATACCGGTATTGCTAACCTGTTGGCCGAGAATAAAGGCGGTACTAATATCGCAAAGATAGCGTCCATCTCTGCCCAGTTGACGAGCACGGCCGCCGGTATTCAGGAGAGAATACTCGTCAATAAAGGCTCTGGCCTGGGCTATGATGGTACCGCAACAACTTACTCTTTTACGGATGCGGATGGTAATGTTATGGTTGCCGTTGATTCATTGGACGCGCTCCAGACGGCTACAAGATCTTCTTATTATGTAACGAAAGATGACGCGGGTATTAAGGTGTCCTACGTTACCGTTCCCGAGCCCGCCACGGCCACGCTTTCCCTGCTGGCTCTCGCAGGCTTGGCTGCCCGTCGTCGCCGTAAGTAAATTGTCTTTTTCATTGAATTGAAAACAAAGCCGTTGCTTCATCTGAGGCAACGGCTTTTTGCTGGTACGTCAGGCATGACACGTAACTGGGGTGAAAGTCCCCAATGAGCCGCTGACAGGGCGGAATCAAATAGCCAAAGGCAACTGCATTACAGTAAGGTGGGGTGAGGAGGAAGCCGGAGCCGAAACACAGACAGGATGAACAAGAACCGAATAAAAGGCCAAAGCACACGAGGTGAGGAAGCTACGGATGCTTACGCCCGATACTCTGTCAAGAGTGTGCATGGTAGATTCAGTTGCTCTGTGTGAAAGCTACGAGCCTTATCCTGAGATCAATTGATAAGGAAAGCGCTGCGGAGCAATCCGTCTGTAGGGAGTCAGCAGAGGCCATAGTACCACCAAACGGACATCCCCGGTGGGAAGGGCTGAATCGCGGTGTGGGCAACCACTCAAATCTCAGAACCTATAGCAGCAGAGCCAAGAAGTACTGAAATGTACGAAGCCTCGACTGAAAGATGGAAAGCGGTGCAAGTCCGAATCCACGTAACAGTGCGGAGGAGTTGACAGGGTATCCGGCGAGGAGAGATAAAAGAGTTGCGGCAGGAACATTAGTTCCGGGACCAATCACACGCCGAGAAACCGCCGTATGACATAAAAGGCACGTACGGTGGTGTGTGAGGGGGCGAAAGCCCCCTACACGATTGCAGGTATTTCGTGTGAGCTGCCCGCGAGTGTGGATGGTCGGGTACTGTGTTACTTTTTCAGGAAGTAACCTCTTTGCTTTTCACTGATGGGCAGGTTGGTCATCTCCATGACCTTGAGCATTTCTTCCCACAGTCGGCGGCGCTCTGTGAGGTCATGGGTTCGCAGCAGATAGCTGGGGTGGTGGCTTACCACGACAGGAACACCGCAGAACAAGCCGCCCTGTTGTTGATAGGCGGCAAGCGGCAGCTCGCCGAGCTGCAGCAATCCGCGCGCTGCAATGACCCCCAGAGCGACTATTACACGAGGGCGAACCAGGCGCACCTCGAGTTCAACAATGGAACGGGAAAAGAGTATTTCACGCTCCGACGGCGGTCGATTGTTTGTGGTCTGGCGGGGCATGGCCGGCCGGAATTTCACCAGGTGTGTGATATAAACTTGATCGCGCGAAAGCCCCATGGCTCGCAGCATACCGTCGAGCTTTTCGCCTGCTGCTCCGGCGAATGTGCGCTGCTCGCACTCATCCGGGTAGGTGGGTGCATCCCCCACAAACATGATATCTGCCGTTCGATTTCCCATAGGGGGCACCAACGTGTTGCGCAGTGTGCCCAGCTCTTTCAACGGGCGCCAGGTTGGCAACATGCGCTCAAAATTCCCCCATACTTCATCTGGTGTGCTGCCACCCGGGCGGAAATAGGGAACAGCCTCTTCTTCCATTTCCGGCGTGGGGGCTGGAGTGTTTTCTTCATGAACCGCTGCACGCAGATAATTTGCCATGGCTGCGGCGTCCTGGGGCGGTTCTGGCGCTGTTGATTGCGCAGCTACTGGCTGAGCCGGCTGGGGCATGACTGGCGATTGCTGCGGCGGCATGACCTGTGGTGCAGGGGGGCGCACACCCCGGCGAGCTGCAAGCATCCACTCGCGCAATATTGCACGGGCGTTTTCATCTACGGGTAGCAGCTGTGTACCTGCTACTTGCAGGGTACGCAGATAATTTACTACCAGTTCCGCCGTCGTCATCTCGACCACCATAGTACCATATTCGTGTTTTTTGTCAATAATGAACCGAGAGAGACCAGACTGTTTGACACTGTTTCAAATCTGCCGGCTACTCAATGAGAGTTGAACAAATGGAGATTTGTAAAGTACAAGGGACGAATTCCGATACACGAAATGTATAGTGCTTCAGCATAAGCAACGCTACTGCCGTAATTTTGACGGCATGTGTTGGTAAAGCTCAGCATATACTGAGAATAGCCAGGGAGATAGCCTGTCGCTGTGAGCCGAACTCATTCCAGGGGGTAACGAATGAGCTAAAAGCAGAACCGCCATGCAGTGCGGAGCTGCATGGCGGTTGAAGGGAATGGATTGGGTAACTCAGTCTTTCTTGCCGGCGATACCCATGGTGTAGCCGTTGTACTCGCGGAAGTTGTACAGGGGCTGACCTTCGGGGACAGCGTAGCCGATGTTCTTGCGGATAGCCAGGAAGTCGGCGATGCCGGCCTCGTTCACCTGGTTGAGCTTGCCGCCGTGCATATCGGCGAAGAGCACCATCTTGCAGTAGGCGTCGGCATTCTCCATGAACCACTCGGCCTCTTCGATGTGACGGGCACCGGTGATGACGCCGTGGTTTTCCATGAAGACGACGGTGCTCTGGTGGCAGGCCTTGGCCACGGCCTCGGCTGTCTCGGGGGAGCCGGGAGTGCCGTAGGGGGCAAGGGGAATCTGCCCCAGGAAGATGTCGGCCTCGGGGTTAATGCCGTTCGGGGGGACCATGCCGGCGAAGAGGAAGGCGTTGCAGCACGGGGGATGAGCGTGAATGCAGGCGTTCACGCCCACTTCCTTCATCATGGCGATGTGGGTTTTCACCTCGCTGGTGGCGGGGCGGTAACCGCAGAGCTGGCCGGCGTTCATGTCCACCATGCAGATGTCATCCACGGTCATGAAGCCCTTGGAGCAGAGGGTGGGGGAGCAGAGCACCAGGTCTTTTGCCACGCGTACGGACAGGTTGCCGCCGTTGCCGTCCACATATTCGCGGTTCCACAGGCGGCGGCCCATGTCAACCATGCGTTCTTTGATAACGCGAATTTCGGGGCTGTTGAAGAAGGCGTCGATTTCTTCGCGTGTCTGCGGGTCGTAGTTCTCCCAGGGGAAGATACGATCGGGCAGTGCGGGTTTGATATAGAGTTCGGGGTTAGCCATAGTTGTGTGTATCAGTTGTAAAGTTCAGCGTAAGTGGCGCGCTGTTCGCCGGGGATGATGGTGGTGTAGGTTATGCCGAAAGCGTCTCGGCAGCTCTCGGGTGAGTCGTAAATACCGGCACCGGCAAAGGCATACATGGAGGCTCCCAGCACCGTGCTTTCGGAGACGTTCGAAATGCGGATGGGTAGCCCGAGGATATCGGCGCGCATCTGGGTCCAGACCTTGTTACGGGCACCACCGCCTACCAGCAGCAGGTCACTCGATTTGAAGCCGCCTACCTTTTCCAGTTTCTCCAGGCGGTTCTTCAGGCGCAGGGTCAGGGCCTCCATAGCGGCGCGGTAGATGTGAGCACGGGTGCGGCCGAGTACCAGCCCCTGAATGCTGCCGGGCACCGGGTCACTGGGCAGGAAATCGGGGATGAGTTTCACACCGTCGCAACCGGGGGCAATCTTTTCGGCCTCGGCGTCCATGGTGTCGAAGCTTTCGCCATTGTAGCAGGTCGCTTTGACCCATTCGATGATACCGCTGGCAATCCACTGCAGACCGGGGTTGAGCAGGCCTGCCTTGCTGTCGTATTCTACGGTGGCACCGGCGGCGTAGTCGGAGGGCTCGAGGGCGGCTTTGGGCGTGCGCAGCATCAGGATTTCCCAGGTGCCGCTGGAGAGGAAGGGTTGGTTTTCCTGCACACCGCTGCCGAAGAGGGCAAACTGTGTGTCGTGGCCGGTGGAAACAACGGGTACGGAGCAGGGAAGCCCCAGCAGTTCGCAGGCGGCAGGGGTAAGGCTACCGATGACATCGCCGGCATTCACCATGGGCGGGAACAGGCTCTTGCTGATACCCAGTGTGCTGAGAATTTCATCGCTCCAGTCGCCGGTGTTCAGATCGGTCATCTGCGAGGTGCCGGCCATGGTGCGGTCGGTGGCCATCACTCCGGTCAGGCGATAGGCGAGAATGTTGGAGATGAACAGCCAGGCATGTGCCTGCTCCAGCAGTTCGGGGCGATTCTCTTTGAGCCAGATGAGTTTGTAAATTGTGTTGAAGGCGAACTCACCCACGCCGGAAATGGCGTTGAGTTTTTCCTGGGGCATGTACTGAGCCACGCGCTTCATGACCTCAGCGGTGCGCGGGCATTTCCAGGAAATCACCGGGTAGAGCAGCTCGCCGGCCTTGTTTACCAGAGCGCCATCTACACCGAATGTGGTGATGGTCACGCCCTTGACCTGCGTGGCATCTATCTGCGGCAGAATTTCGCGGGTGCAGGTCGCCAGCTGGTTGAGAATGCGGTCGGCATTCCACACGTGGAAATCCGGGTTCTCAGCCCCGGCATCGGTCGAGTTGGGTTGGCTGGATTTGGCCACCAGCTGCCCCTTATCATCAACAAGAATGGCGCGCACATTGGTCGCGCCGCAGTCTAAGCAAAGTACGTATGCCATATCAGGAAAAAAAGCAGGCAGGCTGCCGGAGTCGGCTCCGGCAGCTTGCCGTGGTAAATGTGATTAATACTTACCGTAGATGGGGCCGAAGTTGGCGCAGGCACGGAAGTCTGCACCCTCGGGGTCGGCTGTGCCGAACAGATCCCAGGCGGCCGGGCGGTATACCTTATCCTCGGGTACGTTGTGGGCGTATACGGGGATGCGCAGCATGGAGGCCAGGGTGATGATGTCGGCACCGATGTGGCCGTAGGTCCAGGCGCCGTGGTTGGCACCCATGTTGGCCATGACGGTGTAGACGTCCTTGAAGCCGCCCTTGCCGGTCAGGCGCGGGGCGAACCAAGTGGTGGGCCAACCCGGGTCGGTGCGCTGGTCGAGCTTGTCGTTCACATCCTGGGGCAGGTCGCAGGTCCAGCCTTCCACGATGGTGAGCACGGGGCCCTGACCCTTCACCAGGTTCATGCGAATCATGGTCACGGGTACGTTGCCCTTGGACACGAAGTGGAGGGAGTAGCCGCCGCCGCGGAAGTATTCGCGGTTAGCGGGGCACCACTCGGAGGCAGCCATCATGGCTTCGATGTCGGCTTGGGTGGTTTCGCCTGTCTTCTTCATGATGGGGGTACCATCTTCTGCCTTGGACTGCATGTTGCCGTCCAGCGCGGTTGAGCCGGAGTTGATGAGGTGCATGATGCCGTCCTTGGCCAGACCTTCCATGGTGTAGCCGGTTACGCGCTTTACGGCGGCGGGGCTCCAATAGGTGCGGATGTCGGAGAAGCAGGCGGCACGGCCGGTGAGTTGGTGCAGCAGGAGCATGCACACGCCGTTCATGGCATCATTTTCCGTGGCGAAAGGAATAGCCTCGCGCGGGCCGTTCCAGTCGAAGGTGCTGTTGAGGATGGATTCTGCCATATCGCCATTCGGGTAGAAGTCCGAAGTCGGATCGTAGCCATGTCGTTCTGTGAGCCAAGGAGTTGTGA
>JAZNVF010000044.1:0-43895 GCA_045592685.1 Akkermansia sp. | reverse complement strand
CTTCGGTGTCACCCGGTGTCACAACGGTGGGAGGCTCTTCGGTGTCACCCGTTGTCACAACGGTGGGAGGCTCTTCGGTGTTACCCGGTGTCACAACGGTGGGAGGCTCTTCGGTGTTACCCGGTGTCACAACGGTGGGAGGCTCTTCGGTGTTACCCGGTGTCACAACGGTGGGAGGCTCTTCGGTGTTACCCGGGTGCACAACGGTGGGCTTCTCACCGGCAGCGGGTTCTTGCTCTAAAGTTTCGCGAGTTGTCTTGATGGCGTCGAGTTTTTCCTTCAGGTCTGCATGGCGAGCCAGCAAGGCATCAAGTTCGCTGCGAGCAGCCTCAGCCTCAGCACTCTGTTGATCCATGGTTTCGAGCTTTTCTTTGAGCTCTGCCTGCTTCGCTTCAATCGCAGCAATTTCTTCGGTGACAGTGGCTTCTTTAGCTTTCAGAACTTCGATTTTCTGAGGCGTCGGGAGGCTTTGCTCTTCTTCGGTCAGTACGACTGTGGGTTCCTCGACGGTGGGGGCGACTACATCAGGAGCGGTTTCTAATTCCGTGCGAGTGGTCTTAATAGCATCGAGCTTTTTCTTCAGGTCTGCGTGGCGGGCCAGCAAGGCATCAAGTTCGCTGCGAGCATCCTCAGCCTCTGCACTCTGCTGATCCATGGTTTCGAGCTTTTCTTTGAGCTCTGCCTGCTTTGCTTCAATCGCAGCAATTTCTTCGGTGACAGTGGCTTCTTTGGCTTTCAGAACCTCGATTTTCTGAGGAGCTGAAAGAGCCTGTTCTTCCGGGGTCAGTACATCATCAGGAATCGCCGGAGCTATAACGGGGGGAATGGGGCTTTCGTTACCGGATGTGCAGTAAATGGCTCCACCTGCAGCGGCAATACCAAGCAGTATCCACAGCCAGGTGTAGCTTTTTTTGGGGGTGTATTCGAGGCCGTAGGTGAAATCCTTGAGGGCTACAACAGAGGAGACATCTTCCTTGCCCTCGGAGTCTTTGCGAGCCAGACCCCATACGATGGCGAGTTTCTTGTTGGGGCCGTTACCGTACAGGCGGTAGCACTCAGGCATGGAGTTGGGTTTGGGCAGGGGGAAAGCGCTAATGAGCTGCTTCACGTTATCGGGGGTTTCATCCTTATTTGCCTCGATGAGCAAGTTGTGGATAAGATCTTCGAGTTTCTGCAGCTCAGACACTGGCACATTGTTGAGGGATGGTGTGGCTGCTACACTGGTGCTGAGCAGTTCCTGCCCGTTTTCCACAATGGAAGCTGTTACTGTACCGGAGCCGGCGTCGTACTCCATGCGGGGAAGGAAGGGTGCCAGTTTTGTACGCAGCAACTTGCTGTTGTCTACGTACCAGAAGTTGGCACCGGAGCGGGCTGTCTTGAGTTCCTGATAATATTTCAGATCGAAACTCAAACCTTTGTTGACGATAGGTGTGACGTTCATAATAGTATCTGTTTTTGAAGACGGAGTGGAGAAGTGAATTGTTCGATAAAAATCAGCCTAATTGAACTTGGGGTTTACTGAGGAACATTGTTGCTCCCGAGTTGCGAACCCCCCAGGAAAGCACCGCTACAACTTCACCGTACGTGTTTCCGCGCGAACTATCGAGCATCATGCTTTGGCTGTCGTAGGACTCGCCGAGGAAGGGCACGACGAGCTGATGTTTGATTCCCGCTGCACTGAGCTCTGAGTTGAAGCGCTCAATGAGTTCGATCGATATGTTCTGCACCTCGTCGGTCGAGAACCCTCTGGCGTAGAGAACTTCGAGGAAATAACGGCTGAAATAGACAATGGCGCTGATGGCCTCTTTTTCAACATTGCTGTTGAGGTTTTCCGGATTTTTGCGGAGGTTTTCCAGAATATTGACCCAGGAGAACAGGTAGGACAACATGGAGAGCACGCGATAGTCCGGTTCGCTGGCTGTGAGTTGAGTCTTCCACTCGGCGATGGATGGTTCGATATCCGGTATCAACAGGCATTTCGGGAAAAAGCGATCCTGCATTCTGAGGAATGCCTTTATTTCCCGTTCCCCGGCCGAGAGCTGCTCGGAAAGTGCTGTTTTTTCGCCCCGGAGGGTGGCCGTTGCGTTTTCTGCCGAGCTGAGTTTGGCGGAGAGTTCAGCGGCTTCGGCAGATTTCGTATCCAGCGCCAATACGGAATTGCGGAGTTGTTCGCTGAGCTGTTTCTCCTGTTCTTGTAGAGTTTCCGTTTGTTTGCGGGCAGTTTCAACATCGGCTGTTTTTTGCTCGAGCTGGGTAACCAGTTGTGCGACTTGCCCGACATAGACTTCATTATCAGCCTGTACAGTTGCGAGCTGCTGCTGAAGTTCACCCACCTGAGCGTTGAGCTGGTCGACAGTTTGCTGAGCTTCTGTCAGTTGAGCGACTTGCCCGACATAGACTTCATTGTCAGCCTGTGCTGTTGCGAGCTGTTGTTGAAGTTCATCCACCTGAAGGCTGAGACTGTCTGCAAGTTGTTGCGCCTGGGTTAACTGTGCTGTGTGTTCCTGCGCGCGGCTGTCATCACCCTGCACCTCTTCGAGTTGCTGTCGCAGGGCTGTCAGTTGAGCGTTGAGGTTTTCGATATAGATATCGTTATCCTGCGCCTGACGTTCCATTTCTTCTTTCAAGCTCGAAAACTCACTATTTCGGGTTTCGAGCTCCTGCTGCGCTTGCTCCAGCTGTGTGCGCAGTGCAGGGGAATCGCCTGCGGAGGCGGGCGACGTGCTTGCGGGTGTTTTTCCTGTGAGTCTGAGCTCGCGAATCTGTTTCTGCAGGTTCAGGTTTTCCTCCTGCAGGGTAATGGATTTTTCTTCGACCTTATCGAATTGCTCCTGCAGTTTTGCCAGTTCGACTGCGCATGACGACTGGGCGAGTTGCTCAACCAGCCCCTGCAGGCTCTCCTCGATAAAGGAGAGCCGCTGGGTTTTTTCGGTCACAATGTGCTCAATTTTTCCGAGCACCTCATTGACCTCTTCCTTATTGGAACCAAACCAACTCATGGGTGAGAAAGATAGGGGGTTAGATGTCCATCAGGAATCGGCATTCTTCCATCCAGAATCCATCATCGGATAGTGTTTGGAGACGTAACTCAACTTTGCTCGGGTCGAAGTGCTCCATGTCACGCGGATCAGTCGGCTCGACCGAGCGTAGCACGATATCGTCTTCATCCTGGGCGTAAATATCGTTGGCACCGGAGGCTCCACTGTGTGTAATGCGCTCGATAACAATTGCTAACTGCGAATTGGGAGCATAATCCGGGCGACCTGTCCAGCACAGTCGGTAGAGACGCTCGGGCAGGGTGCTGTCGGTACGGTATTTTTGACGCCCGATGAAGTCACCGATTCCCATCTGAGTGCCTTCATACCTGTTGCCATCCATCATGAAGTACTGGTGCGAGTTGTCGTTATTATGAGGTTCGAGCATAATACGTCCCTCGTCAAAGCCCGTAGTCATATTTTTGGAAGGCATAACCCCCCAATAGTTTTTGACACGCGGGGCGGATGATTCCAAATTTGCCGGAAGATCCTCCACGATTTTCCACTGGTTGCCCAGCAGCTGGTACTTACTGGCAGTATAGAGAGCAGCACCTACGGCGGTTACAGTCTTGGCGTCGTTGATTCGCCCGTTGTCGGACATGGGGTACCAGTTGCCGGCCAGGTAATCTTTCATGCGCACAATTCGCTGAGGGCTGATGGGCAGGAAACGGCACAGCAGTTCTTCGACTTTGGGCATCTCGGAAATCTTGCCGCTGATAGTTACGACATCAACGTCATATGCAGCGGTGAACTTGCCCAGCGGCTCGATGCCGGGCTTGAGTTTGTCTTCTATGCAGGCATTGATTTCTTCGGGGTTGTATTGCAGACGGTCATTGGGCTGCACGAAGTTTGCGTCGATACCCTCCATGGCCAGGTATTCATTCAACTCTTTAATAGCGTTTTCATCGCCGCCGCATTCCTCTATACTGCGGAAGATGCCTTCCTCTCCCTGATAGTAGCCGGTGGAGAAGTTGGCAACATCGCTGAGCCATTGGCGTACAATGGGCAGGAATAGCAGGGTGACGATGCGCTGCCACTTGGCACGGTCCTCCTGAATGGTCTTTTCCTTGCTGAGAGCCCTCATGAAGGACTGGGCAATTTCGTTATCCGAGTTGGCAGGAACACCGCGAGCATCAAGGAACGATTTGAGCAGAACTCTCTCGATGATGGCGAGTGTCACGCCGTCACCGGCAAAGGTGTTGCTGTCGCGGAAAAGAACCTTGTAACGCAGAGAAACGCCACTGCCGCGAGCGTTGTTGCGGTACTCCACAATGGCGCTATCGAGCGTGCCACCGCCGATGTCGACGGTCATGACTCGCACCCGAGCTGTTTGGTCACTATTGTCAGCAGCTTCGTTGCGACCGTAGAGCTCAATCCATTTGTTAGCTTGCAGGCGGTTGATTTCAGAGTAGATGAAGGGCAGCTGGGAGGCTACGGCTTCGTCCAGATCCACGCAGAGCTTCGGTTGCCCCTGTACCTCACTGGCCAGCTCGCCGGATTCCAAATCCCGCATGATAGACTTGCGGGTATTCATGTGTGCCAGGGTGAAGATATCCACGGCCTGCTGCCAGGCTTGGCGATAGTATTGGCGCTCTTTGGCAATCCAGCCGGAGGGGAAAGTGATATTGACGCTACGCAGGCGGCGGAGGTGGTTCGGCAGGTTGCCATTTCGCCAGTTGAATGAGGTAATCTGGCGATAGGCAGACTCGATGATGGAAAGCGCTGACCAGACCATGGCCATGCAGTTCGGGTAGGTGGCATTCTGCGGTATGGTGGTGGGGCGCTTGGCGCGATCTGTATTTTCGAAGGGGGGATTTTCGATGTCCCAGTCGCTGCCATCTTCGTACATGTAGCGGCAAATCTGCCCCTGAAGGGAGGGAAGTGCTGCGCGGTTAACGACATTTGACCAGCTGTTGAAGTTGAGGTTCCAGGTGCACTGTCCCTTGTCCAATCCCTGTTTTTCACGATCCCACAGGTAGCGTTTGGGGGAACTCATCGAGACTCGCATACCCTGGCTCAGGTCAATGTTATTCATGAATCGCTTGGCCTCTGAGCCCATGAGTGCGGGAGAAATTTCCACAAACATTTGGGGGACTCGCTGGGTGCAGTAGTACTCGGTGATGGTCTGATTGGTGCTGCCGAGCCTCAGTTTGTCCATCACGTTCTTCAGACCGTTTTCATTATCGGTCGTCTTGGTTTCTCTTGTCCAGTATTGTTTACTGGTACGGAATGGAGATTTACCACCATCCTTTGCCGGGTAATCCCATTCTGCAAACATGGGCTGCTGCAGCAGGAACCATGAATCGGCAATCGTTTCACCCTGACTTTCAAAATTACGCTGAGCTTTTGGCAGGCGTAAGTTGGGGTATTCCTGTCCTCGAGGCAGGAATCGTATTTCTTTGCAGATGGAGGCAAGCGAACCGCTCCGGGCCTTTTCATAGATGTTTTCAATGGCAAGAACAACAGTGCGTGTATTGCCGAAGTCTACAATCAGGTCAACATCGACGGTGGCGGCAGCGACATCCTGCCAGATGATGTCCACCTGTTCGAAGGGAACGATTTTGCCGTTAAGCTCAACGGGAAGGATGATGGAGTAGGCATCTTTCACCTGGCTGTTACCGCCATTGATAAGGTTTTTGCCGATGGCTTGTGCGTTGGGGTAGGCGTATGGGGTAACAGCATATTCCCTCGGGTTGGACGGCATGGCATCCGCAGCAATTTCCTGCTCATCGAACAGGGTGCCGCGTTCTACCGGGCCGATGTTACTTTCGATGGCAAGCCAGAGCCCCAGGTTCTGAGCACTGCCTTTGTACCCGAAACGGTAGCGCATCCAGGTGTAGTACTCCTGTTCTTCAGGCTGGTGTTGCTGAGCAGCTTGCGCTGCGGCCGCTGCAGCAGGTCCACCTGCTGCGGGGTGGGCTGCTGGGGGCGTGTTGTTTTTTTTGTCGAAGTTCTTCTTGGGAACAGCCTGCCAGGCCGTGTTATTGCTGCGCCACTTTCTTGACAGCTCACCGGTTTTCACGCCGTGCTGTGCGAGGAACTGGGGCGAAAAGGGAATAAAGAAATAGTGGTGCCCGGTATTGGGCATTATTTTAAGCTCGTGTGGCTTTTTTTCCTGAGAATTCGCGTTTGTCATGGACGGTAAAAGGGGGATTGGTGATATTTATCTGAATCAGGCCTCGGCAGGAGTCGAGTTGCGGGTGCTGAGGGCAAGCAGCTCGGCATCACCGGGCTGAACTCCGCGTTTACCGACCTGACCGGCGGCTTTCATGGCCTCCAGATTGAGGAGGAACGGAGCGATGACGCTGATGTAGTAAATGTTGTCTTCTCTCTTGGTCTCGCCCTGAGCAAAGAAGCTGTCGTCACTCATATTTTCGAGCAGTTTCACGCTTTCGTACTCAGTTCTGTGTATGCCGGTGTTCGGGAAAAGAAGCTTGGCGAAGAAGATGGCGATGAGTCGTCTGAGCTCACTGCGCTGCTGTCGGTGGGGCAGTTGCTGGGTTACCGGGTAGAGCCATTTGTACATGGGACGGATGTCTACATTCTCTATCAGGTAAGATATGACTCTTGAGCGATGCTCTGCATTCTCGAAGCCAAGCGAGGTTTGCAGGGGCTTGCGGCGGGAGTTTTCCTGCCAGGTGGCGAGCTGTTTCAGCAGGTAATCGTAGAGTTCCTGTTTGCCGATTGGTGCAATTTCAAGCATTTCGGGAGAAATGTCCTTGAAGTCGAGAATTTCTTTGGCGATGTCAGAATCGTTCGTAGCCGCTTTATTTTCACGGAGGGCATTGATAATCAAATCAAGGTCGCGGTCATGGCTACTTTCACCGTCAGTCGGGGGCAGAGCCAGAGCCAGACAATCGTGCCATTCCTGTTCGAGCTGAGCTTTCTTGGCCTCCAACAGATTCGGTCGGCGTGATTTCTGAATCATCTCCATCATTTCCTTAAACAGGTACACGCGCCCGCCGTAGCTGTCCGATCTGATGTCAGCCATCTCGGACAGGCTGGTTTCGGTGCCATTGAATTGTTTTCTGAAATACTGATCTTCCAGAATGATGTTGATGACCTCGCGCATGCGCTGGGGGTCTTTGATTTTGATTTCGCCAGCTTCAAACATGGGGTAGTTCACGCAGAACGTACGAACCACTGCGGGGTCGGCCAAATCACCCATACCCTTGAGCTTACTGAATATACCATCAAGCCCATCTTGTCTCTCGCCGGTTGCATCCACAACATTGAGCAGTTTTGCAGAGAATGTCAGTACGAGGTTCACCTGCATCTCACGATCCCTGCTGAGAGGGTTGTGTTGTTTGCCCATGGATTTAAACCACTGGCGAATGCCGTTCATGAGCTGGATGGGGTTACTCGGGAATTGAGATTCAGCGGGCATGCGCACCAGCAGAGAGAAAGCATCAATGTTGAGGTTGCGGGCACTGGCCACAACGATGGAGGCGGTTTTGCCTCGTTTCATTAACTTGGTTAAAGCAAGCAGAGGGATGCTGTCATCTTCATCCCGATAGTCAAGTGCCAGTTTTTCACTTGTGAGTCGATCTGCATTTTTGTGCTCATTGGCAACCCCGGGGAAGTCTACCAAATCCGCTTTTTGCAGAAGTTCGTAGACGGCCGGGTGGGAATTGCACATAATGTCATCACGGAGGGGGACTATGATGAGAGAAACCAGCCCCTGACACAGAGCAAAGTCTGTAGCTCCGTTGAACAGGGGCGCTCCACCTTCCTTGACAATGGCTACATCTCCATTATCCAGTTCTTTGAGCGAGCAGGAGTTAACGAGTTGTCGCACCGCCTGAACTTTGCCATAGAGTTTGGCAGAGTCGATATTGAGCATGAGCGCACCGATTTCTATACCGCAGTATACTTTCTTGTGGCCCAGTTCTTCGCGCTTGCTGCGCAGGCGGGTGTATACGTCGTTGATGCTTGCCCAGTTGTCCCACAGCAAATCGCATGCAAAGTTGATGACATTCTGCGTGCTGGAAAGCAACGCATCGTTATCGAGCAGGTTGCTGCGGCGGCTCTGCCATTCTCTGCGCAGATTGACGTAACGCGGTAAATCCATGTCGATGAGTACATCGACGGTATTCAGAACTTCCGTGAGCAGGAGGTAGGCTTCTTTGCTCGCGGTGCCCTTGGTTTTGGTCGCATGCGTCGCAATTTCTGTCAAATCGTCAGGGCGCAGGTGGCGCTCCTCTTTGTTAGTGGTGAGAGCAACTGTTTCGCTGAGGTAACCTACTGCCAGAGAGAGCAAAATATCATGGTCGCCCGCAAACTGTATCTCTACCGGATAATCTTTGTACTTCACCTCTTTTGTCAGGTGAAATCTTGTAACACACCCCGAGGCGTCTGACCCGAAGCGGAAAGGATTCAATACGGCAATTGTTCCTTTTTTGTCGTTACCGCTGAAACGGGCGGGGGTGTCGTTCCAGCTCAGGGCGCTGCCGTGACCGTCTTCGGTGACCCCGGCGTCGATAAATTCTGCCAGCAGAGTGGACTTACCACTTTGTGAGGGCCCCCACAGGGCGATGGTCGGTTTGTTGTAGACGTGCAGAGCTTTGTTTACGGAAAGAATATCATTGCTGATGCGCAGCAGGTTGTCTAACCAGCCACCGCGTGAGAGCGCGTATGTGCCCTTGCGGGTACTGCCGTGGTTCCAGTACCAATCTATCAGTTCGCTTTTTATATCCGGTTGAAGTTCCATGGATGATTCGTAGGTTGTATATATTAAAAATTACGAGAAGAAGAAATCGGGCAGCTTAAACTCGGGTTCTTGTTTAGGGGCGGGTGTCGGCTCGGGGGTGGGTGCTTTGGGCGCCGGCGCAGGAGTAGGCGGTTTGGGCGCCGGCGCGGGGGGGAGAGGCTTGGGGGCCGAGCTGAGTTCAGTAGCCAGTCTATCTCTTTCTGCTGAGATGGTGGTGAGTTGCTGCCGGAGTTGCTCGTTACACTTAATTGTTTCTCGCTGGGTTTCGACACATGAGGACAGTTTGTTGCGCAGCTCAGTGATTTCAGCCGTCAGGCGGTCAGTTGCAGAGGTGTCGATTTGAGCAGGGCGATTTTGAGCCTCTGTCAACTGCTGACGGAGGGCTGCTATTTCTGTCTCGGCGTTGTTTTTGGCCTGCTGAGCATCTGCCTGCGCAGCGGCCAGAGCGGCGTTTGCCTGCTGAGCATCTGCCTGCGCAGCAGCCAGAGCAGTGGCGTGTTCTCGCGTCGCTGTTTCGAGCGCAGCTTTACTTTCGTTCAGCTGCGTTTCGAGATTGTTGATAGTTGCGGCCTTTTCTTCGAGTTGCTGCTTTAATTCTTCGATTTTTGACTCATACTCCTCCGGGGGGATGGGGGGAGGGGGCGGCGGTTCCTTGGCACGAAGTTCTGCGATTTCGCGGTCTATGCTAAGCAGACGCTCGATAAGTCTTGTTCTATTCCAGTATTTACGGTCGTCGGAATAGAATACAAACTGATAGCCCTTGCCCTCCAAGCCGTTTTTAACGAGCAAGGTGTCGAGCTCTTCGCCCTTTTCGAAAATGGCCTGTTCGAGGTCATCCCAACTCATTGGCACGTATTCGTGTCTTTGAGCATCTTCGTCAAAATCCATGATGGTGTATGTTTAGCTTATAATCTGCTGATTGACGGAATTGCCATTTGGCAGGGCCAGAGTGAAGCTCTTGCTGTCGATTGGCAGGGTAAAGGTGAGCATGGCCGGCAGACCGTCAGAATAATCTCGGATGGTGTTGCCTTTGGCGTCGCGGATGATGCCCGAGGGCGCGATAATCTGGTTCTCATCTACCAGCTCGGCAAATATGTCGAGCAGGGAGCGCATTTCCCTGGCGACCTTATGATCCCAGATGTCTACCGGCAGATCCATTGTATCAGGCAGGTCGTCCAGCTCTTCCAATTGAGTGAGGTCAATTTCGTCACCGATACCTATGAGGATAAACTTTACAGGCTTTCGTTTGCCGTTATGTATGTCGTGTGAGAGTTGGGCGGTAAACTGTTTTACTTCTTCAAAGTCATCCAACTTACCATCCGTTATGTAGACGTAGAAGCCCATGGCGGCATCGGCAAAGGTATCCAGGAAGTAGTTGATGGCGGGCATCAGCTTGGTGCCGTGCCCCCACATGTGCTCAGCGACGCCCTCGTAGGTGGCGGTGGCGGCATCTGTCTCCGTCAAATCGCCCATTACCTGAATGGCCGAACCATCTTCTCCCGCAGCCCAGTAGATGAGTGTGGTGCCGCCGTCGGCGTCGAGCTTGCCGGCCAGCATGGGGACAACCTGACGGCAGACATTCTGAACCTCGTTGTTTTCCACCTTCTCTTTCAACAGACCGTCTGCCATGAGCACGTCGCGTGCATTGGCGTGCATGTAGCACATCTCAATCCCGTCTTCCATGCGGTATTCAATCAGACCGCGTGCGGAGTAGTCTGCGTATTCTTCATCGGTCATGCGGCGGGTGAAGTAGTCGCTTTTGCCGCCGAAGGCCGGTTTCATGGAACGGGAGCAGTCGAGAGCCATACCGGTCTGCCAGCCTTCCACTTGGTTGCTGGGGTCCATCAGAATGGTGAGCGTGACTTGCAGTCCGTTTTCTTTGCGGGTTACGTTAACTTCTCCGAAAGCAGGGTTTACTTCCTTGCTCTCGAGCTGGTAATTTCTATCTGTTGTCAGGCTTTGGAGGGTGGGCAACATAGCGGTGAAAGAGGGGGAGAACGGGTTAAAGCACGGAGGAGATGTCTTGTGTGATGGAGTTGCCGTTAGGCAGAGACAGCGTGAATGCGGTTGAACCGGGGCTCATAGTGAAATGGAGCAGGGCGGGCAGAGCGTCGTGGTATGATTCGCCGTTCTTCGTGGTGACGGGGCGCCCATTGCTGTCAGTCACACTGGCTCCGCTGCACAGTACAACATTGTCAGAGACGACTTCGGCGAAAATCTCTTCCATTTTTTGCATGTTGAGAGCCAGTTTGTGATCCCAGAGGTCTTGCCCGTCGACGCCGTATTCAGGGTCGTCATCCAAATCATCGAGTTCTTCCAGGCACTTGGCAGCCGGGGAATTCGGAGCGCTGAATTCTTTACCCAGGCCGATGATGACGAACTTGGTGAAGCCGCGGGTGCCGGCTGCCATTTCTTCGCAGATTTTCTTGCTAAGGGCTTTTGCTTCGTCCATGTCATCAATCTTGCCATCGGTGATGAACAGGCAGATAAGCCAGGCACTCGGGTCAAAGTGGTTCAGGAAGTAATTGATAGCGGGGCACAGGCAGGTGCCGGTGCCGGCGTTGGCCGGCATCTTGAATTCCTGGGTCTTGCATTTTTCTGCGCTCAGTTCGCCGATAACCTGAATTTCGGACCCGGCTTTGGTTCCTGTAAGTACATCCTGCTTTCCGAGCGAATAGTATATGACCGAGGTTTCGCCGTCGCTGTCAAACTCAGCGAGGTAAGCTGCCATTTTCCGGGCAACTGGTTCGACGTAATTGGTTTTGTTGTTTAATCCTGCAAAAAGTCCGCTGACAACCTGGGGACCACCGCCGAACATTTCAGACATTGATGTTGAAGCATCGATAGCCAGACCGGTCTGGGCGTGCTCGACAGAGGGTTTCATGAGAATGGTGGCCTTGATGTCGACTGAGCCGTCTTGCTGCTTCCAGGCGTTTACTTCGCCGAAAGGTTCCTGAACCAGATTTGATGCTAACTGAGCCATAACGTAAGTGATGTTTGATTTTAGAAAAACGAGAGTAAGCTTATCATCTAAAATGATACTTCCAAGCGCTTTATATGTCAAGCCGATTCGATATGTTTTTTCTGATATTTTTCAGCGATTGGTGCTGCTGTTTGTTTGTGCAGACGCAGGATGGGGACACATTGTTGTATTCAGTTTGTCTTTTTTTGCAGGATAGTGCCAAAAAAGATAGCGATAGCACCGAGAATGTTCAACTGCAGGGCGTATTCTGCCATGGAGATGTCATATAACGGCATGGGCGCGATATGGAGCCACAGCAGGCAGATAACCAGTGGCAGTAACGGAGTGGTGGTGACTTTCACCCATTTCGGTATCATGCAGCCCCACCTGCGCATCAGCAGGCAGAGAATCGCCGTCAGCAGGGTGGGCAACAGCAGCAGGGCGTAAAAAATGGCTATGCTACTGTGGTACCACCCAGGGTGCTGCGCATGAGGTGCAGGGTATAGGGGTGGGGTTTTCGGGCATGGGGGAAGACTGCTGTATGAATTCCAGTACAGGCAGCAGCGGTTATCGCTCAGTTGGGCCAGCAGGGGGCTGCAGCCCCGGGCATAGGTGTCGCCGGTATCGATGACCAACGGTTCACTGCGGGTATAAAGGGTCTGTAGGGTAGCTCCCTTCAGCTCGTGTTCCAGGCAGTTCTGCATGACAACCGGGACGCTTTCGTTGGTCGTCAGCTCCATATTGCGGCAGTAGATTGCCAGTTGCTCCGGGGTGGCGCTGAAGGTGAAGTAGCTCAGGGGTGGGATATCCCTCGCGTAGTCAAAGGCGTGCCGGCGCTGGGTCAGGTCAGCCGGGGCGGGGCCGAACCATTGCCCCGGGCCGAGCTCCCAGCTGTGGATGGTTTCCCGGTGCATCAGCCAACTGTAGCCGCAGCCGGCTATCAGCCAGAAGAGTAGCAGGACTGACAGGATGCTGAGAAGAAAGCGTTTCATCGTTTAGCGGGGGCGGTAGAGTTCCAGCAGGGCATCCGGCTGCGGGTCGCGGCCGAGGAAGTCGCGTATCTGCTGCATGGCGGGTATACTACTGCCGCGCTCGAGTATGCAGCGGCGGTAGTCTGCACCGGTGGAGGGGTTGAGTATGCCTTCCTTTTTGAAGCGGCTCATGGCATCTGCCGCGAGCATTTCGCACCATTTGTAGGTGTACAGGCAGGCGGCGTAGCCTTCTGCCATGGTGTAGGTAAGGGTGCGCAATTCGGTGGGCGGTTGCTCCGTGTAGGGGAAGAGCCAGGGGGCGAGAATTTCGCTTGCCACTTCATCGATGGGGCGCCCCTTGTATTTTTCGTAGTTTATGTGCATCTCCAGGTCGAGTTTACTGCACAGTAACATGCGCATGTGCATTTCGATGGGATTCGAACCGCGGCTGGCTGTCAGTTGTGCCATAAGCTCGGCGGGCATGGGCTCGCCGGTTTGGTAGTGACGAGCGAAGGTGGCGAGAGCGGCGGGTTCCCATATCCAGCTTTCCTGCAGGTGGCTGGGCATCTCCACGAAGTCGCGCTCAACCTCGGCGGTACAGTGGGGGCGGATTTCGCCGTGACCGAGCATCATGTGCATCATGTGCCCGAACTCGTGGTGCAGCATGTAAAGCTCGCTGTGGCTGAGCAGTTGCGGCTTGCCGGGCATGGGCGGGGCGATGTTGGCCATGAGGGCGGCGAGGTGCGGCTCACCCACTCCGCCATCGGGCGCGGGGTTGCCGTCACGCAGGGGCAGGCACCAGGCCTGGCCGCGTTTGCCGGGGCGTGTGTAGAGGTCCAGGTAGAAACTGCCGACGTGTGTGCCGGTGGCGGCATCTTTCACGGCAAAACAGCGTACACCCGGGTACCATACTTCGATTTTGCCATCCGGGCAAGGCTCGCCGGGGTTCAGGCAGACGGTGGGCAGCTCTTCAAAACGCAGGCTCAGTATTCCTGCCCACATGTTCAAGAGTCCGTTGACGACGTTATCTGTCTGCAGGTAGGGGGTAATGGTTTTTACATTGAACTTGTTGCGGGCAGGGGGCAGGTGATGGTCGAGGTAGGCGGTATCCCACGGGGCAACGGCGGTGAGTTGCTTGCCGCAGGCCTGTGAGTAGCGCTGCAGTTCGGCGGCGATGTAGGCATCCCATGCCGGTTTGGTTTTGGCCAGCATGTCATCCACGAAGTCGAGCGCGCGCTGTCCGGTGCCCATCATGCGGTGAGCGGCTTCTTTGTCGGCAAAGTTATCGTAGCCGAGCAAGGTGGCCAGTTCGTGGCGCAGCTCCAGAATGCGGTGGATGAGGGGCTCGGTGTCGAGTGTGCGGGCGGTGCCGGCACTTGTGGTGCCCTGCCAGCACTTGCTGCGGGTTTCTGCTACGTTGCAGTAGCGCAGTACGGCACTGGCCGGGGAGTTGGTGAGGTTAATGAGCCATGCCGGTTGCTCGTCTGTGGCCACCCCTCGGTGACGTGCGGCGGCAGCGGCGTTCTGCATCCACCGTTCGGGCATGCCGTCCAGCTCGGCGGGGTCGGTGATGATGAGTTCCCAGACCTGCGGGCTCATTTTGACATATTGACTGAACCGGAATCCGAGACGCGAAATTTCCTGTTCAATCTGAGCTTTGCGTACTTGTTGCTCGGGGGGAAGGGTAAGCCCGCTGTCGTGCAGTTGGCGGAGGGTTTGTTGTACGAAACGCTGCTTTTCAGGGCTGAGCTGCTGCACCCAAGGGGCGTTACCTGCCTGTTGCAGCACCTGTGCAATGCGGGGGGCGTGCAGGCCCTCTGCGCTGTGGTTGGTGGATTCCTGCATGAGGGTATCCATCATGTGCTGCATGTCCTTTTTCCCCAGAACGATGTACAGATGGTACGCATAGTTCATGGTTTGCTTGAGGTTTTCACCGGCCTCGTACCAGGCGAGTATGGTGTTCTCGAAGGTGGCGGTTTCGGGGGTGACGGCGGAGATAGCAGCGAGCCGGTCATTGGCCTGAGCGATAGCGACTCGCAGGTCGGTAAGGGCCTGCTGCGGGGTCATGCGCGACCAGGCGGGGTACAGGTCGGTACGGTGGAAGGGGTGAGCCTGCGCGGTGAGCTGTGCTGCCGGGGGTGCGGCCTGTTCCTGTGCGGGGAGCAGGGGCAGCAGGGCTGCCAGGGTACTGAGGGCAATGTGGTGGAGTTTCATCATAAATTGGTCGGTGGGTATCGTTTCATCAGCGCTTCGGGCTGCGGGGTACGGCCCATGTAGTCGCGGAACAGGTCGCTTGCCGGTCTGCTGCCGCCCTTTTCGAGTATGGTGCGTCGAAGTTCGGCTCCGGTGGCGGGATTGAGTATGCCTTCCTGCCGAAAACGCGCGTGAACATCCGCTGCCATGACCTCGCACCATTTGTAGGTGTAGAGAGCGGCGGCGTAGCCCTCCGACATGCAGTGCAGCATGGTGCGCATGGCGCAGGGGGTGGGGTGAGTGTAGGGCATCTGCCACGGGGCCAGAAGTTCTGAAGCGGCAATATCAAGTGGGCGCCCCCGGAACTTTTCCTGCCAGTGCATGTTGAGCTCCAAATCGAGCTTGGCCGCGCACAGCAGCTGCATGTGTGGGGCGATGGGGCTGTGGCGGCGGTCGGCTGCCAGAAGTTCGGCCAGGTGGCGAGGCAGGGGCTCGCCCGTGGCGTAGTGGCGGGTAAGCCGGGCGAGTGCCGCGGGCTCCCAGACCCAGCTTTCCACCAGGTGGCTGGGGAACTCCAGAAAATCGCGCTCGGCTCCCATGGCTCCCTGGGCTCGCAGCTCAGGGTGGGCTAACAAGAGGTGCAGCACGTGCCCGAACTCGTGAGCCAGCAGGTATAGGTCAGCATGGGTGAGCAGGTGGGGGCGGGCTGCGTCGGCCGGGGGCGGGCTCAGGTTCGCCATAAGGGCAACCAGGTGGGGGGCGTCTCCCTCACCGAACTGCAGAGGCATGCTCCAGGCCTGGCTTCGTTTGCCGGGGCGTGGGTATAAATCGGTGTAAAAACTGCCGAGGTGGCGATGGGTGGCGGCATCATACACCGCATAGCATTGCACGCTCGGGTGCCAGTTTTCCACCGTGCCGTCGGGGCAGGGGACTCCCGGTTTCAGGCAGGCTGTGGGCAGTTTTTCGAATCGCAGTCCCAGCACTTCGCCCCACAGTTTCATAAGCTCGCGGATGACATGTTCGGCGGGCAGGTAAGGGGTGATGGCTGCTGCGTGGGAGCCATGCTGCCGTGGGGGCAGCATGGCGTCGACATAGGCTTCATTCCACGGCGCGATGGCTGTTAGCTGACTGCCGTGCAGGCGGGAGTGGCGCTTGAGTTTTTCGGCCACGTAGGCATCCCATGCGGGCTTGCTGCGCGCCAGCAGGTCATCGATGAAGGTCAGGGCTCGTTTGGCGTTGCCCATCATGCGGTCGGCTGCCATCATGTCAGCATAGTGACGGTAACCCAGCAGGGTGGCAAGTTCATGCCGCAGCTCCATGGTGCGGGCGATGATGGGTTCATTGTCAGCCCCACTCAGTGCGGTGCCGGCAGAGGTTGCCCCGAGCCAGCAGCGGCGGCGGGTTTCCTCCACCCCGCAGCGGCGTACAACGTCATTGGCCGTAGCCGGGGTGATGAGCCAGGCCGGGTGGTGCTCCGTTCCGTGCCCCTGTGCCGAGGCTGCAGCGGCGGCTTGTTTCAGCCAGTTTTCCGGCATGCCCCGCAGTGCCCGGCTGTCAGTAATAACCAGCTGCCATCGGTTGGCCGCAGTACGGATGTTGCTGCTGAAACGCGCTCCCAGCTGCCTGAGTTCCAGCTCGATAGCGGCCAATTCAGCGCGCTTTTCGCGCGGCAGCTCCAGGCCTCGGTGCCGCAGGTCGGTGAGCATGCGTTGCACGAATAGCCGCTGCTCATCACTCAACTGCTCCATGAAGGGCGCTTGCGCTGCGGCCTGAAGGGTGGCCCATACCTGCTCTGCCGCATGGCTGCTGCCTTTGTGCATGGCGATGATGCTCTGCATGCGCCCCAGTGCCTGCTGCCACGCGGGGCTAGCCACGACATTGCTCAGGTGGTAGAGGTAGCCCTGTACCTGGCGCAGGTTTTCATCTGCCTTGTAACAGGCCAGAAAGGTGTTCTCAAAAGTGTATTCGGCAGGTTGCAGGGCGGCAATGGCCGCCAACCTCTGCTCGGATTCCATGATGGCGGCCTGGGTGGCTGCTACTGCGTTTGCCGGCGTCATCTGCGACCACGACGGATACCCCTCCCCTCGAAAGAAGGGCGTTGGCGTTTGTACCGGCATCGGGGCAGAACTCTCCGCTGCCTGTACGGGGGTACAGGTCAGCAGGACGGCGAGGAGCAGTTGCGCGGTTTTCATGGTTCTTTATTCTACCATTCATTATAGCGCAATCGACCGCCCGGCTCTACCTGTATTTCTGTCATCTGTTTCTGCTATTGTTATGAATGGTGTTAGTTGTTGATGACAAATTGTTAAAATAAAATGTGTAAAATAACCTGTCGCTCTGATGGCCAGCTGGTGCGGGCGTGCTATCAAACCGACCAGGGAGAGGCGTTGTAGGCGGCGTCTGCCGCAGAGCTGACGAGCATTCGCACGCGGTCGGCGTCTGCCACGCGCAGGAATCCGCGCGGGGTGCGGGTTTCTGTGCGCTCGTTGTAGTCGTGGTCAAAGATAACATTCCCGCTGCCGTCGGGTTGCTGCTCGTATTTCTGAATCATGCCGAGCATGAGCGGCCACTCCAGTGGTTCTCCGGCGGCAGGCAGCACGATAGCGCGTTTGGCGGTGAGCAGGTAAAGAGTGCTGTCTGTTGCGGTTTGCCGAACCTTGGTGCAGAAAATGCCGCGCAGGGTGGCTAGCAGCCCGGTGGGTTTGGGTGCGCAAGATTCTGCCGCCATGGGGTGGCCGATCCACAGCAGTTCTTCCTGCGGGCGCAGGGTGGCAGTTACGCGAGCCTGTTGCTCAGGGGAGAGTGAGTTCATGCCACCAGCCTAGCAGAGAAGTGTTGCTGTGTCAATGATTTGTTCTTGACTCGCCGGGGAATATCTGCAAGAATGCCGATTATGAAAAAGCTGCATTGCCCGCTACCCTTAGCTACCGAGTTGCTCCATGTTGAGCAGTTGCGGGATTTGTTGCGGTGTGAGCTGCTGTGCTGTGGTCGGGCTGTGCTGATTCGGGGGGATGATGACAGGACACCCCTGCATGTGGCGGTTTTGGCCTATAGTGAGGAAGAGCGCGAGGCTTGGTTGGAGTGTATACGCCTGCTGCTGGTTGCCGGAGCTGAGGTGAATGCTCGTGACCGGGAGGGCGTGACTCCGCTGCATTGGCTTGTGATTTCACAAGCGAGGGAACCTCATGAGGTGGCCCCGCTGATGGCCATGCAGATGCTGCTGGCGGCCGGTGCCGATGTGAATGCCCCGGATAAGGATGGGTGGACGCCGCTGATTTCTGCCGCAAAGTACGGGGCAGCCCATCTGGTGCCGGCTCTTCTGCTGGCCGGGGCTGATGTCAGTGCGCAGGATGCTGCCGGTAACACCGCTCTGACCCACGCCGTGAGTGCCGCTTGCAGCGGTCGCGTACCCCATGCGTATGAGGTGGTACAGCTGCTGCGCGCTGCCGACACACCGTCCCTCGACCGACTTTTGCAGCGTGAGGGAGCCGAGCGTTTCTTCGCTTTCCGAGACACGGGGAATTCTGCCTGGTGTCTGCGCTGGGTGGAGTCGTGCCTGGCGGCCAATCTCGGGGAGTCGGTGGATGCCGCCCTGTTGGAGCTTGCTCCCTGGATGGGCGATGGCTCCGCTACCATTGTGTACAGTGAGTTCGAGCGCGCCATGTCGCGCCTGTGTTGTCAGCTGGGGGTGGAATTGCCGGGTGAGGATACGGCGCGCGACTTGTCCTGGGTCTATGATTTACGGCACAAGTCCGACGTGGATTTTCACATGAATATCTGGCAGGTGCTCGGGGATTACCGTTTTACTGATTTGGCGCGTATTTATCGTGAGTGGGAACGAGCTCCTCTGGTTCATGAGCCGGCGCTGGCTGCTGAGCTGGCTCGGTTGCGACGCTGTTTGGCAGTGCAGGCGGTCGGCGGGAAAATCCGGTTGATGTTTGCCGTTTAGTGCTCTGCCGATTGTGGTGCCTGAGTACCCAGTACCCGGGCGGCGAAGTCAGCGTAGTCTTGCTCGAAGATGAGCGAGTCGTGCCCGCTGAGCTGCACTTGCTCAAAACCGTAGCGGCGGGAGAACTCGGCTCCGGCGGGCGTCACATTGTCGGTGATGATGCGGCGGCAGCGCTGCTGCACCGGTTCATATTGCTCTACTGCCAGGGCGAGCAGGTGGCGCGTGAGCCCCAGTCGGCGGTAGGCCGGCTCGGTGAGCACACAGCACAGGAACATGTGCAGGGGCTCCTCTGTGCCGTCAAAGGGGTCAGCAAGTCCTTCGAGGGTGAGAGTATGGTCGTTGAACGTACCCTCGCGCAGGGCGGTGTAGATGTGTTCTTTAACGGGAAACAGGTTGACAAAGGCCACAATCTGCCCACCGATGGCCGCAGCAATGGTGGTGGCCGGATAGCGCTTGTACCAGCGGTAGGCCTCCGCCGGCGGGGTGATGCAGTCAGCGCTGTAGTATTGCGCTTCGAGGGCGGCCATCTGTTCGAAGTGCTGCTCGGTCAGTTCGTCCACAACTTCCAGTGTGGGACCGGATTTCGCCTGTATGAACGACAGGAGCGCCGCTGTAAACAACACCACGCAAATGGCTGTGGAGAGCACTTTTTTCGCCAAATCTATGTCGCCCTGTGGCCCGCTGCCGATGATGAAGTAGGCGGCAAAGGCCATTATCATTCCAATCAGCAGCACAATGGCTGCTCCTTTGTTGGCTTTCCAGAACATGTGCGCGGTGTATGGGAAAAGCGCGCAGGGGTGAGCCTGCGCGCTGTGTTGAGAGGTTTCGTGATGATTAGTAATTCTGTGCCAGAATGGCGAAGTGGGCCTGCGGGTGGTCGCACACCGGGCACACCTCGGGGGCTTTCTTGCCGATGCAGATGTGACCACAGTTGCCACACTGCCAGATGGTGTCACCCTCGCGGGAGAATACGATACCTTCCTCAATGTTGGACAGTAGCTTGCGGTAGCGCTCCTCGTGCTGGCTCTCGATGACGGCTACGCCCTCCATCTTCTCGGCGATTTCATCAAAGCCTTCCTCACGAGCCTCCGCAGCGAACTTCTTGTACATGTCAGTCCACTCATAGTTCTCGCCGGCTGCGGCATCAGCCAGGTTGGCCATGGTGTCGGGCATGCCGCCGTGCAGGTACTTGAACCACAGCTTGGCGTGCTCTTTCTCGTTGAGGGCCGTTTCTTCGAAAATCTTGGCAATCTGAACATAACCATCCTTTTTCGCGCGGGATGCATAGTACAGATACTTCGTGTGGGCCTGCGACTCGCCGGCAAAGGCTGCTGCCAGGTTGGCCTCCGTCTTTGTGCCTTTCAGATCTTTCATCGTCGTGTGTTGTCGTGTATGTTCCCCGCCTTTCCCGGCGGCTGTCGGTAATATAGCACGCTTTTTTCGAAAAAGCAAGTTTAAAATGATTCTAAAATATATTTTAGGGAAGATTTAGGACAATTTGACTAAAAAAGCAGTGCGCAAGGTGATGTGCGCACTGCCATGAAATCGTTTTGGTTTTCTGCTTTTGTTCCTGTGGGAGTTACATCTTGAAGTGTTCGCCGAGGTATATTTTTCGGGTTTTGGGGTCTTTGGCGATTTCTTCAGCAGAGCCTTGCTTGATAACCTTGCCTTCGAAGAGAATGTAGCCGCGATCTACGATGCCGAGGGTTTCGCGTACGTTGTGGTCGGTGATGAGGATGGAGAGACCGTCCGTCTCGCGCAGGGAGGCCACGATGTGCTGAATATCCTGCACAGCGATGGGGTCCACACCGGCGAAGGGTTCGTCGAGCATGAGCAGGGTGGGGTTGCTCGCCAGAGCTCGGGCGATAGTCAGACGTCGCTTCTCACCACCGGAGAGCTGGATGGCTTGGCTGTTGCGCAGCTTGGTGATATTGAAACGCTCAAGCAGTTCGTCGGCTTTTGCTTTTTGTTGTTTGGAGGTAAGGTCTTTACGTGTTTCAAGAATAGCCATCAGGTTTTCGATGACGGAGAGCTTGCGGAAGATGGATTCTTCCTGCGGCAGGTAACCCATGCCCAAGCGGGCGCGCATGTGCATCGGCAGGCCGGAGACATCTTGCCCGGCAAACATCACGCTGCCTTCATCGGGGCGTACCAAGCCGGCCACCATGTAGAACGAGGTGGTTTTACCGGCACCGTTAGGACCCAGCAGGCCGACAATTTCACCGGCCCGAACCTCCAGGCTCACGTGGTTGGCCACCATGCGCTCATTGTACGATTTGCACAGGCCCTCGGCTTTCAATAAAATCTCGCTGTCCATAGAAGTCTTTATTTGTTGTCTTTATTTTTTCTCTATCTGCTCTTTGATGCGGGTCGCCGTTGTGCTTTGTTTTGCTCCGCTGATTCTTATGTTGTTCTGGCGGTCAAGCACTACTTTGGCACCTTTGCCTGAGGCTATGTGAGTGTTCCTTTCATCCTGCAGAGTCACGCGATGACCAGAAAGAACTTTGGTTCCGGATTGTCCATTGACCGTGAGCAGGTCGCCGGTGGCACGCATCGGGCGTCCCTTGCCGTCTTTCCCTGCCAGTGCAACATTGTTGCGGGCTGTTGCGCGTCGAATGGCTCCCATGGGGTCATCAGTCTTGCTTTCCGGCAGCATCTCCAGGTGAATCGGGCCGCTACATTGCATAGAGCCCTGTTTGGCCTGCAGGGTACCGCCGTTCATGGTGTCGGCCTGCTTCAGACCGGCATAGTTGAACACCAGGTGAGGGTAGCGCTTCATGATGGAGCGGTTCTTTTCAGCAGGTCCGGGGTATAGTTGCAGCACCAATTCTCCTTTGGCTGTCAGGATGCCCTCCGCCGCATTCACTCTGGACTGCGGTCCGAGTGTCAGAATCCCGTTCTCGCGTGCCAGAGTCATGCTCTTGGTGCAGTTTACCTGTGTGGGGCGTGTTTTGGCGGGCAGGGTTGCAGCAACACTATCACCTGTCACAGTCAGGTCGCCATTCGGAGCCAGGTACATGGTAGAGCTCGCTGCTGTTGATTGTGCTGAGAGGTGGTGCCCATTGTAACGAAGGTTGCAGGGCTTGCCGGCGGCCGAGGTAAAAGTAGCTTCTGCCGTACGGAAATCCAGCTGTGCATCATCTGCCACAATGGTGAGCCCTTCCTCTTGTGCATTGTCTTTATGGCGTAAATCAACACCGCCTGTAGCATGTATGGCAGCTATGTCCTTGTGCCGGGCAATGGCCAGGTTCAGCATGCCGGTTTTGCTGCGCTCCGGGACATCTGCCTGCGGGGATTCCAGAAGCTGTATGTCTACTTGTCCGAAGGCTGTGAGGTGGCTGAGTTCGTCTTGCGCTTCGATGCCATTCGGCATGGAGATGGTGTGAGTCGCTGCGACGAACGTAATGTTGCCGGATGTGCGGAAATTACCTGATACGGAAGTTTGATCTTTTTCTCCGACCGGGCGAATGTATACACCGTTAATTGTATCGCCTTGCAGGGTTATATCTCCGTTTTCAGCCAGGTGCAGGGAACCGTCTGTGCAGAGCTTTTGCTCACCGTACGTGAGGGTGGTCTGCGGTCCGCTGATAGTGAGTTCACCTGTTTTCCCATTGTAGACCAGGTGTTCTCCGCTTGCTGTCGAGGCCGGCGAGGTTTCAGTTTCCGGACGGGTTAGGGTCACTTGCCCCTCCGCTGTAGCTGCCTCGACTCCTTCGATGCGAATATCGGTAAACTGAGGCATGAAACTACTCTTTTGACCGGTGCTCTTTACGGTGAGGTTGAGCGTGAGCAGCTTCTCGCTGCTTATGGTGCCATCGGGGGTGTGTGCCTCTGTATGCCCGAGGAAATGGAGTTTATGGGTGGCTGCTTGGTAAAAGGCTGTTCCCTGTTCATTGTGCAGGGTGCAGAGTTTTCCGTTTCGGTCAGTCCACTTCAGGTCAATACCATTGGCTTTGGCGAGCAGGTTGCCGTTTGGAGCCGCCAGTATGGCCGCAGCTTTCCCTTCAGCCGAGCTGAGTTTGACTTCGTCTTGTTCGCGGCTCAGGGTTACTGTGTTGTTGGATTTGGGGGCGCCTTCCAGGTAAATGAGATTGCTGACCGCATTTACCATGGCGGTGACGGCGCTAATCCGGGTCGGCAATATCCGCTCGGTTTCCTGCGTCCTGACTGGTGCTGTCGTTTTTTTTGCGGCGGTGGCAGGGGGCTGCTGCGAGGGGCGGGGCGCTTTGTCCGGATTCAGCCCGCTGTCTGTTGTTTCCTTTGCTGCCTCCTTGCCGGAATCGACTGTCTTCTGCGGGAATTGGATGTAAAGACGGTCGGAACAACGCAATTCAAGGCGAGGGTCTGCTACACGTACGTTGTGAATGTAGACTACTCTGTAATTGTTGGCATCGAACATCAGACCGCTGTCGGCCACGGCCACGGTCTCGGTATCGCTGCATGCGGGCATGCTGTCATCTCGTTCTGCCGGGGGCTGTGGAAGTTTGCCCAACAAAGCTGTTAAATCTTTGTCAGCGGCCTTGCGGTCAGACTGGAGTGCGCCCAGCACAGTCTCCTGTTCGGTGACTGACTGCTGAACTTCCGACAGGTCGTCGGCCCGGGCGCTCAGCACAGCGCTGAGCAGAAAAAGAACGGCTGGCAGCGGTTTCATTTTTCGCTGGTCTTTTCGTTGAGTGCAGAATTCTTAACTACGGTACGCACAGGTCCTTTGAGAAAACCCATATTGCTGGATGTGCAGAAGATTACACCTGTGCCTGTGGCTGAGATGCGAGTGTTGTCGACTGTGGTTGTCTCGTTGGATTTTACCGCGCTGGTGCGGAAGCTGTATTCAGCTTCCGGACATGTAACGGTGGTCACTTCGCCGTTTTTGGCATAGAGGTGCGCTTGAATACCGGTGAAGTTCACCTCTGAGCGGGTGACAATCTCCATCAGCTCCGAAATGAGCAGCGCCGAAACTCTGTGCTGCTCGTAGCGCGTCATCGATATGCCGCTTACCTTGCTGCCGGCCGGCAATAATTGCAGTCCGGGGAATTCGTGCTGCGAGATGTCATCTTGCGGCACTTGCCCCACAACGGTGGGGGCAAGTGCTGCCAGTGCGCAAACTGTGGCGAGAAAGTGCTTCATCAGGACATACGGTCGTAAGCTTCGCGCACGAGCTGCATGTTGGTAAGGATGCGCTCCAGGTCATCCAGACGAACCTGGTTCGGGCCGTCCGACATAGCGTTGTCCGGGTCGCTGTGTACCTCCATGAACACGCCGTCGATGCCGGCTGCCATGGCTGCGTTGGCCAACACGGGAGCCAGGTCACGATCACCACCGGTGGCGCCGCCCAGGCCACCCGGGCGCTGCACGGAGTGTGTGGCGTCGAATACTACCGGGCAACCGAACTGGCGCATCCAGTACATGCCGCGCATATCTACCACCAGATTGTTGTAACCGAACGTGGTACCGCGCTCGCAGAGCATGTACTTATCGCAGCCGAATGCCTCCATCTTTTCGCAGATGTTTTTGCAGTCCCAGGGGGCGAGGAACTGACCCTTCTTGATGTTGACGGGGCGACCGGTTTTGGCGCATGCTTCGAGCAGGTCGCTCTGGCGGCACAGGAAAGCGGGAATCTGCAGCAGGTCAACATACTGTGCAGCGTACTCGGCCTGTTCTTCCGTGTGTACATCTGTCACTACGGGGATTTGCAGTTCTTTGCCGATTTCGGAAAGTATGCGGCAACCTTCGGCAATGCCCAGCCCTCGGAAGCTTTTTACATTGGTGCGGTTGGCCTTGTCGTATGATGCTTTGAAGATAAAAGGAATCCCTAGGCGGGTGCATATTTCCTTGATGCTGCGCGCCATTTGCCAGGCGAATTCTTCATTTTCGAGAGAGCAGGGCCCAAGCAGGTAAAAGGGAGCCTTTCCGCCGATTTCTATATTCTGAATGTTGAAGGACATGGGAGTAAGTATGTTTGCGTTTGTTGATGTGTATATTATGCCGCAAATATCTGATGAAGTCAACGACATTTCGCATTTTTTGTCGACTTTCGGCAAAAAAGCGGTGTTGTCACGAGAGAATGAGCAGACGAACCGGATTGTAGAGCAGGGCTCGCAGGGTGGCGGCTATGCGGTTGGCCTCCTGCTCCGGCAGGGTGGAGGCAGCATAAAATGTATAGGAGAGAGTGTTTTTATATGTCTCGTCTCCTCCGGCACGGATACCGTCTTTTTCCCGGCTTCCCCGGGCGAGCATGGCAAAGCCGGGGCGATTGCTGCCGGTCAGTTGGGCGGCGACCTGTTCACGTGTGGTGTGAGCGTCGCACACAATGATGTGGGGGGAGAAGTTTTCGGGAACGGAGCCGGGTGTTGTGGTTTCTCGGGCGAGACGATAGATGCTCTTATTGCGGGCGTTTTCTATGGCTGTGACCTGATTGCCCTTATGTTCAAAGAGCATGACGTCTATTTTGCCTGAGGGGTCCAGCCAGGAGGGGCAAGTGGCACAGGCTTTCACAACAGCGCGTATAATGTAGTCGAAGAGAGAGTAGCGGTTTTCCAGGAGTTTTTCGCACTGCACGGCGATGGGCATGCTGATGGCGACCAGGGCGCTCATATCCACTTCGTCGTCATATATGTAGTAGCCGTCTTTCTGTTCCCGCGTGGGGGGGATGGCTGCATCTGCCAAAATGGTGCCGCCTCGGCGCTGCGGGGCAGCCCCGGCGCTGAGTACGTCTGCCGCCATAATTCGCCCTCGCGGACCAGTGCCGCACAGGGTATCGGGTGCTATGCCGCGGGCGATGCAGAGTTTGGCAGCCAGGGGAGAAATGAGCATGGTGGCAGTATGTTGTATAGCGGTTAATTTTGAGGGAGCCACCCCCGGTGGCGGTCAACCGGGGGTGGAAAAGATTCGGGGGCTCAGGCGGTGTAACGCACTTCGCCGTCGATGATGGTCATCACGGTATCATACTCGGCGTCGAGTAGTACCAGATCGGCGGTGTAGCCGGGGGCTACTTTACCCAGGTCGTACAGGCCGAGGGACTGAGCGGCGTTCCAAGAGGTGGCCTTCACCAGTTCGCTGAGCGGCTTGCCGGTGATTTCCTGCACGTTCTTCAGCCCCTTGGCGAAGCGCAGGGTGGAGCCGGCCAGGTTGCCGCTCTCCAAGCGTGCCACGCCGCCCTTCACGATGATAGGCAGACCGCCCAGCTGGCCGGGGCCATCGGGCATCCAGGAGCAGGCAAGCGAGTCGGTAATCATAATCATCTGCGAGATGTCTTTGTTGGTGAAGGTCAGATTGAGCATGTCTTCACACAGGTGAATTTTGTCGCAGATGATTTCAATCTTGACGTCTTTATCAAGCATGCCGGAACCCACAAGCCCGATTTCGCGGTGGTGCTGGGGGCTCATCTGGTTGCAGAAGTGGGTGAGGTGCTTCAGACCGGCGGCCTTGGCCTTCTTGAAGTCGGCATAGCTGGCGGCAGAGTGGCCGGCCGAGCAGGTGATGCCGATGGCGCTGGCCTTGGCAATGAAGTCAACGGCGCCAGGCATTTCGGGAGCCATGGAGATGTAGAGCACGGGGTAAATATCGTTGAGCATGCTCACCTCTTCGAAATCGGCAGGGCGTACGAAAGCGGGGTTCTGAGCACCGCACTGTTTGGGGTTGATGTAGGGCCCTTCGAGGTGCACGCCGGGGGTTTTCGAACCGTTGGGGTTGGCTGCGTATTCCTTCACCACGCGGCAGACGTCGGCCAGTGTGTTGGTGCCCAGGGTCAGGGTAGTGGGTAGCCAGGTGGTCACACCTTCCTTCATCTTGCAGTCTGCGATGGTGCGAATGCTCTCTACCTTGCAGTCGCAGGTGTCGCAGCCGCCGGCACCGTGAGAGTGGATGTCGATGAAACCCGGCATCAGCATGGCACCTTTGGCGTCAATTGTCTTGTCGGCCCCGGCAGTTTCGCCGGGCATGAGGACTGCAGCAATCTTTGTGCCGTCGATGAGTACGGAACCACCCGCGATATCTACGCCGGGGGAGATGATTCGTGCATTGGTAATGAGCGTTTTCATGGTGTTATATAGACGGTTGAAGGAGCGCGCGTTGACACGACCCCCATTCTCTGTCTCTATTCTACCCCCAACTCCGCCCCGTGGCAAGTTAAAAACGGGTCAAGTCGCTAAAAAAACGGATTTCTGGTTCCGGACGGCGGATGTACCGGTATTGACGCCGGTGACTCAGTTTTGCAGCAGTTGGCGCTGCCAGTTCATGAGCTTGGCCATACCGTGCTCGTAATCGGCGGCGATGGATTCGAGCTGACTGCGTGTGGCGATGATGCAGGGCTCCAGGCCGAGAGTTTCGGCGATGGTGTTGCGGCGTTTCTGCCAATGCTCCAGGCGCTCCTCGAATTCGGGGTCAGTTTCGTGGCGGGTGCGCTTGGGTGGTTGGGGGTAGTCGCTCTCATCGAGCAGCTGAAAACGCTCCACTGCTTTGCGGAATCGCGCGGCGCGGTGGGCGTGGAAATGGTGAGGGGGGTAGATACTGCGGAACTCCTGCAGGGCGTAGCTCCAGCGTATGAGTTCATCATTCGAGCAGACCATGAAGGCCGGGCGGTCCCATAGGGCTGCCTCGTCGTTGCGCCAGTTCCACAGTTCGCGCAGTGCGGCCAGGCCACGGGCTTCGAGGTTGCCGCTGCCTTTAATGCGCCAGGGGTCAACACAGCCGGCCAGGTGGCGCTCGCGGCCTTTCTTCATTTGCAGCTCACAGCTTTCAATGAACCAATCGTAGCGTCCGGCTTTTTTCAGGCGCTCCACGAGAATGTCGGCCATGGCGAGCATGAATTTCACATCGCCCTGGGCGTATTCTTTCATATCGTCGCTCATGGGGCGCAGCCCCCAGTCAGCCTTCTGATTTTTCTTACTGAGAGTTACGTTGAAGAAGTGTTCTACCAGGGCAGCGAGCCCGAACTGGCGGAATCCCAGCAGGCGTGCGGCTATCTGAGTGTCGAGAATGAGGTGGGGTAGGGTACCGAACGCTGTTTGCAGCAGGTTCATGTCGTAGTCGGCGCCGTGCATCCAGACGTCGACCTGCTCCATCCAGAGGGCGAAAAGACGTAAATCCTCGATGGCAAGAGGGTCGATGATGGCCACGCCTTCTTCGTCTGCATACTGAATGAGACAGAGCTTCTCGTGGTGGCGGTGCATGCTGTCGGCCTCCAGATCCAGCGCGGTGCGCCCCTGGGGCTGTGCCATCGCGCGAATCTTCCATTCGGTCAGTGCCTGGTGGTCAGTTATCATGAACGGGCGGCATGCTATCATATATGTGCATGAATTGCAAGCGCAAAGCGTGCATGATTTTACAATTTGCACGGTCTGGCTGGTATCTCCGGCTTCGTTGGCTGCCTCTTTGTGGCGAATGTTTCTGAATCCCAAATTGTAAATTGTAAATCCCTCGTCTTGCCAACCGGGGGATGTTGCGCTATACTCTGTGCATGGCAATCGAACAATTCAGGGGCAGTGTGCCGCAGTTGAACAAGCCGGCATTTATTGCGGCGAGTGCTGATATTATCGGGAACGTGAGCGTGGGGGAGGGCGCCTCCGTATGGTACAATGCTACCGTGCGCGGCGATGTTGCACCCATTACCATCGGGCGTGGCAGCAATGTGCAGGATAACTGCTGTCTGCACGTTGACTATGAGCTTGGCTGCCACTTGGGGGAATATGTAACTGTGGGGCATAGTGTAACTCTGCATGCTTGCACGGTGGAGGATAAATGTCTCATCGGCATGGGGGCGGTGGTGCTTGACGGCGCCGTGGTGGGGCATGGCTCCATTGTCGGGGCTCATGCTCTGGTGACCAAGGGAACCATTATTCCCCCGCATAGTCTTGTGTTGGGTGCTCCCGCAAAAGTGGTGAAGCTGCTTTCTTCTGAGGTGGAGGCGGAAAATTACCGCCATGCGCTCGGTTATGTAGAGTTAGCTCAAGAATTTTCGGCGCGCTGAGGCCTGATTTTACGCCAAGAGCAGACTTTCAAGGGAGTAGTGCTGCCGGAGCTGCGTGTTTTGCGTTGACAAATTACCCCGGCGGGGGTATGATGTGCGCATGGAAACACGAGTGATAGAGGTAGACCCGCTTGAGGACTGCCGCAGTGTGTACAAAGAGGCCTCGACCGTGTTGGCTGAGGGTGGGTTGGTGGCTATACCGACCGAGACAGTGTATGGGCTGGGGGCAGATGCCCTGAATACCGAGGCTGTGGCGAATGTGTTTGCCGTGAAGGCACGCCCGAGTTTTGACCCGCTTATTTGCCACTTTGCCCGTGCGAAAGATATAGCGGACTACACCGAGGTACCCGCCGAGCTGCAACCGCTGGTGGATAAACTGGCGAAGGAATTCTGGCCGGGGCCGATGACACTCGTGCTGCCGCGCAAGCCGATTATACCCGATATCGTCACCAGCGGTTTGCCCACAGTGGCCTGCCGTGTGCCCTCGCATGAGGTGATGCGTGGTGTGGCTCGTGCTCTGGGGCACCCCATTGCGGCACCGAGTGCCAACCGTTTCGGGCACATATCGCCCACCAGTGCCCAGGCCGTGCAGAAGGAACTGGGCGGCTCCATCCCCCTGGTGCTTGATGCCGGCGCCTGTTCCGAAGGGCTGGAGAGCACTATCCTCATGCCTTGTCTGGATGAAAAGGGCAAGCCCGCAGTGCGCTTGCTGCGCGAGGGCCCCATCACCCGTGAAAAGCTGCGCGGTATCTGCCGGGTGCTTAAACCCGGCAAGGGGAAAGCCGCTGAAGAAGTGTTGCCGAATGCCCCGGGGCAGCTCAAGAGCCACTATGCCCCCGGCAAGCCCTTGCTGCTGCATGACCCGCGCACAGAGTTCACTCCGGAGGAGGGCGTGAGCTACGGGCTTATCAGTTACGAGGGCGAGTCTCCCCTCTCGCAGCAGGATTGCTGGGTTGAGGTTATGCCGCTTTCACCCGGCAGCGGGCGACTGGCAGAGGCTGCTGTGCGTCTGTTCTCCGTCATGCGTGCGATGGATGAAAATGAGGAGGTGCAGGTAATCGTGGCCGAGGAACTGCCCGAAACCGGATTGGGTTGCGCCATGATGGATCGCCTGCGCCGCGCCGCTGCCAAGAGGGAGGAAAGCTGAATCCGTTGCCATGAGAGCCATACAATCTCTGGTTGTTGCCATTGTGCTGCGTGTGGTACACGCGGCACTGGTGGAGCTGCGCGAGCTTGATAGCCGTGTGGCGCAGGAGTTTGCCCGCATGCCTGAGGGATTGAGCTACGCTATCCGCACCGGGCACTGCGGCCCCACGCTCTTCGTGGAATGGAACGGCAAGGAGCTGCTGCGCCTGCGTGAATTGCCGACCCCCGGTTGCGCACTGCGTATCAAGAGCATGCCGCTGGCATTCCGTCTTTTTACCGGGCAGATGGGGTTGGCCCAGGCCTATGCTCGCCATGCCTTCACCATGGGTGGTGAGGTGGCGGATGTCATGCGCCTGGCCCGCCTGGTGAATATCGTCGAGGCTTACCTCTTCCCCAAAATCATCAACCGGCACATCATGACCGATGTTCCTGAAACAGAGGTGAACTTTTTGCGGGCTTACGGGCGCATTGCCCTGGGCTTCTTGACCTGCAAATATAAACTTTCACGATAAATTATGGTACCGTACTTTGAATTTCAGAATGCCGTAAAGTTGCTTTGCGGCGAACTTGCGCTGGAGCGTATCGCTATTGAGCTCGAAAATATGGGCTGCGAGAAACCCCTCATGCTCTCAGATGCCGTGTTGACCAAAATCGGCACACTCTCCACGGTGATTAAGGCCATGGAGTCTGAGGGGGTGGAACCCGCCGCAGTCTATTCCGACATTCCGGTGGACTCCTCGCTGGCGGTGGTGAACCGAATCGCCGTGTTCTACCGTGAACAGGGCTGTGATTCTATCGTGGCCGTGGGTGGTGGCTCGGTGATTGACACCGCCAAGGGCGTGCGCCTGGTGCTTTCTCAGAACAAGCAGGATATCCTCTCGCTCAGCGGTCTGGATAACCTGGTGCGTGGGCGCCACATCCCCTTCGTGGTCGTTCCCACTACAGCCGGTACCGGCTCTGAGTGTACGGGCGTGGCCGTGATTCGCAATGACTCCAATGGCGTGAAAATGGAGTTCCTGTCCCCCTACGTTGAGCCCGATATCGCCGTTATTGACCCGCGTATGACCCTGGGGCTGCCGCCAAAAGCCACGGCCACCACGGGTATAGATGCCCTCGTGCACGCCATCGAGGCTTGTACCTGCCAGCAGGCCAATCCCCTGAGTTCTGCGTACGGCATCTCTGCCATCCGTATGATTAGCGAAAACGTAGTCACCGCCACCCGCAATGGTAAGGATAAGCAGGCGCGCTTCGCCATGGCTCTGGCCTCGACGATGGCCGGTATCGCTTTCTCAAACTCCATGGTGGGTGCTGTGCACGCCATTGGTCATGCCTTGGGCGGTGTGTGCCATGTGCCGCACGCCGTGGCTATGACCATCTTGTTGCCGCACGTTATGCGCTACAACCTGAGCCACTGTGCGGAGGAGTATGCCCGCCTGCTGCCCTGGCTGGTGGGTGAGGAAGAAGCTATGCATGTGCCGGAAGAAAAGCGCGCACAGGCCGCTATTGATGCCGTGGTCGCGCTGGCCCGTGAGTTGAATGCTATCTGCGGCATACCGCTTACCCTCAGTGAGGTAAATGTGCCGAAAGATGCCTTCGCTCGTGTGGCTGAGGTCGCCGTGAATGACGGTGCTCTCATCGTCAACCCCCGCGCTGCAGACGAAGCGCAAGTTATCGAAATTCTTAACGCTGCCTATTGATATGCACGACATTGTTGAAACACAACGCCGCTTTTTCCTGACCCACACCACGCGTGATGTGAAATACCGTCTCGCGGCTCTGAAAAAGCTCCGCAAAACCATCGTTGAGTGGGAACCCCGTATCGCGGAGGCGCTGAAGGCCGACCTCGGTAAATGCGGAACGGAAACCTACATGACCGAAATCGGCATGGTACTAGCCGGGCTGAGCGAGAATATCAGCCACCTGCGCCGCTGGAGCCGCCCGAAAAAAGTGCTGGCCCCGCTGGCTCAGTTCCCCTCCACCTGCCGGGTGCAGCCTGAGCCTTATGGTGTCACCCTCATCATGAGCCCGTGGAATTACCCCATTCTGCTCTGTCTTGACCCGCTGGCTGCTGCGCTGGCTGCCGGTAACTGCGCCGTGGTTAAGCCTTCCTCCATGTCACCGGCGACTTCGGCCGTGATTGCTGAGATGCTCGGCAGCATATTCCCGCCGGAATATGTAACTACCGTGCTGGGTGGGCGAAATGAAATCGGCGCCCTTCTCAAAGAGAAGTTCGACTACATTTTCTTCACCGGTAGTCCTCTGGTCGGTCATGTGGTCATGCGCGCCGCAGCGGAGACTCTCACCCCGCTCACCCTCGAGCTGGGCGGCAAGAGCCCCTGTATTGTGGACGAGACGGCCAACATCCGCATTGCTGCCCGCCGTATTGCCTTCGGTAAGATTCTCAATGCCGGCCAGACCTGTGTGGCGCCTGACTACCTCTTCATTCACAGCAGCCGCAAGCAGGAGTTTATTGCCGCTTATCGCGCCGAGGTAGAGCGTATGCTGGGAACTGAACCGTTGAAGGACGAGACCTTTACCCACATCGTCAACGAAAAGCACTTCAACCGACTTATGGGGCTTATGGCCGGAGCTACCGCCCTCATCGGCGGCAAGGGGGATTCGGTCACCCTTCGTATCGAACCCACGCTGCTGGATGACGTCACGCCCGATTCTCCCTGCATGCAGGAGGAAATCTTCGGGCCCATTCTGCCCATGATGACCTGGGATAAGTGGGAGGAGGTAGAACAGTTCGTGCTCAGCCGCCCACGCCCGCTGGCCTCTTACCTGTTCACCACCAGCTCGGCAAACGAGCGCCGTTTCGTTAATAACCTCTCCTTCGGCGGCGGCTGTGTGAATGATACCATCATTCACCTCGCCGTACACGGTTTGCCCTTCGGCGGTGTAGGTGACAGCGGTATGGGTTCCTACCACGGGAAGGCCGGTTTCGATACCTTCACACACTACAAATCCGTGCTTACCAAGGCGAACTGGCTCGATTTGCCCATGCGCTACCATCCCTATACCTCATTTGCAGAGAAGCTGCTGCGCATTTTCCTGCGCTGAGCCGGCTGAACAGAATAACAAGGCAGGGCGATTCTTGCGAGTCGCCCTGCCTGTGTGTATGACCTGAACTTATTTGCCACCATTTGCATTTTCGCTTGACTTTGCAGTCGCTATAGTGCACTCTTGCGGCGCAATGAACAACACTGTACTCATAATCGGAGCTGGTGGTGTGGGTCATGTAGTGGCTCACAAGTGTGCCCAGATGGCAGATGTTTACAAGAACATCCATCTGGCTTCGCGTACCAAGAGCAAGTGCGATGCTATTGCGGCCGATGTGCTGGCGCGCAGCGGCGTGCAGATTACCACCCACGCGGTGGATGCTGATGATGTGGCCGCCACGGTGGCTCTCATCAAGGAGGTTCAGCCCGACCTTGTGCTCAATGTTGCGCTGCCTTATCAGGATCTGCCCCTCATGGATGCTTGTCTTGCGGCCGGCGTGAACTACCTCGATACAGCCAACTATGAGCCGCGAGATGTCGCTAAGTTTGAGTACAGCTGGCAGTGGGCCTATCAGGAGCGTTTTCAGAAAGCCGGGCTTTTTGCCCTGCTTGGTTCCGGCTTCGACCCCGGTGTGACCAACGTCTACACCGCCTGGGCTCTCAAGCACCACTTCGACGAAATCGAGTACCTTGACATTATCGACGTGAATGGTGGTGACCACGGCCAGGCCTTCGCTACCAATTTCAACCCCGAAATCAACATCCGCGAGGTTTCCGCCCCCTGCCGTCACTGGGAGAATGGTGATTTTCAGGAGACCGGTGCCATGAGCATGCACCAGCCCTTCACTTGCCCCGACGGCGTGGGTACCTACGAAATCTACCGCATGTACCACGAGGAGATGGAGTCTCTCGTCAAGCACATCCCCACCATTAAGCGTGCCCAGTTCTGGATGAGCTTCTCTCCCAACTACATCAACCACCTCACCGTGTTGAAGAACGTCGGCATGACTCGCATCGACCCCGTGATGTACAATGGCGTGGAAATCGTGCCGCTGCAGTTCCTGAAAGCCGTGTTGCCCAACCCCGGGGATTTGGGCAAGACCACCCATGGCCGCACCTGCATCGGTTGCGTGATTCAGGGTAAGAAAGATGGCAAGTACAAGGCCGTCTACATCTACAACATCTGCGATCATGAGGAGTGTTTCCGTGAGGTGGGCTCACAGGCTATTTCTTATACAACCGGTGTACCTGCCGCCATTGGTGGTCGCATGATAATGAGCGGTACCTGGAGCGGAGCCGGCGTGTTCAATATGGAGCAGAACGACCCCGATCCCTTTATGGAGGCGCTCAATCAGTACGGTTTGCCCTGGCAGTGCATCGAACTCACTGAAGAGCAGGCTTGTGCTCTCAGAGTGACGGAATGAGCCGCTTACAAATGAGCTGATTTTTACAGACCGTGCCGCTGGGCGGCACGGTTTTTTTTCAATACTACATTTTTGTGCAACAATCCTCTTCGAGCGTACGTCGTCATACTGAGTTACGGAATGGTGTTGACATTTTCCCGTCGGGCGTGGTATATATGTGTAACCACTTCGGCTCAGGCTGGTGAAAGAACGTGCCGTTTCGCCTGCAATCATCGATAACAATACACATCAGATATGTCTATCACTCTCGTCATAGAACCGGGAGCAGCGGAGACTTACGCTGCTGCTATTGTCGGCGGAAAGTCGGAGCTCGTCCGGCTCGGAAAATATCAATATGGCATACCCACGGCTGTTTGCCTGTCCCCCGATGGGGTGCTTCATTTCGGCGAGTCTGCTGAGAAGATGGTGTTGGTACATCCGTCGGGGTATTGCCGTGCATTTGTTCGTAAGCTCGGCAATTCCGCTAAATTGCTGATGGGGGTGTATAGTGCGGTTGAACTGTTGCAACAGTATTTGACGTATGTGATTTCTCTTGCGAAAGAGCGCTGTGGTGTGCAGAAATCAGCTGAGGTTGATGTGATGCTGTGTTGCCCCGTGACGTTCTCGCGTGACCAGCAATTTGAATTGAGAGCAGCTGCGCTGGCTGCCGGGGCGCACGCAGTGGAGCTGATGGCTGCACCGGGAGCAATATACTGTGTTTGGGCAGATAGATTGCGTCGTTGCGGTCTGCCCCCGCTTTACGCGAAGAGTGCCCTGTTGATTAATTGGTCTGCCGACCGTCTGGAGTATGCTCAACTGGTCGCGGATGCGAGCGGTGGCAAAATCAATCCCGCTGTCATGGGGGGATTGCCTGAGCTCGGAGGTGAGGAAATAGATGAGCAATTGGCTCGCTATGTACTGGAGAAGGTGGTGAAAGTTATACCGGCGCCCCGGGTGGCCTGGTACCCTCTGTTGCGGCAGGTGCGCGAGCAGTGCCTTGTGCGTGATTTCGGGCGGGCGCTCTCTACCGACCGGCTGAATGAGCGGCGTTTCGATATCGATGGCAAGACTGTTGATGTGCAGATTCCCGGGGAGGATTATGCGCGTTTGCTGGCACCATATCTGCAGCGTATGGCGAGTGCTGTGAAATCGCTCTGCCACAGAGCCTGGCAGTATAGTGAACCTGAGTCTGTACTGCTTACCGGCGATTTGGCTCTGCTGCCCGGCGCCCAGAAGATACTGGCAGAAACATTGCAAAAACCTGTTCACTACCGCACCAAGCCGACCGATGCGGTTGAAGGTGCTATGCTGACACTGAATCGAAAGGGGACCCCGTCGGTAGTTCCGGCTGTGTCCGTACCCAAACCGGTACCACCGCAAGAGCCTATACAGATCCCTCCTGAGCCGGTTGTACCCCCGCCCGCGCAGAAGCCTGACGTAGCGGCGACGCTGTGGCGTGCTTTGTGTGAGCAGGATTCCTCTGCTCTGCGTACCGTATTGCCCGACATCGGCTTGCTTATTAACAAACCGGTCTCGGAGCAGGGCGGCTCTCCTCTTTCATATGCCGTGCAGTGTGGGAATTCTGACATGGTGTCCATGCTGCTGAGCGTGCCGGGGGTCGATGTTAATGTGACTGATGCTCAGAATAATACCCCGCTGCACATTGCCGCCTCGGTCGGCTGTGCCCGAGCGGTGCAGCTTTTGGTGGGAGCCGGCGCTGCCCCTAACCCCAGGAACGCATTTGGCTGGACTCCTCTGCAGGTTGCTGTGAATGCCGAACGGGCAGATTGCGTAGAGTTGCTTGTAAGAAATGGGGCTGATGTAAATGTTCGTGCGGATAGTGCATATCCCTTGCTGCACCAGGTCGTGGAAAATGGCACGATTGAGATGTTGCGGCTTCTGTTGAACTCGCCGGTGGTAGATGTTAACATTCCCTGGCCTTTCGACGGCTCAACTCCGCTGCATGCTGCGGCCAGGTGTGGGAAGGCGGAGGCAATCCGGGCGCTGATGTCGGTGCCGGGTGTTGATATCTCTGTTCGCAATATTCTGAATCAGACCGCTGCTGAGCTTGCTGGCGAAAAAGGCTTTGCGGCGTGTGCCGAGCTGCTCTCCGCAATGTGAAAATGGCAAATGAACCAAATACAGACATGGATAATAAACAGATAACAATAGCCATAGATCTTGGTTCAACCTCCACCCGGGTGGCCCGAGAAAGAGCAGGGGATTGGCCCGAGGTGCTCCATGTGGGAGCTAGGTCAGCATGTATACCCTCAACCGCAGTGTTGAAGAATGACGGCTCGTTGCTGTTCGGGGATGAAGCCGATGATGTGGCGTTGAACGACCCTCGCCATTACTTGACCGGTTTTCTGCATTTGCTGGGTACCAGGAGGCCTGTATTGGGACGATATGCCGCGCGTGAGCTTGTGGCTGCATTTCTGGCCTGGCTGCGCGACAGGGTAATGGCCTGCCCGGACATGCAGGGGGAGTCTATCGGCAAGGTTGTACTTACATGTCCGGTGTGTTTTTCGCAAGAACAGCAAGACGAGTTGCTGGAAGCCTCTGCCAAGGCCAATCTGCCTGAAGTTGTGATTGTTTTTGCTCATGAGGCTGTGGCTGCGGCTTATTGTGCAAGGTTTCCTGATAAGGCGTTCACCCAATGTGCTCTGGTGGTGAACTGGGGCGGTGGTGCTGCGGAGGTGGCTTGTGTGGTACGCCGAGAAGACGGTGATGTTACCCAGGTGCGCGGCTATGGAGATGCTTCGCGCGGCGGACACGCGATAGATGCCGCCATGCGCAGTCTTGTGCTTGATAAACTCCGCAATACGAACGGGCTGGATTCCGTAGAAGTCGATATGCTGTCACCAGTCAGGGTGCAGCAGAGCGTGTGCGAAGTTAAGCGGCGGCTCTCTGTCGGTGGTGCTGAACACTGCTTGTTCTGCTGTCTGAACAGAGGGTATATGTACACAACCGCAGTCAGTCGGGCTGAATATGTGCGTATTCTTTCGCCGGTGACTAAATCCGTGGTTGATTCTTTGAAAACTCTCCACAGCAAGGCATCCCTCCTTTATACCCCCGAGATAGTACTGCTGGCCGGAGGTATGGCCGTATCTGACTATGTGAACGGGCAACTCACGGAGGCGCTGCCGCACTCACTTAAAAATCGAAATCTTGCAGAATTACCTGAGGCTGTGGTGCAGGGGGCCGTATTGCTGGGGCAATATCGAACACCCGGGGTACATACGGAAGAGTCGATTCCCCACACCGATACGGTCCCCGATTTGTACCAGGCGGTCAAGCAGGGCTCTGTGAAGGAACTGCTGGTTGCACTGCGGGCAGGTGCCGATGCGAACAGGGCGGATTCTACAGGCACATGTCCCCTGATGTATGCTGTACTCCGGGGGGATGCGGATTGTGTGCGCGTCTTGCTGGAGCACGGCGCCTTGGTCGACACGACGGATCGGCACGGTTACACCCCGCTGCATGTAGCCCTGCGGGCGCCTTCCCCGGATTGCCTGAGCCAACTCATAGCAGCCGGGGCTGATGTGAACCGATTTACGCCGAATGGCTGGACTCCGCTTGGCTATGCTGCTATGCGTAATCATGTCAGCTGTGTTCGCCTGTTGTTGCAGGCTCCGGGTATAACCCCCCTTGTGCCGAATGCCTACGGAGAAAACGCCCTGCACGTGGCAGAGAAATTCGGGCATGATGAGTGTGCCCGGCTCTTGCGCAAGCGTGGCTGATATTACACGTTGGCATCGCCGGTCATTTTTTTGTGGCAGTGTTGTTTGAATGCCTAAATTTGTCTTGACAATCAGGTGGCAGAGAGTAGAATCTTGGCCGCTTCGGCTCGCATGTGCGCGCAGCCGACCGTAATTTCTATCAAGCATCATTACCATGAACAGTTACCGTACCCATACGTGCGATGAGCTCCGCCTTTCTGATGTCGACAAGCAGGTTACGCTTGTGGGCTGGGTGGATACAGTTCGCGACCACGGCGGTGTGATTTTCATCGACCTCCGTGACCGCGCCGGCAAAACCCAGGTGGTTTTCCACCCCGAGAATAATGCTGCGCTGGCTAATGATGCTGAAAATCTGCGCGTGGAGTCCGTCATTCAGGTCACCGGCAAGGTTGTTGCCCGCCTGAAGACAGATGAGGTGGACGCCACCAACCCCGACCTCTCCACCGGTGAGATTGAGGTGGATGCCGCCGCCATGACCGTGCTTAACCGCGCTGCTGTGCTCCCCTTCCAGCTCGACCGCAATATCGCCAACGAGGATATTCGCCTGAAATACCGTTTCCTCGACCTGCGCCGCACCCCCATGCAGCGCAACATGATTCTGCGCCACCGCATTACCAAGACCATGCGTGACTATCTCGACGAACAGGGATTCCTCGAGATTGAAACCCCCATCCTTTCCAAGAGCACACCCGAGGGTGCCCGTGACTTCCTGGTACCCAGCCGCTTGAACCCCGGCACATTCTACGCTCTGCCCCAGGCTCCTCAGCAGTACAAACAGCTGCTCATGGTGGCCGGCATGGAGAAGTATTTCCAGGTGGCTCGCTGTTTCCGCGACGAAGACCTGCGCGCTGACCGTCAGCCTGAGTTCACGCAGATTGATATCGAGGCCTCCTTCATCACGCCTGAGGATATTTACGCCTGGGTTGAGGCAATGCTCAAGCGCGTGTTCAAAGAATCCGTCGGCCGCGACATCGTTACGCCTTTCCCTCGCATGACCTGGAAAGATGCTATGGACCAGTACGGTTCCGACAAGCCTGAGCGCCGCTTCGAGATGAAGATTCCCGACTGCTCCGACATCTTTGCCAACAGCGAATTCCGCGTGTTCTCCGGCGCTATTGCCAACGGTGGCGTGGTGAAAGCCATCAACGCCAAGGGCTTCAACCCCTCCGACGGTCAGGTGGATTCCCTCACCCAGACCGCTATCGAGGCCGGCGCCAAGGGCCTGGCCTACATTAAGGTGCGCGACGTCAACAACACCAAGGAGTGGAAGAGCCCCATCACCAAGCGCCTCTCCCAGGCTGAGATAGATGCCCTCGTTGAGCGCCTGGACATCGAGAGCGGCGACTGCATCTTCTTCGCCGCCGGTGAGTGGGAGCAGAGCTGCACCATCCTCGGTCGCGTGCGCCTGGCCTGTGGCGAGTTCATGGAGCTGCTCAAGGGCAACACCGACATCGACCTCTTCTGGGTCAACCGCTTCCCCCTCTTCGGGTGGGATGCCGAGGAACAGCGTTACTGTGCCATTCACCACCCCTTCACCCGCCCCGTACCGGAGGATGTTGAGAAGGTGCTCAAGGGCGAGATTTCCACCGACATCTGTGCAGAGGCTTACGACGTCATCTTCAACGGCAATGAGCTGGGCGGTGGTTCCATCCGTATTCATGAGAAAGAGCTGCAGGATGCCACCTTCCGTGCCCTCGGGTTGGATGACGCCACCATCGAAGAACAGTTCGGTCACCTGCTGGCTGCCTTCTCCTTCGGTGCACCTCCCCACGGTGGTCTGGCGCTCGGTCTCGACCGCGTGGTCATGCTCATCGGGCAGTGTGATTCCATCCGCGAGGTGATAGCCTTCCCCAAGAATAACCGTGGCGCCGACCTCATGAGCGAATCTCCCGCGCCCGCTGAGCCTAACCAGCTGCGTGACATTCATATTCAGGTCAAGCTGCCGGAGAAACTGCGCCAGAAGCTCGAGGCCGAGAAGGCCGCTGCTGCCGAGAAAGCTGAGTAACAGGGGCAGATTATCGTTAATAATACACGGGCAGGGCACTAGTAGGGTGCCCTGCCTGTGCTTACAATAAGGCTTATATGCTTAAGGAACAATTCCGTAGCATCCGGGATACCTATGCTAAAACGCTTTGCTGTTGGAATTACTGATAAGTTCAACGGCATCATAAACGGTATACGGTATGGGGTCAACTCTGCACGCATAGAGTCGGCCAACGCGGCTATTAAACGTATCATGTCCCGTTCTTGCGGGCTGGGTGACACTCACTACCTTTTTGACAAATTAAGGCAAGCCTTTTTCCTCCGGTATCCATTTCTGAGGTTAAAGATTCTCATTTGTCAGCAAATCTGAAAAAAATCCCCCCCCCCAAAAAAAAAAACGGATGGGTTTTGTTTGTTGACTTTGCAGAATGATGTGATAGAATGACACTGTCATGAGCGTTATAGATGTTTCGAAAAGAAAAATCAGAAAATTTTATAGAATATGCAGCAGTTATGATTGGTCGCTCATGTTTCATCTCGTTTTTAATCGTATCAAATATCGTTATTTTCAGGATTTTCTGAGGGCTGATTGGCCGTACAAATCACGTTTCTTGTATAAATATTATGGGCATCTGCTGGAAAATTGCCGAAAAAATCCCTTATCCGGCAAAGTGAATAGTGGCCCCATCTGGGTATTTTGGTGGCAAGGGGAAGATAAAATGCCGGAATTGGTTAGATTTTGTTATGAAAGCCTGAAAAAGAATGTGCCCGCCAATAGACCGTTAGTCTTTCTGCATCAAGGTAATTATCAGAAATACACCGATATTCCCGAATATATTATAGAGAAATTGAAAAATGGGTATATGAATCTTACCCATTTTTCCGATATTGTACGTATGTCATTACTTGCGAAGCATGGAGGTTTATGGGTGGATTGCACGGTTTATGTCAGCGGACCGATTCCTGATAGTATATTTGAACACTCCTACTTCAGTGGAAGAGAATCATTTAAGCCATACGGGATGAAGCAAATGGATTATACTTTATATCTGATAGGTGCTTCGGCAGGTGCCCCGTGGGTGGTATATGCTAGGGATGTGCTGTATGAATACTGGAAGAATTCTTGGAAGCTAATAGATTATTTCTTAATTTCACTTATTCTTGAGATGCCACTTGACTCTGTTCCAGAATTAAAAAAAGAGGTTTTGGATGGCGTGCTTGATATGCCCTTTGCTAATGCGTTTCAGGATAATCGCGACGAACCCTGTTCATTTGAGCAGTATAAAAAAATAACGAGAGAAGGCCTTTTTTTCAAACTATCCTACAAACTGAAATATAAGGAACGGAATGAAAAAGGGAATTTGACTTATTATGGAATGATGCGCCAAGGTGCAGAAAAGGAACATTGTGATTAACACCGCTTTTTTCTACAAGGTTTGGTTTTAAATATTCTTCTGTGAATTTTGTGTCTATGGAGAAAACATGACTGAAAAGGTTAGTGTAATCGTTCCTGTATACAATGCTGAAAAATATCTGCATCGTTGTTTGCAGTCAATACTGAATCAGACATATCAGAATTGGGAGGCTGTATTCGTTAATGATGGTTCGACGGACAGTAGTTTGGACATATTGCAGAGCTATGCGGATAATGATTCAAGAATACGAATCATCAATCAGCCCAATGCCGGAGCTGCAGCAGCTCGCAATCATGGCATTGAGTTAATAAGCGGTGAATATTTCTTATTTGTGGACGCTGACGATTACATCAGTGTTGATTTTATCACCAAGACCCTGACTGCGGCTATTACTCATTGCTGCGATATGGTTCTCACTTCTATCATGTTCAACGGTCGTGATGCCGGTATGTTTTTTTCGGGATTGCTGAAGTTTAATCCGTTGTACTTCAGAGTGATTAACCCGGGACCGGTAGCTAAGTTATACAAACGTTCTATCGTGGAAAAGTACAAGATACGTTTCCCCGAAGATATGAAAATTGCCGAGGATTATGTGTTTACCTCTCTCTATGCGGCCAGAGTTGATACCCTCTATGCCATACAGGAGCCACTGTATTACTATTGTTTTGAGTCAGACTCGTCTCTTATTCATAAGTACATGAGAGGTGAGCTGAGCTATGAGCAGTATCAACGAAATATGGAGGCCCCTTGGCGGGTATACTGTGGCTTATTGGCCGATTGTGGCGAGAAATCTTCAGATTTTATTTCGGGGTGTGCAGTTGAGCTATATAGTGAATTTTGTCGCCTGTATTATAATAGCAGTCAGTACCTTTCCGCTGAGGACCGGCGAAAATTGACGGCATGCTACAAACTTAAAGGTAAGGATTTTGCTAAGTATGTAAATGTTTTCCGGCGTATATTTACGTGGCAACGCTATCCTCGCTTTTATCGTGGGATGAAACGTGTGCATAAATTGCTAAAATCAATAATGAGTAAGTAATTACGCAGAGAATGATAGTGATGGAGAGTATTTTTGATTTGTTTATAATAAATGAGTAGGAAGATATTGATTTTGACACATCTCCTTACAGGAAATTATAATGGCGCCTGATTTTAAGACAACAGTTTAAGCCCCCTTTTTCTTGTGCAAAGCATCGTGTGCGTGTATAATCCAACCAACACACAGACATGCAAAACGAAAAAATACACAAGAGAGGTCGCTACACCGCAGAGTTCAAGGAAAAGGTAGCATTGGAAGCGCTCACCGGAGCAAAGACGCATGCTCAGATAGCATCTGAGTACGGTATCAGTCCCGATTTAGTAAAGGACTGGAAAAAACAGGCAAAAGATATGCTTGGAGAATGTTTCCGCCGAGGCGGACGCAAGAGCGAAATGGAGAAAAAAGATGAGCGCATAGCCAATTTGGAGCGTCTTCTTGGCAAGCGCGAGTTCGAACTGGATTGGCTGTCAAAAAAAGCCAAGGAGTTGGGACTGTAGCGCAACGTCGCCAACTCCTGGATATGGGTGGGGAAGCCCCTTCGCGCAAACGGCAATGTGAGTTATTGGGATTGGCTCGCAGCAGCACATACTACAAGAAGCGCGCTCCGAAAGATGAGCCAGCTACCGAGCGAGCCATAGAGCAGCTTTACGAGGAAGATGCAACCTTAGGTAGACGCCGCATGCCGGTTCTGTTGCAACGGAGATATGGCATTGAAATAGGAGCAAAGAAATGCCAGCGAATTAAGAAAAAGCTGGGATTACGCACGCTCTATCCCCATCGCGACACCAGCGCCCCGAATCCTCGAGCAGAAAAAGAGCCCTATCTGCTTAAGAATGAGAAAATCGATGAGGTTGATCAGGTATGGACCAGTGATATCACCTACATTCAGATAGACCGTTGCAACTACTATCTTTGTGTAGTGATGGATTGGGATAGCCGCTTTGTGTTGGGCTGGAGCATGGGGCGGCATATGGATGTAAGGCTGTGCCTAGATGCCTTAGACATGGCGTTGAATAGTGGGCGCTGCCCCAAAATCTTCAATACCGACCAGGGAAGTCAGTATACATCCGGAGACTGGAAAGAAGCCATTCTCGAGAAGGGCATAACAGGGCAAACGCATTAGACAATGAACCCAGTAAGTCCATTATTTACAATGTACAATTTACCATTTACAATTTTAGAATAAAACATCGGCCTGAGTGCAGCACGATGTTTTATGACCTCAGCATTGCGCAAAAACACGTTTCTCTCGCTATGTAGCCGGGAAAAGATAAGGCCATATATTTGGCTTTTAGCTGATGAATATTTATATAAGAGCCTGTAAATTCAATAACTTTGTAAATTGTAAATGGTAAATTGTCAATCTGAAGAAAGTGTCATACT
>JAZNVF010000043.1:0-4690 GCA_045592685.1 Akkermansia sp. | reverse complement strand
GTAACAACACAACCTTTTATGTCGAGCATGTCGAGCAATTTCGGAACCGCCGTTATTTCATTACTTTTCTCATCTATCTTAATTTGCCCCAATGAGATACCACTTTCGCTCAAACAGGCACTCACCATGTGAACAGCACTGTTGCTTCCTCGTGAGCCTGCTCCTCGGATAGTTTTTCCATCTACACTAATGATATCACCGGGTTGTAGTTTCACATAGTCATTAACCCATTCTTGATAATGCTCCTCTAAGGCCTTGGGATCCATTATAGCAAAGACCCTGTTAAATGTATCATGAGATGGAATGCCGGCCGGAAGTTCAAGGTATTTTCTAAAAAAGTCCTCATGAGCAACGGCATAGTCCTCAATGTCATACCAAGTATCGGCTCCGGCCACTGCAGCAGCAATACTCATGAATAGAATATCTCCTAATTTGTGCTTTTTGGCATTTCCTGATCTGGGGTCAGGTACAGATTCTAGTTTGTCAATGAGGATAAACATCCTGACAGTCTAGCATTATTTGCTTCTAAAATCAACAAAATCAATTTTTAGCGATAAGTCATTAAGAGTAAATTTCGTGAATATCTTAGAGGTGGAGATTGACCTGCTTGTATGACACAAATCCAAATGCGTCTGCCCTGTACGAAATATTCTGAAATCAGGTTTTTGCGTCGAGAGCAGTTGTTATTTTCAGGCCGTGACTCTGGGGCATATTGATGTGCAAGAGGAGGGTGGCCTGTTGAGCGGCGATTCTTCGCATGAAGAGGGCCGGTAAATCCAGGTTTATCCAGCCCCCTCGGGCGATATATCTGCACACGGCAACGGTATTGCCCGGGGGCAGAGGGTGAGCCACAAGCCGGGTAAAGTCACTGTTCTGGTAGTGGGGGTGCAGCGCTAAGCCATGCAGGTGGCGGGTAAGAGCGCGTGGTAACATGCGGACTGGTTTTCGCGGTGCGGTGTCGGCTGCCAGTATATTGTAGCCGACCCCCTTATAGCGCATCTGGGTGTTGAAGCAAGGCATGAGAGTGAGACTAAACCCTACTCGGGCGTCGGCAAAAAGTTCTACCAGATTGCGCGGGGTAGTTATGGTGAATTCGCTTACCATGAAGTTGGTGCTTATGCCGATATCTATCCGCGCAGCGTGCCGCGAGAGGGGCTGAGTTCCCAGTGCTGCCAGCTCGCGTGCCCAGTTATCGAACGGTATAGGTGCCCCTGCCGGCAAAAGATGGTAGTCCGACTTTGACAGGTAGTAGCCGTGGTGGTACTTCGTCAGCTCCTCCTTCCTTTCCCAGTGCAGGGGCTTGCGCTTGCAGGCGAAGTAGAGTGAATAATCGATATCGTGCATGAGAGGTTATTGCAGTCGGTTGATGTCCGGGGTGTGATGCGGTGCTCCAGTTGGTTTGTATTCCCTGGCTCGCAAGTAGATGGTAAGACCGGTCAGCGCGCCGAAGAATACGGCCCTGCCCACCGGCGCCGGTTTGCCGGTATGCACTGCCGTGATGACACAGAGCGCACAGAGGGTGAGCCCGAGCCAGTCACATCGTTGATTTATAGTGTGATGAGTATGATGATGAAAAACATACAAAGCACTCATTATGCAACCATACACCCAGTCTGACAGAATTTTGGAGATATGCAAGTCTTTTTCTCAGAAATTATTCAATTCTGGCGGCAATTGATATCATTGCGGACGGACGCCTCTTGTTCAGCACGAAAGTTCAGTTGGCAAAAGGCGAGGATATGCGCAGATAGTTCCACTCACCATGATTCGGGTGATGGATGATGTAGCGCTGGGCACCATCGGAATCCGGCAGGCGGGTGTAACGACAGGCGGTAAATTGAGCAGGGCAATACTCCCTTTCCAGCACGCGGAACGCCGTGTTTTTGGTCATTTCCCGCCATTCACAGCCGGGGAACTGCTCCGCAAGCCAGCGCTCCGCCTCCGTCGGCTGCACGCGGGTGAAGATGAGTAAATCCCGGTCGGTATGACCCAGGCGCCCGCGAATTTCGGTGCCGGGCGGCGGGGGGGTGCCCAGCAGCTTGTGCAGAATACTGAGGTTGTAGTCGGCATTCTGGTTCGGGTTCGTCCACGTTATCAAATCGTTGTCTCCCGTGGGGCACAGCGGGTTAAAGCCGGGGCCCCTGAACTTCCAGATTTTCCCCCAATCTGCACGTTCAACTTTCACCCCGGTACCGTAGCGCTCCGCAATCTCGCGCTCGTGCAGCAGGTGAGAAACACCAAGAAACAGATTGAGTACCAATATGCCGGCGTATAGACAGCGCACAACTGTCGCAGAGGGAATGAGTGCGCGCCTGAAACTCATCATCCCCCATAGCAGCAACAGACTCAGTACCATGAAAACCGCGCGCACTCCCCATGGTTGCAGTTCCTGCCAGCAGCCCTGCACACTGCCTAGCTGCCACGCCCCTGCCATGGCACATAGCGCGGCAACCAGGGGCCATACGAGACGCTGCGACAGCCCCCGCCGCTCCGCCCAATCTCCCAGCGCGCACAGCCCCCAGGCCATGGCGTAACCCGGTATCATGCTGCACAGCATCGCCAGCCCCACACTCAGCACCAGCGGGAGCATCCATACCACGTAATCCCACCCGGTCAACTGCGGCATGACTGTGGCTGCCGGGGTGGACACACATAGGGCACCGACTACCGGCCACACGATGAGAAACCAGCCCAGACAGCACGTGCCGAAGGTTGGCGCCGGGCTCTGTCTACCCGGCTTCACCTGTGGGGTGATTGAGGGAGTTCTGCGCTTGTGCTGATGATGGCGGGGCATGGCTTAAGGGTGTGTCTACGGTGTAGACTAACTGATAAGCCCCGCCATGTCAAGGGTAAAAAGAAATTGATGGGGGGTCTGAAATAAAATATATAACTGTGCCTTATGAGCTTTTAGCGATTGGGGATAGCGAATACCGGGGTGTAAGGTTTGGGATATTTATTGACGTATTCCACGAAAGTACCATTTTCGTAAATCAGTAGTTCTAGGCATGCACAGCAGGTGCTTAACTTTTTCCGATATCGGCTGACATCGGGACGAATTGAAGGGATGAACTCTATGATTGCCCGCATCCAACTCAAAACTCGAGGTCTACCTTCCGTTGATTACCTACGGCTCAAACTCAGGCAGCTAACCTCCCCGTCATTCTCGCGACTTTTTTGACGCAGTGCCCTTAAAGTAACGGAGAGTGGTAATTTTTGTATGCGCGGATATATGGTTTTAATGGCCTGAGCCTTTATCTTATCCGAGCTATCTTCCGTTGCTTCAAGAGCCTCCTTATAGTAACTGAAAGCTCGTTCGGCATTTTTTCTCACTCCATCACCGGTACGGTATAAATCCCCCAGGTACATCATTGAGGGAGCATCCCCATATTCAGCGGCTTCTTTCCACCACTTTATGGCAATTCTTGTGCTTTGTTTCACGCCTCTTCCTTGATAACTAATCCGCGCCAATTTGCGCATGGCCTGCACGTTACCATCTCTTGCCAGTTCAGCCAGTTCCTCTATTCTGGTCGCTTTCCGAACCAGAGGCACATCTTCAGACAAAAATCCATCGCGGCTGCTTGTGCCTCCCATACTACCGAAACCGCAGGCACAAGGGTAGACGATGCCCAGTATCGAAAAGTATAAAGGTAAGTTGTTAAGGAATAAATGTTTCATGTTTATTGAAGTCTTGAACTTTTCTCAATGGCTGAATCCTTGTTCTCATAAGCGTTTTTTGCTGCTGCTTCCAGTTCACGTTTTCTTCTGTTACAGAGCCCGAAGAGAATCCCCTGCAGGACATCCTGCGGGTCGAGGTGGAGCTGCTCGGCCAGGGCGCAAACGGTGCGGCCGGCGGGGGAGTCAGTAGATATCTCGATACGTTTCATGTTGTGACGGATAAAACAGCTTTTCTGTAATATAGTGCCGTACGTTACTGTTGTCAAGGTGGAACTGTACTTATCGGCACAAAAATCTCAGGTTGGTTACACTTTTAGCTTGCTTCTGTGACGTGTGGTACATAAAATGGACTCATGAGTAACATAGACCAATGGAATGAATGGATGCGGGCGCGAGGTATATCGCAGACAGCCCTGGCGGAGTTGCTGCACTGCTCTCGCGGCACGGTGAACCGCATTTTGCTGGGCAAGCGTAAGCCCAGTCAGATGGTCGTGCGCCGTATGGAGGAGCTGATGAGCGGAGATGAAAATCGCATTTCCGCTGTGGTGCCGGATGAAATGGAGGCACAGCTGCGCGAGTGGGCGGCGGAGGCTCACGAGAGCATCGAGCAGTTGCTTGACCGGCTGCTCGCCCATTTGCTGAAGAGCCGGGGCGAATAAGCAGGGGCGGATTTCCTGTGACAGGGGGTGAAACATGGCGAGAGGCCGGGGGGCGCTGTGTTTTCGATTGTTGTGTGCAAATATAGCTTAAACTGTAGCTATAGTCAAGAATAATATAGCAGAACATAGCAGAAAAGCTATAACTGGCGCTATGGACTGTGTGTTGGGCTTGCTCTGTGGGGGGTGGGGGCGGCGGCAGAATCTTGTTTTGGAAATGATTGAGTAGGGGGCTTTCGCCCCCTCTCACACCACCGTACGTGCCATTTATGGCATACGGCGGTTTCTCGGCGTGTGATTGGTCCCGGAGCTAATGTTCCTGCCGCAACTCTTTTATCTCTCCTCGCCGGATACCCTGT
>JAZNVF010000042.1:0-24439 GCA_045592685.1 Akkermansia sp. | reverse complement strand
CGGGGGTGATGGGGATGACGAGTGCAGACGGGCCGGTGAGATTTTCGTTGGGCAGGAGGGGGGTGCTGTTTTGCTTAATGTCATGCACGGGGTTGTTGTTGAGAATCGGGGGCGGCGGGTCGGCTTCGATTGCCATTCTGGCGAAAATGAATACGCCGCTTCCCCATACGATGCACCAGCTGCAGAATTGAAAGAGCGCGCGCAGATTGTTCAGCTTCAACAGAAAGTAGGTGCAGCTCACGATGAGTGCGACAACAGAACCGCCCAGAGCCGCTGCAATGATTTGCCCGGCATGTACCACAATGACCTGCGGTAGCCACTGCTGCTCCGGCTGCGGCCAGAGTATAGGGACACAGGCAAGCAGCACGGTCAGGGTACAGAGAATGTGCCATACCCAGGTAGTTGCAAGTATTCTGCTGAGCAGGGGGGCTTTCATTTGTCTTCTGTCCGCCTGACTGCGAATAAGGCCGGGTTGTCGAGAATGTAGCGCGCCATGAGTATACGCGGACTGGGCGGGGGCTGCTCGGTATATTTGTGATGGGCTGATTGTATGGTATAGGGGTCGTTGGTCAGGGCTCCATCCTGCATGAGCGTGGCGACGATTTCCGCGTGTCGCTTCAGTTCCATGTCGTTGAGTGTACGAATGGTGCGTGAGACGAGCTCAGCTGTCAGAGCGCTGGTGTCGCCGCTGCTCATCGCTGCATCTGTCACGGCACATTCATAGATTCGGCGTTGCTCGGGCGACATCTTTTCCACCGATGTTGTGCCATTCTCGGAAAAACGGGCTGAGAGAGATTCCGGGGTAGGGGTTGGTAGTCCCTGTCGTTTGAGCAGTAAGGTGTATGCCCGGTAGGCGAGTTCGGGTTCGTTCCCCTTGGTGTATTTTCGGATGAGCGGCAGAGCCTGGTCTCCCTCACGTCGCTCAAGCATTTCGAGCAGTATACCCATGGGAGCTGCGGCAAAACAGTCTATCATTTCATCCGGCGAGGTCGGTAACATGGAGTCGAGCTTGCGGAGTGCTTTGCGCAGCTCCTTCGGTTCTACATCCCAATGCAGCAGGTTAAGAACTTCGAGCACCTGAGCCGGCTTTTCTTCGAGCAGGTGTTCACCATGTTCCCAGTAGTGGAGCTCATGTACGAACTTGTGTGCTTTCTGCTCGTCTGCCAGGCGCATGAACGCAAGCAAATCACAGACATCGCTGAATGAAAAACGGCGTTGGCTACCCAGTGCCAGCATGTCTGCGAGCCGTTGCTCGGCCTGGTCGTAGGCCGGGGCGCAGTATTTTCGAATGAGGTAGCGGCGGCATGCCTCATGCTTGGTGAGTCGGGCTTGTTCGGTGCGTTTGCGTATGTAGCGGTAAAAGGAGAACGAATCGTAGGGCACGCGAACGGCAAGCTCCTTGGAGAGCAGACCATCAGACCTCAGTTTCTCCATGAGCTTAGGTTTGCTCTGCAGGTAAAAGGCTGCATTGCAGCCTTTCTGGTTTTCTTTCAACATGCTGGCTCCGTTTTGCAGCAGTAGTACGACGGCAGCATCCACAGCCTTGGCAAAGTGGGGGTCTGTGGTATAGCGGTAGTCCATTTCCAGCGGTGTGCAGAGGTGGAGTAACGGGGTATTTCCTTCGCTGTCTGTGGCGTTGACATCTGCTCCCTGGTCGATGAGCTGATGCATGGTCTGCAATTCATTGCTGCCGTTGAATCCTGCTGTGACAGCCAGCAGGGTAGGTTCTTGTTGCTGAGTGTCGGATATCGGCGTGGTGGTGTTTGTTGCGCTGTCTTGCGCGCATAGGCCGGCTGTGCCGATGAGCAGTGCTGTTACAATGGTTCGCATGGGGATATCAGGGGGCAGTAGGTGGGTCGGTCAGGAACTCTCCTTTGTGTTCCAGCAGGTAGCGAGCTATGGCTATTTCGAGTCTGTAGCTCCATTCGCCGCGCGTGCTCATAATGTTGTCGAGCTCTTCGGGGTTGTCGAGATTATCTGCTATGTTGCGGTATACCTGCGCGACTTCTGGCAGTCCGAGTTCTTTTACTGCATTTTCGAGTGCTGTGATTTTATCTGCCGGCATGTCGCCATACCAGAGTTCTTCTGTAGAGGTGAGCAGGACTGCGTTTTGCAGTACCGGCGTGTCTGCCCGTCGATTGTTGGCTGACAGCCAGGCTGCCACCCCGCCGGGGCTGGCATCGGGCAGACCTTCCTTGTACAAACGGGCACCCCAGGCTCCGGCCTTCAGGGGAAGTTCAGGGGCGCTGTCGCAAAGTTGTGAGATAAGTTCGTCGCTGTCCGGGCAGCGCCCGAGAAGTTCGGTCAGTATGGCAGCATTGTCGTATGCGCGATGGGAGATGCAGTGCTGCGCGGCTTTCAGTAGCAGTTCTTTGGGGAGCACTATGGCCGGAACATCCTGCAGGGCGTAGAGCAGGGCTGTTGTTGTGTGATTGTGCGGTTGCATGGCATCCGGCTCCTGCCACAGGTGCATGGTCTCGACCAGTTTGGTGGTGTCGGCTGCATTTACCCTGGCCAGAAGTACAATGGCGCTGCGCAGTGCATCCGCATAGTATTCCTGGTGTTCCAGTTCTTCGCCGGGATTGATCAGGGCTGCGATGGTGTGGTAGTGAGGGGCTATGGTTTCTGCCGTGGGGTTGAGCATGGCTGCACGGCAAACATCTGCTGCCAGCCGCTCGCCACTGCGTATTTCAATAGGGGGCGGGGAAAGTTCGATACCCCGTTCCCGCAGAGCCTGCAGGTGCGATTTGTTGAGCGCAAGCATGTCGTAGGCACAGAACCCCGGATAGTCCGGGTCGTTGTCAGCTCGCAGGTGAGGGTTGGCTCCCCGTTGCAGCAGGTAAACCATCAACTCAAATGCCGCTTCGCCCATGCCGCCTTCCTGCAAAGTGCTCAAATCGGCAGCCAGGCAGAAAAGCGCCGTCCGCCCGTATTCGTCCGTGGCATCGACCGGAGCTCCCAGCTCCAGCAGGTGGCGTACACAGGCTGCATGATCTCCGGGGAAATAACCGCCGCTCATGCGTGCCGTGATTGGTAACAGAGGCGCATCCTCCGGGCGGAACCCGCCTTTTTCCTCCAGCAGGCGGGTCAGAGTCCCCAGCCAGCCACGGTAGGCTGCCTCTGCCAGTTCATTGCCGGTGCGCGGGGCTCCTATGTCGAGCAGGTGAGCATATACCCCCTCGTGTGCACAGGTCAGGCAGGCGTTGTAGGTCAGGCTGGTTTCTGCTGTGCCGGGGGTACTCAAACTGGCTCCGCCGGCTACCAGCACATCTATGAGATGATTGATTTCTTCTGCCGTAGCTTCGGGGGCATAGTCGGTGGTAAGGGCATAGAGCAGGGGTGTTTCTGCCGGACTGTCATCCACCCGAGTGGCGGCATTCGGGTCTGCTCCATCGAGCAGCAGACAGCGAGCCAGTTCTGCTTTCTTCAGCATACAGGCGATGTGCAGTATGCTGTACTTGTGTTCGGCTGAGGTATGGCTTGGGTCGGCATGTTGGATGAAGTGCTGCACAACCTCCTGCAGCTCATCGGGGGCGTATTCGGCCATCCAGTCCGCTTTCGCCAGCACCTCCAGCTCGGCGCGCAGCTCCATGAACTGGCCGGCCGCCTCGGGCGTGGCGCTTCCCTTCTGCCCGCCGCCATCGCAGCAGGTCAGCAGCGCTCCCAGTGCCAGCAACGCAGCTATTTTACAGCATGCTCTCCTCATGCCCCCATCTTACCACATCTTCGCCGACATCTCAAGCCGTAATTTCACCATGCCTCAGCAAGTGACGCTTGTATTGAGGTGCGCGACGTGAATTTCGCCGTTGTGGAGCTGACCGAGTGCTGTTTTGAGGGCGGCGGTGCACTCTTTTTCGCCGTGCACGAGGTAGACTTTGCTCTTGCTGCCGCCGGTGCGGCTGAAATAGCCCAACAGTTCGTTGTGGTCGGCGTGGCCGGAGAAGGAATCGAGCGCCTGCACCTTGGCTCGCACGGGGTATTCATCCCCGAGTATTCGCACCTGCAGCGCGCCGTCCATGATTCGGCGACCCAGGGTATTGGCGGCGCAGTATCCCACGAAGAGGACGGTGTTTTTGTCGCGGCTGATACCGTTCTTGAGGTGGTGGAGGATACGGCCGGCCTCGCACATGCCGGAGGCGGAGATGATGATGGCCTGTTCTCGCAGGTTGTTGAGGCGCTGAGATTCCGTGACGGTGCGCACCATGTGCAGCTGCTCGAAGCCGAAGGGGTCGCGCTCGTTGAAGAGGAAGTTGTAGACGTCCTGGTTGAAGCACTCAGGGTGAATGCGGAAGATTTCCGTTGCGCTCACGGCCATGGGGCTGTCGACGTAGACGGGGTAATTGGGGAGTTTGCCCTCACGGTAGGCGCGGTTGAGCAGGTAGAGCAACTGCTGGGTGCGCTCCACGGCAAAGGCGGGTATGTAGACGTTGCCGCCGCGCTTCATGGCCTTGCGGATGGTGCTGATGAACAGGTCGGCATCCTGCGCGGGAGCCTCGTGAAAACGCCCGCCGTAGGTGCTCTCCATGAGCATGATATCCACATCGGGCACAGATTCCGGGTCGCGCAGCAGCTCGTTGTCACCTCGACCCACGTCACCCGAGAAGAGCAGTCGCTTGTGCTGCCCGTCATCGCGGTCATCTATGTCGAGCACCACCTGCGCGGCACCGAGTATGTGGCCGGCGTCGTAAAAGGTGAGGGTGACTCCGTCTGCAATCGGTATGGGCATGTGGTAACCCAGGGTGAGGAATCGGCGCATGGCGGCCTCGGCATCCTGCTCGCTGTAGATGGGCTGTGCCACGCAACCGTCGCCGCCCTTGCGACGGTCCATTTTGTTGAGGAATTTACAGTCGCTTTCCTGTATTCGGGCGGCATCTGCCAGCATGATGGAGCACAGGTCACGCGTGCCGTATGTGGTGTATACAAAGCCCCTGAATCCCTTTTTTACCAGATTGGGCAGGTTGCCCGAGTGGTCAATGTGTGCGTGCGAGAGCACCACGCAGTCAATCGATTTGGGGTCAAAATACGGGAACTCGCGGTTGATTCGCAGTTGGTCTTCGCGGTGCCCCTGGTACATACCGCAATCCAGGAGTATACGCCTGCCATTCACCTCCAGCATATGCTGGGAGCCCGTCGTTGTCTCTGCTGCACCACAAAAATGTATTTTCATCACTCTGTATTCTAACGGCTTTGTCTCTGTATGACAAGTTAAAAAACAAATGCTCGTGAATTAACATTCATTTTGTCGGTATTTCGGTGCGGCTCTTGCAAAAAAAATGCTTTGTCTGACATTTTAGGCTGGAAATTCCGCAAGATATGCATATAATACCCGCGCTATGTCAGAAAATACACAAGCAGTTGCTAATACCGCTCCGGGTTCCTCTGAGGAGGAACTGATTGCCGTGCGCCGTGAGAAGGTGGGCAAGATTCGAGCCCTGGGGGTGAACCCCTATGGCGGCCGTTTCGACGTCACCACCAATCCGGGTGAAATCAAGGCGAACTTCGAGGAGGGTAAACAGGTTAAACTGCTTGGCCGTATCAACGCTCTGCGCGATATGGGCCGTACGCAGTTCTTCACTGTGGCCGATGTGCAGGGCAGCATTCAGTGCATGCTCACCAAAAAGGCCTGCACGGATGAGACCTGGGCTCTCTGGAAACTGCTGGAGCGCGGCGACTGGGTCGGCGTGGAGGGTGAAACTTTCATTACCCGCACCGGTGAGCCCTCTGTGCGCGTGGATTCGTTCAAAGTGCTTTCCAAAGCCCTGCGCCCCATGCCCGACAAGTTCCACGGTCTGGTGGATACCGATATGCGCTATCGCCGCCGTCACCTTGACCTGATGGGCAACCCCGAGAGTGCTGACCGCTTTGTGAAGCGCTCGCTCATCATTCAGGAGATTCGCAGTTACCTGATGCAGCGCGGGTTCCTGGAGGTCGAGACTCCCATGCTGCAGGATGTGGCCGGTGGTGCTGCTGCTAAGCCTTTCGAGAGTTATTACAACGCGCTCAGCAAGCCCGTGACCCTGCGAATTGCCCCCGAGCTTTACCTCAAGCGCCTGCTGGTGGGCGGGTTCCCCAAGGTGTTCGAGCTTAACCGCAACTTCCGCAATGAGGGCGTGGATCGCCGTCACAACCCCGAGTTCACCGTGCTTGAGGTGTACGAAGCCGGTGGTGACTACGAGACCATGGCCGAGATGATGGAAGAGATGATTTGCACCGTGGCCGAGAAGGTGTTCGGTACGCTGAAGTTCGACCAGTATGACGACAACGGCAACCTGCGCTGGACGGTTGACCTCACCCGTCCCTGGCGCCGTGCCGACTACAACGACCTCGTGAAAGAGGTGGCCGGCGATGACTGGTTCGACCTTACTCCCGAGCAGCGCCGTGACCGCGCCGAAAATCAGCTTCACCTGCAGATTGGTGAGGACCTGGATGACACCGGCGTGACTCAGCAGGTCTACGAGAAACTCGTCGAGGAGAAACAGGCTAACCCCCTCTTTGTCTGCCATGTGGCTCGCGACCTGGTACCTCTTGCCAAGGCCAATCCCGAGAACCCCGAGGTGGTGGACGTCTTTGAGCTTGTCATGAACGGTCAGGAGCTCTGCCCGGGCTACTCTGAGCAGAATGACCCCGTCGAGCAGCTCGAGCGCCTGCAGCACCAGGCCGGTGAAGAAACTCAGAAGATTGACTTCGACTTCGTGGAGACGCTCGAGAGCGGTATGCCCAGCGCCGGCGGTATCGGTATCGGTATTGACCGTCTCTGCATGCTGCTGACCGGTGCCTGTTCCATCCGCGACATCATCCTTTTCCCCCAGTTGAAGGATAAGAACAAGGACAAGAAGGAGGCCTGATTTCCCTCCCGTTACCCTTATAAATCAACACCCCCTGTCCGCAGATGGACCGGGGGTGTTGATTTATTCTCGTTAGCGTGTTGTTGGTGAAAGCTTTTGAATCATTTGCGGGCTTTTTGCAAGATGGTGCGGATGGCGCGTGCATTCGGCCCGCCTACGCAGTCGTCCACACTCGCGCCTTTGGCGGTGCGGGCTTGGGTGTCGGCTCCATGGTCTACCAACCATTGCACGATTGCCACATGGCTGAGCCCGCAGGCATTGTGCAGGGCGGTGGTGCCGTTGGCGTTTTCCAAGACACTATCGACCGGAGCACCCGCTGCAATGCGAGGCAACAGGGTGAGCAGGCGTTGCTGGTACAGTCGATCGACCGCTTTGTCGTATCTGCGTTGCTGCAATTCCCCGATAAGGACGCTCAGCTCTGTGGTTGGGGTGCCGTTATCCATGCTCGGCCATTGCACCGTACCGTTGGCACTCTTTGCGGGGCGTATGCGGAAGGTTGCCCCGCGCGCGAGCCACACGGAATCATCCATACCCCAGCTCACATGAGCCAGCCCGGATTCACTGTCCTCAAAATCCAGTGAAATCTCTACCTGGAGCATGCAGCCTCTGAGCTCCACCACCGCACCATGGCTCAGCAGTTCGTAGTTCACGGCAACACTCGGCCACTCTGTTTCCAGCCCTGCGGGGGGCTCTGAGTTTCGCGTGATGGTGAAGGCGTGTCCCGATGTCGGGAACTGAATGACCAGCGGGGTGGATTGGCACGCGCTCCATTGCGAGTGGGGCTCGTTGCCCACTACCGTGGCATCTATGGCGCCGCTGAAATCAATCTCGAGCACCTTTCCGGCCAGAGAGTCCGGCACCACGTCACCCACTGGGTCACCCATGCGGCAGAGGTAATCGGCGCCTGTGGCCGTCTCTGCCAGTCGGAAGGTGAGATGGTAGTAATCTGCCCGGTTCCAGCGCATGTGGGCGATACCGCAGACATCGGTCACGAAGGTCATGTCGATGGTGGCGGTGTCTTGCGCCCCCTTGACGACCATTTGGGCTTTGACCCTGGCCGTAGAATCAGGCTTGTAGGTAACTTCGCAACTGCGGTCTTCACCGTTGAGCATGTAGGTGTTCGGCGCCCCTGACTTCTCTTTACCGAAGTGCATGAGCAGCGGGGTGAACTTCCACGAAGGCGAGTAACTGAACTGTACTTTGCGGTTTTTCAGCCCGGCAGGAACGGAGGGCACGGCTGAGGCCGTGGCAGCCAGCAGGGCTGTAAGCAGCATGACCTTTTTCATATCAGTCGTTCTGATAGAGTATTTCTTCGATTTGTTCGGCGTTCGGGATATCTTCCGGCAATTCTGCCTCATTGCCTTCAGCGTCTCGCAGCTTGCGTGTGGCACCGTGGTCGACAAGCCAGCTCACCAGCTCAGAGTTGCCTTCGCATGCGGCTCGGTATACGGCTGTTGCCCCGTCGAAATTCATGCCTTCGGCCTCGCGGGTCAATATCATGTGCGGCAGCAGGGCGAGCGCAAAGCCGTCTTTCTGCTCTTCGGTCTGCAGGTAGAGACGGCGCTGCTTCAGTTCGCGCAAGACCCAGGCCACGAACTGCTCTTCACTGAGCTTGCTGGTCAGCAGCCGCTCCAGATAGACGCCGGGCTGGTCGGTTACACTCACACCGGGGGGCAGGGCGCGGGCGCTGCGCACATAGTGATACACAGTCCGGAGTTCATCAGGCAGCAGGGAATCGTCGAAGTCGGCGGATTCCCGGTCAGTGCCGGCAAAGGCGCTCTCCAGCCGGGCTCCGGCCTTGCGTGCCTCTGCCGCCGTTACGGTCGGGCCGCCGGGGCTGCTGTCGCGCTCGGCACGAGCCGCTTTCAGAAGGGCTCTGATTCGGGCGGCATTCGCTCCGCCCACGCAGGCATCTACCGTGGCGCCTTTCTCCGTGCGGGCTTCGAGGTCGGCGCCATGGTTCACCAGCCATTCCACCAGTTCCACATGGCTGAGCCCGCAGGCATAGTGCAAGGCAGTATTGCCCTTGAAATCGGGGGTGGTGTATGATACGTCATCCTCCTGCATTATCAACGGCAGCAGGGCATTCAGGCGCTTGCGGTACAGTTTGTCGGTAGCGCTGCGGGCGGGTGTCTCATTCAGACGGTGCAGGATGTCGTTCAGTCCGTCATCCGGCATTCCGGGAGTGTCAGCAAGGATTTCCTGCGGCAGCGTGACGCCGCACCCCGGCTCGGAGTCGGGTAGCGCGGTGAAGCTGATGTTGCACAGATGGCGGGTATTACCGGCCTCATCCCAGCGGATTTCTGCTGTCCCGCTGTTGCTGTCCAGATAGTCGAGGGTGATGAGAATATTGAAGTCTGAGTTCTCGAGATTGATGACCGGACTGGAGGAAAGGCCGACATGGTAACTCACGCGCACGGCGTTACGAATATGCTCACTGTAGCTGACCGTGGCATCGAAAGCCTCCTCCGCGCCGAAATCAATCACGAAGTCCGTGATATTCCCCAGCGCATACCAGGGCGCGGCAGCCGGTTGCTCTGACGGAGTGCGGGCTATAAAGGCTTGCCCCATGTCCAGGCGGATGGTGTGGTTAGCCACGCTGTCGGGAGCCGTGCTTGCCCACAGGGCCGGGAGAGCAGTCAGAGCTGAGATGATGAGTGATTTTTTCATGCCTGTGATTATTCGATAGTTACTTCCACACGGCTGACGTTGGCATAATCTACCGATTCGCGGCCTTCCATGTAGAGTCTGAGAGCCGTCGCGCCATCGAGTTCCAGGGTTTTGCCCGGGTCTGCGGGCAGCGCTGCCACGGTGGACATGAGGTAGGTGTTGGTGGCAACGGAGTAGGTGGCCGCTGGGTCGATGGGGCGGCCATCAGCCAGGGTGGCCTGCGTGATACGCATGGGCTGCAGTTCGGCAGCGGGTTTCACGGCCTTGTAGCTCATGCCGGCCACGCAGGGGGCTCCGTGGTGATCGGTGGCGGGTACGGCATTCAGGAAGTCTATCAGCTCGCGCCCTGTCATGTTCATCACGACTGTTTTGTTGCAGAAGGGGTCGAGGCGGTAGCAGTCCTCTACGCGGAAAGGCCCTGCCGGCAGCTCCTCCAGGCGCACATTACCGAGATTCACGATGGCGATATCGCTGCCGGACTCAGCGCGCAGGGCATCTGCCATCAGACAGCCCAGACTTTCGCGGCGCGTGATGGCCGGGCTGATGGTGGTGAGCAGGTGGGTCATGAAGGGGTTATTTTTGACGGCCTCGACCGCGGCCTGCATGTCGGCGTCTTTCGCGAGTTGACGCAGGGGGATGAGCTCGGCTTTCTTACTGAGCACTTTGCCGCCCTCTACCTCAAAGGTCAGGCGGGTGATGTATTTTGCCTTGTTCTCAGCCTGAGTCACCAGCACGCCGTTCTCATTAACCTCTTTTTCCACCCGGGTGTGGCTGTGACCGCCGATGATGGCATCTGCCTCCGGGAACAGGCGGGCGAGCTTCAGATCATCTTCAAACCCCAGGTGGGTTAGCAGAAGGAGCACATCGCACTTCTCGCGCAGGTAGGCATAATCGCGCACAACCTCAAAGGGATTGCTGAACACCAGGCCCTTGCACATGTCCGGGTGGGCATCGGGCAGGCCGTTCTCACCCGTCTGTACCAAGCCCAGCACACCGATTCGCACCCCCTCGCGCACGAAAATGTGGTAGGGTTTCAGATTCAGCTCGGGGCTGCTCTCCGTGCGTACATTGGCACACACAAAGCCGAATTCGGCGGTATCGAGCGTTTGGCGCAGGTCTTGCAGACCGGAGTCGAACTCGTGGTTGCCGAGGGTAGAGAGGTCAAAGCCGAGCTTGTTCATCAGTTCAATGATGGGCAGGCCGGGGTGCTCGCCGTTGTCCACATAGGGGTTACCGGTGCGGTTGTCACCGGCTGAGAGCAGCAGTAGAGCAGGGGCCGCGGCTCGTTCGGTTTTCAGGAAAGTGGCCAGCTGCGGCAGACTGTCGATGTCTGCGTGCATGTCATTGATGCCCAGCACACTCACCTGCGCGGCGAAGGCGCTGCTCAGTGCTGCCAGAAGTGATATGACCGAGAGTTTCATGGCGATAGTCAGGTATTATTGAGGTGATGTTGTGAAGATATGCCGTCCTTCGCTCATGGGACTGTCGGGGGCGATGACGTTGCCGTAGGCATCATACAGCTCACCGCCGGGCAGGGCTGTGCCTTCATTGGCGCAGTAGCGGCGAGCGGCGTCCAGAGCAGTAGCACCGGTGAAAATGGTGACGGGGCTGTTGTTCACGTAGACGAGCATGGCAGAGCAGTATCAGGGGTTGTCTTTCAGGATTTCAGCAGCACCACGGTGACCGGCGGCTGCGGCTTTTTGCAGGTATTCGCGGGCAAGGGCTTCATCCTGCTGCCCATCGCGCCCCCACAGCAGGCGAATGCCCAGCTCATAAAGAGCGCGCGGCTCACCACCGGCTGCGGCCTGCTCCAGCCAGGCGCGGCTTTCGGCGGCGTCCGGGTCAGGGGTAGCGGGGTCATGAACCCAGGCGGCAATGGAGCCTACCTGTTCCCCTATGCCGTCATTGTAAAGGGTACTCATGGTGTACTGAGCCTCGGCATCGCCGCTGCAAGCCCGGCGCCACATATCTGTTGCGAAAGGCGTGAGACACTCCGCCGGCTTGCCGGTGCGCCGCATCTGGGTGAGCTGGCGCAGCTTACTCATTTGCCAGGGCAAAGCACCTCGGTTGTTTTTTACATCGGGTCGGGCACCGTGAGCCAGCAGGCGCAGGGCGGAGCGGTAGTCATCGAAATAAGCGGCGCGGTGCAGCGGTGTCATGCCGTTGATACCGGGGGTGTTGGGCGAGGCGCCGGCTTTCAGCAGGCATTCCACGACTGCGGCTCGCCCTGCCTTAACCTCGAGCATGCAGTGTTCCAGCAGGGTCATGCCGTCTTTGTTGCGGGTGTCGACATCGCGACTGTCGCGGATGAGTTGCAGGAAATTCTGAATCCCCGGCCATTGCGGGGTGGCAGAGCAGAGTGCCGAAAGCTCCGACTCCAGGCGGGAGATGGCTCCATCTGTCATGACTGTTGCCCCGGCGGAGGGACTCGCCGTACAGGCAGGGACAGCAGCGGGCTGAGCGATGGCACTCAGGACACTCACCTGAGCCACGCAGGCACAGCTCAGAATCTTCATCAGGGAAAGTATGGGGCGTTTCATTGTCTGAACTTCAATATGCCACAAGCAGGCAGAATGGTATGATGATTGTGTTTCCGTTATATTTCGGCACATAGGGCAGAGCTTGCTCTGTTCCTGTTGAATCCGGAATTTGTGTATGATTCGGAAAGAACGACATACGAGCTCCGGGGGTGGTGTTTTCGAACCTGACGGTCGGTTTCACTTCGCCTTTCCGGAAATCGTATGTCGTTTTTAATGTTTCAGCGGGTGTTCGTTATTCGGCTGCAGCCGGTTCGGGAGCCTTTTTCTTCTTTTTCATAATGACGAGCACGATGAGGCCGACGGCTACCACCAGCAGGGTGATACCTAGTACCGGGCGGTAGGTCAGCCAGGCAATGGCTATAACTACCAGCGCGGTGACGGCAGATACCATGAAGGCAATGATGCCCGTACCGATTTCGAGGATGTTGCCCAGGATGGGCAGCACATCACCCAGTACGGAGATGGGGGCCAGAATCATCTTCAGGCCGATGTACATCATCAGCCAGCCCACGAGACGTAAAATCCAGGTCCACATGGTGTTGCTGTCCTTGGCGTTCTGGTACATGACCTCCTTGCTCTTGATGCCTGTTTCCATCAGCAGGCGAGAGTCACCGTTGGAGGCAACGTAGGGCGAGAAGTGGTTGCCGGTCTGGCAACCGATAATGGATACCGGCATGGTGTCGGGGACATAGGTCCAGGAAATGCGCACATCACCGATCTGGGGGGCACCCGGGTCAACGGTGGAGGCGGTGGGGTTGGGGTCGAGGTTGATGTCAGCGCGCAGCATGATACCGTTGTTGGTTACAACGTACTTCCCTTGCCAGGGTTTGATGAGCAGCATGCGGTTATCTGCCGTGCGAACATATACCTTGTCACCGAAGCAAATCACAGGCAGTACCCCCAGGCGCTCCACATTGATGAGCCCGGGCAGCTCCATGGTAACGGTCGGGGCCGGGGTGGTCAGGTCTCCGTAGTTTACAATGTTGCGGGGGGAGTTGTTCACCATCATGTAAGCGGCTTCTTTTTCTTCATCGACAGCCATCGGGTACATGTCGCCCGTCGGCCCCTGAATCAGCGCCCCGCAGTTCGGGTCATCGAGAACCAGCAGCTGCTTGCCGGGATAGGAGTCCACCTCCACATACATGGTCGAGGTGAGTTGCTGAGCCACACCCGGCTGCTGACCGTTGGGCAGCGGAGCCACCACCGGCCCCACAGGGGCGCCGATGTAGAGAGTATTGCCGGAGATAGCCGTGCGACCTTTGAGCTCGTTCGGCATGGCTACATCTTTCAGCTCCACGGGATTGCTGCCTGATATGCGGCTGGCCTGTTCCTCCGTCAGCACGAAGGCGCCCATGGTCACGTTTTTGGCGTACTGCGTTTCTTTTTCCACACCGGTATAGTGCACCACATTATCGTGGCCGGCTTCCTTGTATGCGCTTGAATCTTCGGGCATGCTCACCCATTTCTTGCTGTAGGAATAGGTCGTGGTCTTTTTCACACTGCCGCCCACCTGTTTTTCCTCGCGTGTGGATTCATGCTCGACCCACTGGTAATATTCTACGCTACGGCTGAGCCTGAGCGCTTTCATGCTGATGCCCGGGAACAGACCGTCAGTCAGGGTGTCCTGCGTGACGGCATTGCCCGTTACATGGATGAGTTTTCCTTCATTTCGGGCATCGATGCTGTCGGCTGTGGGTACGGATATGCAGGCGGCTTCGCCTTCCTCCAGTGCCTTAGCGGTTTTTACGGCGCGACCTTCATTCCAGAACAGCAGGGGAATACCTGCAAGGAAGAGGACACCGCCCGTTATCACTCCCTTGAAGGAGTTGCCGAGACGACTGCCCCAGCTTTCCGTTGTAACTTCTTCTACAGACATGGTGTTTTCTTTGAGTGTGTGGTGTGAGATTGTCGAGGTGGGCGACCGGGAGAGCGCTCTTCCGCGAGACGGGGTAGGACACATCACCTCAGGCTGTCCTGCAGTCTATCACTTTTGTAATAAGATGTCTAGTAAAAAATATAATGCTGTACGAGTTAAAGGGAATTATAAATACTGGATAACAATGTTATATAAAACATAAAAATGACCGTATGTCCTTGATAGATGTTAGATTCTTTGTCTCGTGGCCAAAGAGATATACTGCTGTTCAGATGCGGGGGCTCCGTTGGGTAAGAACTGCGGGCTGTCTGGCAAATACGGGAACTTTCTGTTCACCATAAATGAACTGAACGCTCACTGCGAGAGCATGAAGAACGCGCCCTGCGGGGCGTCGATGAAGTATTCGCCTACGCTCACACGGAACCGGAAATCTCTATTTGTTCAATGGTGGTTGAGTCATCAGAAAATCAGAAAGAGGCTCAAAACTTATGCCTGACTTTCACGAAAAGTCTTGACTCTCGCGCATTTTGTGGCATAAAGGGTGCATGCGTATCGTGATGATGGCTACCGGGGATATCGCCATTCCCTCATTTCATTCATTGTTGGCAACCGGTGAGTTGGTGGGGCTCATCACTCAGCCCGACCGTCCCGTCGGTCGCCACCAGCAGCTTACTCCTCCGCGCGTGAAGGTGTGTGCCGAGGAGGCCGGTATTCCCGTCTACCAGCCTGAGCGCATGCGGGATGCCGACGCGATAGAATATCTGCGTTCCCTGCAACCTGATATTGTGGTTGTTATGGCATACGGTCAGATTCTTTCGCAGGAGGTTATTGATGTGCCGCGCATGGCCTGTATCAATGCGCACGCCTCTCTGCTGCCTCGCCATCGCGGGGCAGCCTGCATACAGGCTGCTATCGAGGCCGGTGATGACGAAACCGGCGTGACTATCATGCACGTGGTGAAAAAGCTGGATGCAGGCGATATTATCTGCAGCCGCTCTATAGCCCTGAGCGGCACGGAAACGGCTGAAAGTCTGCACGACGACCTTGCCGAACTCGCACCCGTAGCACTGGCAGATGCCATACAGCAGCTGCGCGATGGTACTGCTGACCCGCTGGAGCAGGATGAAAGCCTGATGACCTATGCACCCAAGCTCCTGCGTGCCCATGGGCAGATTGACTGGCACCAGCCCGCTATGCAGGTTGCCCGCAAGATTCGTGCATACCACTCCTGGCCCGGCACGTTTACCACATATCCCTCCGTTAAATCCGGTGGGGACAAGCCCCTGAAAATATTTCCACCCGTTGATTTGTACTCATATTACAAGAAACCGGTGGACGCTGTGCCGGGGATGGTGTTAGAGGCCGGCCCCGACGGTATGTTGGTCTCATGCGGCGGACCTCGTGGTGGTGCCATACGCATCTCAACCATGCAGCCGCCGGGTGCGCGTAAAATGAACGCCGAAAGTTTCTTTGCCGGTCACAAGATTATGCCCGGCACCATTCTGGGATTGCCTGTTTTCCCGACCTCTTGAATAACTGCCGCCTGCACAGTAACCTGTGCAGGCGGTGTGTTTCAAAGCCTTCCCGTACCTCCGGTTCAAACCGGCAGAGCGGTGAACCAGGCCACAGCCGCAGCAATGGCTGCTCCGATTGCCCAGAGCCAACGCTGCCATCCCTGAGTGTTGCGAACTTTCTCCCCGGCTTTTTCGGCGCTGTGTACAGCGGCTTCATGCAGCACTACCTTGAGTTTATTGTGTGTATCGTCGTTCATGGTGAAACGGGCTGTTTTTTGCCCGAGCGCCACAATACACCGCCTGGCTTCTGCTCGCAAGTTCAAAAGTGACCATCGCGGCGAGTTTACCCCCCCCATTTTTTCTTCTCATCACTGTTCTGAGTCTGGTGGGGATGTTGACTGTCAGGGGGATTTTTTATTCTATCACTGGAGTCTCTTCAAGGCATATATGGAGCTGCTTTCAGGAAGTCTTCTAACTCATAATATTCGTCATTACTCCTCACTATTCTAATAAGATTTGAAGCAAGGCACCCTAACGCCAGAACTCGTACTTCTGACGGAAATTGCTTGAATAGTGCGGCTAATTCTTCAGCATTTCCTTGAACGCTATCAACTCTGTATTCGGTTACCTTCTGCATGGAAAAACTTGCGGTCAGCTACCCTCGCGGCGTGAATCAAAGTAACGAGCTCTGGAGAGATTGACCACCGGTTAAACGCTCGCGCAATAGTTGTTTCCATTCATCGTTTGGCTTGTAGGTATTTATCTCCATCTTCATGCTCCAGAAGCATATTTACGATTTACAATTTTATGGCTCGTAATAATCTTGCTTCATGCCTGTAGGGTTTGCCCCCGCGCGAGGTTTGTCACGCATGATGAGCAGAGAAGGTAGCGGCTCTGTGAAAAATATGAAAACCCGCCGATTGGGCGGGTTTTTATTCGCTGACTAGTAGCCCCGGCGGGAATCGAACCCACATCGAAGGTACCGGAAACCTTTGTCCTATCCATTGAACGACGGAGCCGTGCTGCAAGAGCGTGCGCATATAGTGACACATGTTTATGCTCCTGTCAAGAGTTGAAGTGAATGCTGTCACAGAAATGGTGTGGAAAAGACAGCGGATGTGGCTTGCGCTGCGGGGTCTGACGCGATTTTTCGGGACCTTAGGTGAAATTTGTATTGACTCTGAGGGCAAGCAAGGGTAAAATACGCCCATGCCTTGCTGGGCCGGGTGGCTTAGCGGGGAACAATCAACTTAAAGAATACATCCTCACTATTATGGCTAAATACGCTATTAACGGTTTCGGTCGCATCGGTCGCAACGTGCTTCGCGCCATGTCCCAGACTGAGCTCGAGAAGGTTGTTGCCATCCACGACCTTACCCCCATTGCTACCACTGCTCACCTGCTTAAGTATGACTCCACGCAGGGCAAGTTCAACGGCACCATCGAGATTGACGGTGACAACCTCGTTGTGAACGGCCACCCCATCAAGATTGTTGGCGGTATGCTGGGTCCGGATCAGCTCCCCTGGGCTGAGCTGGGTGTTGACGTTGTGCTCGAGTCCACCGGTCTCTTCACCGCTCGTGAGAAGGCTGAGGGGCACCTCAAGGCCGGCGCCAAGAAGGTTCTTATCTCCGCTCCCGCCAAGAACCCCGACCTGACTTTCTGCATCGGCATCAACGATGACGAGTACGATGCTGCCAAGCACAACATCGTGTCCAACGCTTCCTGCACCACCAACTGCCTTTCCCCCATGGTTAAGGTTCTTAACGACAAGTGGGGCATCGAGAAGGGCATGATGAGCACCATCCACTCCTACACCAACGACCAGCGCATCCTCGACCTGCCGCACTCCGACCCCCGTCGTATGCGCGCTGCCGCTATCAACATCATCCCCACCACCACCGGTGCTGCCAAGGCTATCGGTGAGGTGATTCCCCAGCTGAAGGGCCTGCTCAACGGCGCTTCCTTCCGCGTGCCCACTCCCACCGGTTCTCTGACCGACTTCGTGGCCGTGCTGAAGAGCGATGTGACCGTTGAGGAAGTGAACGCCGCCATGAAGGAGGCTGCCGAGGGCCCGCTTAAGGGTATCCTTGAGTACTCCGAGGAGGCTCTCGTGCTCCAGGACATCGTGTCCAACCCCCACTCCTGCATCTTCGACGCCGGCTTCACCTATGTGGTTGGCGGCAACATGGTGAAGGTTTGCGGCTGGTACGACAACGAATGGGGTTACTCCAACCGCGCTGCCGAGGCTATGAAGAAGCTGGGCGACTCCATCGCCTGAGTTCTGAAGCCTCAGTTGCAAAACTGATTTTAAGTGAAGGGGGATACCGTGAGGTGTCCTCCTTCATGATTCAAGGCTAAATGTTGAGGATGACGTGAAAGCGTCTTGACTCATGCCGCCTGTTATTCTATAAGGACAAAAGCCTGTTGAGCAGGAACATAAACTTTACGCTAATCCCCCCCCCCATACTGAAGAGATGAAACTGAGAATAGCAGTTCAGTCGAAGGGCCGTCTGAATGAGGACACGATGGCAATTCTGGCAGAGGCCGGTATCAAGGTGAGTTCCTCGAAGCGCACACTACTGGTAGCGGCCCGAAAGTTCCCGATGGAAGTGCTCTACCTGCGCGATGACGATATTCCTGAAACAGTGACCGATGGCGTGGCCGATATCGGTGTGGTGGGTCTCAATGAGTATCTGGAGCGTGGCGGGGACGCCGACATTGTGAAGAAGCTGGGGTTTGGCGGTTGCCGCCTGAGTATCGCCATACCGAAAGAGCATGACTACACCGGTCCTCAGTGGTTGCAGGGCCGCAGGATTGCCACTTCATATCCGGTTATTCTGCGCCGTTGGCTCGATGAGCAGGGGGTACAGGCCCATATTCACGTTATTACCGGTTCGGTTGAGATTTCCACCGGTATCGGGCTGGCGGATGCGATTTTCGATATCGTGAGCAGTGGTGCTACACTGGTGAGCAATAATCTGCGCGAGGTGGAAACTGTGCTGGAGAGTGAGGCTGTGCTCATCGCGCACAAGAATCTCTGCCCCGAAAAGCGCGAGATTCTCGATAAGCTCCTGTTCCGTATGGATGCCGTGATGACGGCCGCTGACAAGCGCTATGTGCTCATGAATGCTCCCCGTGAGTGTGTGGACAACATCGTGGCGGTGCTGCCCGGTGTAAAGAGCCCCACCATCATGCCGCTGGCGCAGGAAGGGTGGTGCAGTATTCATACTGTGCTGGACGAAGAGTGTTTCTGGGATATCATCGGGCGCCTGAAAGAGGCCGGTGCTCAGGGGATTCTGGTGCTGCCGATTGAAAAGATGATTCTGTAATCTTGTCATTTTGCCGATATGAAAATTGATTTTGAAAAGAGCGGCGGGTTGGTGCCTGCCATTGTGCAGGATGCCGTCACCGGTAAGGTGCTCATGCTCGGCTACATGAATGCTGAGTCTTTTGCCCGCACGCAGGAGACCGGCCGCGTGTGTTTCTGGAGCCGTAGTCGCCAGTGTCTGTGGACCAAGGGCGAGACAAGCGGCAATTACCTTGATGTTGTGAGCATGAAGGTAGATTGTGACAACGATACTCTGCTGGTGCAGGCTACCCCCCATGGCCCCGTGTGTCACACCGGTACCGATACCTGCTGGGGTGAGGTGAATGCTGCCAGCCCTCTGCTGTTCCTCACTGAGCTGCAGGATTTTATCAATAAGCGCCACGACGAGATGCCCGAGGGCTCTTACACAACCTCGCTTTTCCGTGACGGTGTGAACCGAATGGCCCAGAAGGTGGGGGAAGAGGCTCTCGAAGCCTGTATCGAGGCTTGTAACGGCACCAACGAGCGCTTGGTATACGAGGCCTCGGACATGCTCTACCACCTTATCGTGCTGCTTACCTCGAAGGGGCTGCGCATTGAGCAGGTCGTAGAGGAACTCGCCTCCCGCCATAAACCGGGGTGGAAGAAACACTAATAACTTTTGCCGGTGATGTCCTCCATGAAAAAAATCTGCGAGAAAGTTACGGAGAATCGTCTTTTTGAGTTACTGATTGTAGTCGTTATTCTGATAAATTCCATGCTGATTGGTGTGGAAACCTACACGGCGAATGCAGTAATCTCGTTGATTCAGAAAGTAATTCTGGGGATTTTTACCGTGGAGATCATCATCCGCTATATTGCGGCAGAGAACAATCGCAGCTTTTTTACTTCCGGGTGGAATATTTTTGACCTCTCACTGGTGCTCATTGGCTACATACCTGAGTCGATGATGCCCAACGCCCCGATGGCTATGGCTCTGCGAGTGCTGCGTGTGTTCCGCGTGCTGCGGCTGCTGCGCACCTGCGATGAGATTAAATTGATTATATCCGTACTCATTAAATCCATGAGTGCGCTTTTCTATAATCTTTCGTTCTTTCTCATTTTCCTCTATCTGTTTGCTATTATCGGCGTTTCGCTATTCAGGCTGCCGAAGCCAGATACGCTCCCCCCGGCAGAGTTGGCAAAGTATGAGCTGCTTATGGAAACGGCTCCCCACGCCCCCACCAATTCACCGGAGCCTTATGGTACGTTGCATGAGTCCATGTTCACTTTGTTCCGAGTCATGACCGGCGACGACTGGACCGATGTTCGCTATAACCTGCTCTCGGCTCGTGAATGTGGTTTGCTGAAGGTTCCTCCTGCTGCGATTACGTTGTACCATGTCTGCTGGTTTGTTATTTCTGCTTTCCTTCTGCTCAACCTGGTAGTGGGTGCCATTCTGAATAACTACCAGATTGTGATGGAAGAACAGAGAAAACGTCGCGAGCTGAGCTGCTGAGTTTGGCCGGGGTATTGATTTTGTGGCTACCGGTACCGCTGTTGTTGCGGATGACTTTTAGCTAACCCACTTTGTAAGGGTAACAATTTTTTCCCCCGCCCCTGCCGGGTAGCAGGGCGGGGGATTTTTGAATGAGTGATTTTTGAATGCGTGTCAGCTGGCCACGATGTTGACCAGACGGCCGGGCACCACAATGACCTTGCGGATTGTTTTGCCGTCGGTGAATTCTTTCACTCGGGCAGAGGCCAGGGCGGCGGCCTCCACGTCTTCCTTAGCGGCATCGGCGGCTACGGTAATTTTGTCGCGCAGCTTGCCGTTCACCTGGATGACGATTTCCTTGGTATTTTCCACCAGATATTCGGGGTTGTAGGTCGGCCATGTCTGCTGGCACAGCTGGCAGGCGGGCAGGGTGGTAAACTGAGCACGCAGGCGGCTGTAAAGTTCCTCCGTAATGTGCGGAGCGAAGGGATTGAGCACGTGCAGCAGCTGCACGTAGTCGCTCACAGTCACGGTGGCGGCCCCGGTCATGGCGTTTGTGCACTCCATCATTTTGGAGATAGCGGTGTTGGAGCTCATGGCCTCGATATCTTCCGTCACCTTCTTGATGGTCTTGTGCACCTCTTTGCGCACGGGAGTGACTTCGCCATTATCGTTGCCGGTCACTTTACCGGAGAGCACCCATTCGCCCTCCTGGTTCTCCACCATGGCCACGCGCCATACGCGGGCCAGGAATCGGCTGATACCCTCCACACCCTTGGTTTGCCAGGGTTTCACCTCCTTGAGCGGACCCATGAACATCTCGTACATGCGCAGGGAGTCTGCGCCGTACTCGCGCACGATATCATCGGGGTTCACTACGTTGCCACGGCTCTTGGACATCTTCTGGCTGTCTTCTCCGAGAATGAGCCCCTGATTGACGAGCTTGTTGAAGGGCTCGTTCGTGGTCACCAGACCGTAATCGTAGAGCACCTTGTGCCAGAAACGGGCATAGAGCAGGTGCAGCACGGCGTGCTCGGTACCGCCGACATAGAGGTCTACGCCGCCGGGGTTGTTGCCGCCCATCCAGTATTTCTCGACCTCGGGGTCGACGAAAGTCTGTTCGTTTTTCGGGTCGAGGTAGCGCAGGTAGTACCAGCAGGAACCGGCCCACTGCGGCATGGTGTTGGTTTCGCGGGTGTAGTTCTCTGAGTACTGAATCCACTCCGTTGCCTTCACAAGCGGGCCGCGGGGGTCGCCGCTGGGCTTGAAGTCCTCCATTTCGGGCTGCAGCAGGGGCAGCTCGCTTTCGGGGATGGCGTAGTGGTTGCCATCTTTGCTGTTCCAGACGATGGGGAAGGGTTCGCCCCAGTAGCGCTGGCGGCTGAAGAGCCAGTCACGCAGTTTGTAGTTCACCTTGCCGCAGCCGTAGCCCTTCTCCTCCAGCCAGGCAATCATCTGCTGCTTGGCTTCCGGTACGCTCAGGCCGTTGAGGTGCTCAGAGTTCACCATGGTGCCGTCGTACCCGCAGAAGTCCTGCCAGGGGGTGTCGGCGGCATCCGGCTGCACCACTTGAATGATGGGTAGCCCGAACTTCACGGCGAATTCATAGTCACGGCTGTCGTGGGCGGGCACGGCCATGATGGCACCCGTTCCATAACCGGTCAGCACGTAGTCTGCAATCCAGATGGGGATTTCCTTACCGTTGACAGGGTTTACGGCGTATGCGCCGGTGAAGACACCGGTTTTGTCTTTGCTTTCCGTGCGCTCAAGATCGCTCTTGGCGGCGCAGGCTGTCTGGTAGGCCGTCACGGCTTCCTTCTGCTCGGCGGTGGTGATTTCGTTCACCAGGTTATGCTCGGGGGAAAGCACCATGTAGGTGGCACCGAAAAGGGTGTCGGGACGGGTGGTGTAAACGGTGATAGTCTTGCCATTGCAGGTGAAGTTCACCTCGGCGCCCATGGATTTACCAATCCAGTTGCGCTGCAGCAGCTTGATGCTCTCGGGCCAGTCGAGCGGTTCGAGCTCATCTATCAGGCGCTCGGCATAGGCGGTGATACGCAGCATCCACTGGCGCAGCTTGCGGCGCTCAACGATGTGGCCCTTGCTCTTCCACTCTTCAGCCTCTTCGTTGGCCAGCACGGTACCCATGTCGGGCGACCAGTTCACCATGCCCTCGGCCACATAGGCCAGGCGTACGTTGTCAATCTGTTCGCGGGTCCAGCCCTTGGCCTCGAGTTCGCTGACGGGGCAGGCCTTCTTCAGCTCGGTGTTGTAGTATGAGTGATACAGGCGCAGGAAAATCCACTGAGTCCAGCGCACGTAGGTGGGGTCGGTGGTGGCAATCTCGCGATCCCAGTCGTAGGAGAACCCAAGCATCTTCAGCTGGCGGCGGAAAGTGTCGATATTCGCGTAGGTGGTGATGGAGGGGTGCTGGCCGGTCTTAATGGCATACTGCTCAGCGGGCAGACCGAAAGAGTCCCAGCCCATGGGGTGCAGCACGTTATAGCCGTTCATGCGCTTGTAACGGCTCACAATGTCGGTGGCGGTGTAACCCTCGGGGTGGCCGACGTGCAGACCGGCGCCACTCGGGTAGGGGAACATATCCAGCACATAGCATTTGGGCTTGGCGGCATCGAACCCCTCTTCTCCGGGGTTAAGCACCTTGAAGGTCTTTTCGGCGTCCCAGGTGGCCTGCCACGCGGGCTCGAATACATCAAAAGGATACGGATTTTTACGTTCAGACATGTCGCGCGAGACTATAGTACAAACACCCGCGAAAATCAAGCCTTTTCGCGTTCAATTACGAATGCTGCCGCAATTTCTGACCCCTCTCGTGAGCGCATGCTTCGGACAACATGTTATTTTACGGGTTAGTGTGCTTTTTTTACTGACAATAGGCGTGAAAAGTGCTACAGTACATGATATGAAAAAGCCAGACATTCTCGCCGCCCGTAATCTGAACAGCCTCGCCGAGCAGCACCTGCCGGCAACCGTCATTCCTGTCAGCACCGGTAATGCTGTGCTGGACGCTAACCTCTACGACCTTTCCCGTCGTTTTTGCGGCAACCACAATCCCGATGTGGTGCTGCAGATGCTTGCAACCGTGATGAATGCCGCTGATTCAGACATTGAAGAGCATGACCTCGATATGATGAATCGCACGCTTGATGAGATGTTTGCTGCGGACAAGATGTTCCTGCCTTACCGCAATGTGCGAAAGATTACCTGTTTCGGTTCCGCTCGTATTCAGCCGGAAGATCCTTCCTATAAACAGGCTGTTGACTTTGCCCGTATGGCTGCTGATAACGGCTACATGGTGATTACCGGCGGCGGACCCGGTATCATGCAGGCGTGTAATGAGGGCGCCGGGAAAGAAAACTCTTTCGGCCTCAATATCACACTGCCTTTCGAACAGCACGCCAACCCATTCGTGGATGGTAGTGACAAGATGATGGATTTCTATTACTTCTATACCCGCAAACTCAACTTCCTGAAACAGACGGATGCTCTCGTGGCCTTTGAGGGCGGGTTTGGTACTATGGATGAAATCTATGAGACTATCACCCTCATTCAGACCGGTAAGTGTACGATTTTCCCCATTGTGTTGCTCGATATCCCGGGGGAGACTTTCTGGTATCGCTGGGCGCGATTTATAGAGAAGGAACTGCTCGATGAAAACCTCATCTCTCCCAATGACATGCACCTGCTCTACCTGAGCAAGAGTGCAGAGGATGCCATGGCCTACATCGAGCGATTTTACAAGCGCTTCCACTCATATTATTTCAACGGTGAAATCTGCACCATTCGCCTGATGGAACCGCTTGGCGATAAGCTGCTGGATTGGATTCGCCACGACTACACCGATATCATGCCCAAGGGGGATTTGGTACAGCAGGAGGAAGCCCCCGACGACCCCGAACCGATGCTGGCCGGTATGCCCCGCCTGAACTTCACTCTAAAGCGCGGTGACTACGCCCGTCTGAAAGACCTCATTGACGTTGTGAATGATTGAGCGGTTTGGCGGGGGCAGGGTAAGTTGTCGGAGCCCAGAACCCTGGTTCTGTGCTTCTTGGTACGACCGACGCGATATGCGCACTGCGGTGAAAGTCCGCGCGGAGCCGCGATGATGCGGAATCCCAGACCTGAAGAACAACTGCGGGGAGGTAACAAACCGTGGGAAAGGAAGTTCGAGGGGAAATCCCGACTG
>JAZNVF010000041.1:0-16988 GCA_045592685.1 Akkermansia sp. | reverse complement strand
TTTGGTTTTGTTTTTGTTTTTTCACACCCCGATTATGAGTTGTAATCGGGCAATTCCAAAACACCATTTTTGTCATCCGGTATCTTTGTTTGCCATCCGGGATAATTCCTGTATTCGTTTTCTATGGGATGGCAATGATTTACGAATTAAAAGTAAGCGGCTTACGCCGATGTTGGGATAAAAGAAAAATTGTGCCAAAGAACGGGCTGTATGATACCCGGCCAAGGAGAATTCGGCAAAACACGCTAATTTTGAGTACACAATGGCTATATTCCCCCAAACTTTGGGACACATGTGCATCTCTGTACCATATTACAAAATTAGTCTTGACTAAAGGCCTCGCATATCATATAAAGCTCAGGCATATATTTACACGCTAACAAGTGAATTTCGCCACCACCATTTTTGTGCTTTTTTTCCTGCCTGTATTGAGTATGGGATGGGCGTTGCGTGGCTATCCGGCTCTGTACAAGTACTTTATCACCTTGGTCAGTCTTGTTTTTTATGGATATGCCGGGGTGGAATATGTTTTGCTGCTGTTACTGGTGGCATTTATGAACTGGGGGTGCGTGCGCCTGCGTGAACACGAGGTGAGGTATGAGCAGAACTGTCCATGCTGTGGCAAGTTGGTGAGAATCAATGTTCTGAAAGGGTGGAAAAAGTGGCCATTGGTAGTCACCGTTGTGTTTCACATCCTGCTGCTGGCCTTTTACAAATATGCGGAGCCGTTGTATGTACAGCTCAATAGTATGCTCCTGCCGGGAAGTGCTCTTCAGCAATGGCTGGCAGAAACCGGCCTGGGCGAGGTCGCGCTGCCTGCGGGGCTGTCGTTTTATTCCTTCATGGGGCTCTCCTACAGCATTGACAGCTATCGGAACAAAGAGTTACCAGTGCGTAGTTTTGCGGATGTACTGGCTTATATTTCCTTCTTCCCCTGTGTGATGGCCGGGCCGATTATGCGCTCTGAGTCGTTTTTTGAGCAACTGGGAGTCAGACGTGCGGAGAGCAACGATTTGAGTGAAGGTCTGTGTTATATCCTCAGCGGTCTGTTCAAAAAGGTGGTTCTCGCCACTTATTTATCGCAGGAGCTGGTGGATTCGCTTTTTACTACCCCTGAGAACTACAGCACTGCAGCCATCTGGGTGGGCATATATGCCTACACCATGCAGATATACTGCGATTTTTCCGGATATACCGATATCGCCATCGGTATAGGCCGCTTGATGGGCTGGCGAATTCCCGTAAACTTTGACTCCCCTTATCGTTCTCTGAATCTGAAAGAGTTCTGGCACCGCTGGCACATCACCCTCTCCCGCTGGCTCAGGGATTACCTCTATATCCCACTCGGTGGCAGCAGGAGTGGTAACCGATATGTGAACCTCGTTATCACTATGACAATCGGTGGCTTGTGGCATGGTTATGGCGGGCGTGTGGTCAACTTTTTTATCTGGGGGGTGCTTCATGGGCTGGGACTTGCTGCGGTACACGGGTTTCAGGCTTTGAAGGTGCGATATATCCCGCAATCGTGGCAAGCGCCCCGAGCTCTTCAGATAGCAGGTAAAGTGGCGGCCTGGTTGCTGACGTTACATGTGTTGGCTCTGTTGTGGGTCTTTTTCCGGGCAGAAAGTTTCGAGAGTGCTTGCCATATACTGCGAACTGCTGTCTGTTATCAGGACGGGGAGGGTTTTGCTCTGCCGATTATCTTCTGCATACTCATCGTGTTGGCTTTGCAGTGGTGCGGGCCGGTGTGCTATCGTGTATTTTCCGGTGGCTACATGCGGTTGCCCTGGGCGGTGCAGGCCTTGGTGGCCGGGTTACTGGGTGGGGCCATTCTGAGCCTGGGGCCGGAGGGCATGTTGCCGTTTATTTATTTTGATTTCTGATTCAGCCCATGCCTTACAAATTACCACAGAGTGTGAAAATCTGTCTGGGCACCGGACTGGCGGCCTTGCTGCTCGGGCTTCAGAATATCAACGAATATACCCAGCAGCTCGAAAGTACATATCCTGAGCTGCACGAAACCGCCGCTGCGTTGAACAAAGCCGCGCATTTTACCAAGCTTCCTCAATGGTTCCAATGTCAGAAAGACACTTTCTCCGGCTTCCAAATCCTCTGGACTCCGGAATATGAACCCGAGTTCCTCACGCTTTCGGAGCCCCTGCCGGGGCTTCCCCCATTGCCCACTTATATCCCGCTTATTTACCCCGACCCTCCGCCCACGCCGGAACCCGAGCCGGAGCCTACGCCGGAACCCGAGCCCGAGCCGGAACCTGTTCCCGAACCTGAACCCGAGCTTACACCTGAGCAGATTCAGGCAGCGCAGAAAGAGGCCAATATTGCCAATCCTGTGCATTACAAAATCATGCTGATGGGTGATTCTCTTATGGAGGATTTGGGGCCGGCAACTCACCGTGCCTTGCGAGAGCGTAAAGGACTGCATTTCCTGCTGGCTGCCAGATATTCCACCGGTCTGACTCGTCCGGATTATTTCAATTGGCCGGAAAATATGGAACGTGTGGTGAATGAAAAACGTCCGAACCTCATCGTAGTGTTTATGGGTGCGAACGATGCTATGCCTATCCGGCGCAATAAAAGGGTGGTGCACCCGGCATACGGTGCACCCTGGTGTGAGGCTTATACGGAAAAAATGAACGAAATCTTCGACATCGCTCAGCGTTATGGTTGTGAAATGATATGGGTTGGTTTGCCGCCGATGGGCTCTCGCTATGCCCGCCAGCTCGGCCAGACGGGAGAAACCCAGCGCTCAGCGTGTGCTGCGAGGGGAATAGAGTTTCTGGACACGATCCCAGTGTTGGGTGATGAGAACGGTGGATTCCGAGCCTTTATGACCGATTCTGCCGGGAACACCGTGCGCATACGAAGGTCGGACAAGGAGCATCTCAGTCCGCATGGCAACAACCTGCTGGTACAATTGTTGTTGCCGGCTATTGAGAGTCGCATTGCATCATATCGAGAGAGCAATCCCGGAAAACTTCTCACGGAAAGGGAGCGCGCTCGTTCCCGCAACGCGACGATGGAGAACACTATCAAATTTACCAAACATAGCAAGAAATGAAAACTCTGAGCCAACTCATCCTCTGTCTATTGCTCCTTTCTTCCACTGCATTTGCCATGCACCTGGAGTGCGGAGGCCGGGGTAGAGCGGATTCTCCCGTACGTATTCTTCTCACCGGGGATTCTCTCATGGAATCCATGGGGCCTCAGATGAAACGTGAAATGACCGGGTATGAAAATATCACCCTCATACCTATAGGTAAGCGTTCCACCGGCTTGAGCCGCCCTGATTTTTATAATTGGCCCAAGGTACTGGAGGCGAACCTTCGCAAACATCGTCCGCAGATAGTTGTCATGTGGGTCGGCACGAATGACCCTCAGAACATATATGGCTATACCAACCTGGGCGAGCCTTGTTCCCAAGCCTGGATGCAGGTATATACCCAGAAACTCATGGAGATAGCCATTCTTTGCCGTAAGTATGGTGCCAGTCTTATTTTTCTGGGACCTCCAGCTGTGGATGAAGAACCACTGGATACTCAGCTGAAGCAGATAAACGCACTCATGTACCAATTCTGTAAGCGCTACCGAAAGCAGTACCGCTTGGGGTACATTAACACGCGTACCATTCTCGGTGATTCCCGAGGTAATTACATGCACAGCATTCGCAAACCCGATGGGCGCACAGTTAATATCCGTTGGCGTGACCGGGTTCATATCACCGGCGACGGCAACAGACTTGTCATGGATAAGTTGCTGCCCTACATGGGGTTCATTATTCCCGGCAATCCTCCCAATCGGCGTTTACGCTACCATAGCAGGTAAAGCAGGGAAATTTTTTCCCGCCCCGGCGTCGGGGAAATCTTGAAATTGGCGGAAGCCGGGGCGGTTTTCTGCTTGCGGGGCGCTCGTAGGTATGGTAGAATGCTCACTGCCATGAAACTACACTACCTTGCGCCCTTTTTGAGTTTGTCTGCAGCTCTGGTTGCTCCTGCGGCTGAGTTGCAGGTTCCCGCAGATGCCGAAACTGCTGCAGATTTGTTGCCGGTGCTGCGCGGAGTGAATGAGTTGCCTAAGGAGCAGGCTCGTGAACTGCTGCAGCGCCTGCCTATTCCCCGGCAGAGCAGTTGTTTATTACGGGAGCAGATGCTCATATACAAGAATTTCCCACGTCTCATACAGATGGTGTCGCAACTCGGGGCGGGGAGTGAGACTGCACGCTCGGAACTTTTGCGGGAAGACCCGCGGCTGTGGGCATTCTGGATGACTGTTGAAATGGGGCTGGCTCAGGAGAGTAAGAACGAGGAGCTGTTGCAGAAACTGGTGGCAGAGGGAGAGGCGGGCTTGCAGCAGCTGCAGCCGGAGCAGGGGCTGGGATTGATAAAAGCAATGGGGTTCTCATTCCTGGCATTACCTCAGGATGAACAGCAGAAGTTGATAGAGGATGCCGAGTGGCAGCGCCGGGTGGCAACTCAATTGGAGGAATCGGCCGGAGAGCCTGATGAGTTGACGGCTCTGGCTATGACTTTCCTTTATGATGAATGCGCCATGGGCGTGGATGTGCCCCGCGCCATGCAGTATGCCCTGCGCGCAGCCGTGGCCGAAATGTACCTTCAGAATGAAATAGGCCTGCGCAATAACCTGCGCCTGAGTCTGGCTCGGGCTGCCGCTTTGCAGGGGGAGACAGCGCTGCCCCTGCAATTGGCGGCTCTGCGACAGTTGGAAAAGGAGGACAAGAAGCTGGGGGGATTGGGGGCTTATCGTCTGGGGTGCTTATATGAAAAGGTGCCCGAAAATCTCAGCATGGCGAGTGAGCAGCTGGCGCAGGCTGCCATACTTGCCGGGGCTGAGCTGGGGCACCCGGCGTGCCTGCAGAAATTGGCTGCATATACGGAGAATCCCGCAGAGCGTGAGAAGATGCTCCTAATGGCCGCAGAGGCGAAGTTTGACCCGGAAAAAGATTATCTGAACACACCGCAGGGGCGGAAACTGATTTTGAAAATCGCAACCCGAAACCACACGTTGCCCGACCGCAGCGAGAGAGAGGTTCAATATTGGCTTAGGCTCCTGATGGCACGGGTGGAGATGGCTGATTGGATGGCCGGCCTGGAAAATGAGTCGGAATTCATGAAGGTCGTAGGGCCGGTGTTTTTGAAATTCTGCGACGTTACGTTCTCGCAGGCGGAGAATCTTAACGGGCAGGCTTATACGGATGAATGGGAGCTGGCTGATTCTCAGGACTTGTCGGGAACAAAATCTGCGAGTTTCATGCGTGCATTGCAGGAAAAGTTTACTGACGATGAAGAATTGGCACAAGCCTGCGCGCAAAGTGCCTGGGTAATCGAGTCCATGGGGCGCGATGCCAGGACGGGAGAACCGCTCACGGCAGAGCAACTGGAGGTCCTGCAGAAGTTTGCCGATGCCGGTAATGCGGATGCCCTCTACCTGCTGGCCTGGCGCCAGGTCAAGTTCCTTGGCGAGTTTACCGAAGAGAGTTGGGCGCAGATGGTTCAGGCTCTGCAGGCAGGCTCGGCAGATGCCGCGTGGTTCCTCTTCACGGCGTTCTGGGAGGGACTTTACAACGTGGAGCAGAATTCCATGTCGGCCACGAACTGCTATCGCCTGGCTCTTCAGCGCTGCCAGGCAGATGCCTGGGCTCGTGTGCGGGAACGGGCGGAGGATGACATGGCTCGCCTGTATGCCCTGGTGCACATGCGCCATTCCTCCGGGGGCGAGGTGTACAGCCTGTTGCTGGATGATGAGTTGCAGGCGTATGGTCGCGCTCACCCTGAGTTGCAGGGCATCATTGCGCCGCTGCGCCTTCTTTATATCGGTTCTGCTCTGAGGGAAGATTCTTTCACCGCAGATGAAAAACACGAGCTGCGGCTTCGTGCCCTGCAGCTGGCCGTTATTCCTCAGCCTGCTGTTTTGCCGACGGCTGATGTCGATTTTTGGCATCGACTTGCGGAATACGAGTACAGGGATGACCTGAATTCTGAGCGAGCATCGGCGGCCCGGGTGGCATTGCCCGCTCTTCGCGAGAACCGGGCTGACCTGCTGCTGGTGAGTGCTGAGAAAAAAATCACGCACGAGCAGGCGGGGCAAACTACGGCAGATTTGCCCGCTGAGACGCTGCGCGGTGCTCATCTGGTGTGCCGTGAGTGTGACCGAGCTCTTGCTGAATTCGCTATTCAGGCCGGAGTACGCAGCGTGACCGCCATGCGCATGCCCTCTGCTGAGCGAGATTACCTGCGCAGCCACAATATCGCGGCCGGTGGCTGGGAAATCGTGCCGTGATGCGAGTAAAGCAGAAATCCGCAAGGGAAACCTTGCGGATTTTGAATAGTTGGAGGGGATTCGTTGCCGCAGCTTACTCCTGTGGGGCTGCAAGTGCCATCCACTCGGCAGGCATGCGGCAGGGGCGCCCCTGGGGCATCTGCACGAGCGCCAGGCGTTGCCGCACGCTTACGCAGAGCTTGTCGTTTTCGGCGCGGCGGATTTCGGTTCGCACGAACATGGATGACTTTTCCACTTTCTCCAGGCAGGTGTTAACCAGAATCTCATCGGCCAGGAAAGCAGGGGAGTGGTAGTGAACTTCGTGGCTTACCAGCACCAGGTGACGGCCTTCCTTCGCCATGGCTCCGTAGTCCATTCCCAGAACAATGGCCATTTTGGTGCGGGCTTCTTCTACCCAGCGCAGGTAGGCCAGGTTGTGCACCACGCCGCCGGCATCGGTGTCGTAGTACATCACGCGGTAATTGAGTGTGTATTGCGAGTTCATGTGATCTGAGATGGTTGGAATGGAGTGGGTTACATGCCGTCATCGAGCATGTCGAACATATCGAGCTGGGTGATGTCGGCGGTCGGTTCGGCTGCGGGCAGTCCGTGTTCCCGGCATTTGCGACGGCGCACATTCTTGGGTTCGCGCGTGCCGGCGCTCATTTCCAGGTGGGTCAGTATCTGCTTGGCTCGGTCGATGATGGGGGCGGGCAACCCGGCCAGGCGTGCCACCTGAATGCCGTATGATTTGTCGGCAGGGCCGGGCAGCACTTTGCGCAGGAAGACGATTTCATCTTTCCACTCCCGCACTTCGACATGTCGGTTGCTTACCCCGGCGTGGGTGTGTTCCAGGTCGACCATTTCGTGGTAGTGGGTGGCAAACATGGTGCGACAGCCGATGGTGTCGTGCAGGTGCTCCGCTACGGCCCAGGCGATGGACAAACCGTCGAATGTGGCGGTACCGCGCCCGATTTCGTCGAGAATAACCAGCGAGCGCTGTGTGGCGTTGTTGAGAATGAGCGCTGTCTCACTCATTTCAACCATGAAGGTGGATTGTCCGCGCGCGATGTCATCACTGGCACCCACGCGGCAGAATATGCGGTCTACCAGGCCGATGTGAGCGGCTTCGGCCGGCACGTATGAGCCCATCTGCGCCATGAGGGTGATAAGGGCTACCTGACGTATATAGGTGGATTTACCGGCCATGTTCGGCCCGGTGAGGATGAGCACGCGGTCGTGTTCTTCGGCCATTTCGGTATCATTCGGCACGAAGGGACAATCGCTCTGCACCTGTTCGATGACGGGGTGGCGACCGTTGCTGATGTGCAGCACGCGGCTTTCATCGAGCAGGGGGCGGCAGTAGTTGTGGCGGCTGGCGGTTTCAGCCAGGCTGAGCAGGACGTCGATTTCGGCCAGAGCTTCGGCACTGGTCTGTATACGCTCGATATACTGTGCCACTTCATCGCGCAGGGCGCAGAACAGCTCATACTCCAGTTGTCGGGAGCGCTCATCAGCGCCGAGTATGGTGCCCTCCATGCGCTTGAGTTCATCGGTCACATAGCGCTCGGCATTGGCGAGGGTTTGTTTGCGCACATAGTGGGCGGGAACTTTGGCGTAGTTGGCCTTGGTGACTTCGATATAGTAACCGAAGACGTTGTTGTAGCGAATTTTGAGAGAATCGATACCGGTGGCGGTGCGTTCGCGGGCTTCGAGCTCCGCGAGCCATCCCTTGCCCTCGCGCGAGGCGTGGCGCAGTTCATCGAGCCGGGCATCGTAGCCATCGCGTATCATGCCGCCTTCTTTGATGGTGATGGGTGGTTCATTGCAGATGGCGCGCTCCAGCAGGGCGGTCAGCTCGGTGAAGTCGCCCAAATCCCGCAGCAGGGGGGCAAAGTGCGGTTGGTGCTCGGCCAGTACCTGAATGTCGGCAGCAATGTCGGGCAAGCGCGAGAGGGAGCAGCCCAGGGCCAGCAGGTCGCGTGAGTTGCCGGCGTTCTGCGCGAGGCGTGAGCTCAGGCGCTCCAGGTCACGCACGCCCTTGTAGGTGTCACGCAGTTTGCTCATCAGGAAGGTTTCGCTCAGGAACGTGGCGATGATTTCCTGACGGCGCCGGAGTTCCGCAAGGTCGCAGATGGGGTGCAGCACCCAGTCGCGCATTTTGCGAGCTCCCATGGGGGTGGAGGTCCGGTCAAGCGTGCCCAGCAGGGTGTTGCGCATGCCACCTCGAGCCTCTACCAAATCGAGGTTGGCGCGGCTGGCGGTGTCGATGAGTACGGCGTTGTCCGTCGGGCGCAGGCAGAGACGGCGCAGGTGGTCGGTACTGCGGCGCATCTGGTGCTTGAGGTAGTGCAGAATGGCAGCGGCGGCGCCGATGGCTGCAACCAGGTGTGCACAGCCGAAACCTTGCAGCGAGTGCACGCGGAAGTGGCTTTCGAGCGCGGTTTTTGCTACACCGGGCAGGAAGGTGTAGCCGTCGTAATATTGGGTGACAGGCAGGCCGGTGAAGAGGTCTTTCTGCTCATCGCTCACCAGCATTTCGCGGGGATGGATGCGGCCTATTTCCTCAGCCAGGGCTTCTCGGCTGTCGTAGTCCACCACGGTGAACTCACCGGTGGAGTGGTCGGCACAGGCCAGCCCCCAGGCCTTTTTGTCGCGGTAACAGGCGATGATGTAGTTGTGCTCGCTCTCATTGAGCAGACTGAGGTCAGAGAGCGTGCCGGCAGAGATGATACGCGTGATTTGCCGCTCCACGAGCTTGCCCGGCACGGGGTCAGTCATCTGGTCGGCAATGGCTACTCGGCGCCCCTTTTTCACTACCTGGCCGATATAGCCTTCGGCGGCATGGTGGGGCACGCCGCACATCGGGATGGATTGGCGCTTGGTGAGCGTGAGCCCCAGGGCTGCGGAGCACGCCACGGCATCTTCAAAAAACATTTCGTAGAAGTCACCCACGCGGAAGAAGAGCCACACGTCATCCGGCAGGTCCTGCTTCATGCGCAGGTACTGCTCCATCATCGGGCTTATCTTGCAGTCGTCGGCCATAATTCGTGGGTTGAGTCTAGCAGATACATCTTTGCATGGCAAGACTTTTTCGCGCACGCGCGTGGCATGTGAGTGTTGGGCTGAGCCTTTATTCAATCCCGATGGTAGGGACTGCCCGCAAGCATGGTGTGCAGGCGGTATATCTGCTCGAGCAGCACAACCAGTGCCAGTTCGTGCTGCATGGTGTGGCGACCCAGGGACAGCACGTGGTCGCAGGTGTCGCGCAGAGCCTGTGTGTGACCATCTGCTGCGCCGATGAGGAAGGCTACGTGTTTCACGGCCCGCATCTGCCAGGTTTTGGCTTGTTTTTCCAGCTCGCGCGAGGTCCAGTTTTCGCCGCGTTCATCCATGGCGATGCGCAGGCAACCTTTGCTGGCCTCCAGCAGCCGGGCGGATACCTCCTCCGAACTGCCGGCCTTGACGTAACGTATTTCGACCTTACCCAGCGGGCGCAGGCGTTCTTCGAAAAACTGTACCCCCCGGCGCGCGTAGTCGATGGAGGGTTTGGCTGCGGCGAAGATGATGAAGTCCATGGGTACCAACTGCGGAGGTCAAGCGTTGAGCAGATAGTGGCGCAGTTCATCCACCGAACCGAATACCGGAGCAGGCCAGGCTACCAAATCGCTGACCTCGGCGTAGCCCCACGCTACGAGCGCCAGACCGCAACCGGCGTTCTGTGCGGTGCGGGCATCGTACAGACTGTCGCCCACCAGGGTTATTTCGCTCATGGGTACTCCCCATCGCGCCGCGATATGCTGCAGTGCGTCGGGTGCGGGTTTTCGGGGGAATTGCCCTGTGTAGCCCAGTATGGCGGTAAAGGGTATGTGCGGGAACAGAGCCCGCACCATGGGCTCCGTGACATCGTGTGGCTTATTTGACAGCACGGCGAGCTCCGCACCCTCGGCTGAGAGCAGGGTAAGCATATTAGCCACCCAGGGGTAGGCGCGGGTGAACGGGTACTGCCAACACTCCGGGTAATGGCGGCGGAACTGTTCGTGCATGGCGGTCAGCTCGTCAGGCGGCGTGTGGGCTGCATCTGCATACCCCAGCGCCATTCCGCACAGGTTGGCCGCCCCGCTGCCTATCATACGGCTGATGGCCTGCTGGCTATGCCCGGGGCGCCCCAGTGCCTGAAGGGCACGGTTCACGCCCTCAGCAATGCCCGGCAGAGAATCTACCAGCGTACCGTCGAGGTCAAAGACGATGTGACGTTTCATCAGTGCAGGAAACCTCGCTCGGACTCTTTCAGGAACTGCAATATGCGCTGCACGTGCGGGTTCTGCACGTGTTTGGCATCTCCCTCTGCCAGCAGAGTTTCGATGTTGAGGGTCATGTTCGACTTCTTATCGAGGAAGAGCTTGCGATAGGCGTATTTGATGGCGCGGATATCGTCTTCCGCAAACCCTCGGCGCTGCAGACCGATGGTGTTGACAGAGCGCAGGGTGCCACCCTCGGCAATCATGTAAGGGGCAACATCTTGTGTGACTCGGCAGGCGCCACCCACCATGGCGTGTTCGCCAATGCGCACAAACTGGTGTAGCGCGGCACAACCGCCGATGATGGCCCAGTCGTTGATAGTGCAGTGACCGGCGGCTGCGGCATAGCCGGACATGATGACATTATTGCCCACGTGTACCTCGTGCCCGCAATGACTGTTGATGAGGAAAAGGTTATTATTGCCGATGATTGTCTTGGTTTCGGGAGTGGTGCCGCGGTTGATGTTGCAGTTTTCGCGGAATACGTTGTTGTCACCTACCTCAAGGTAAGTCGGCTCCCCTTTGTACTTCAAATCCTGTGTTTTCAGACCGATGACCGAGAAGGGGAAAAACTCGTTGTTTTTTCCGAAAGTAGAGGGACCGCCCAGCACAACATGACTGTGCAATACGCAGCCCGAACCCAGTTTCACATGCGGGCCCACTACGCAGTATGGCCCGATTTTCACATCGTCCGCAATTTCTGCGGTAGAATCAATAATCGCTGTAGGATGAATGTCTGCCATGTCTTCATTCTAACTCTAACGACCTATGCCTGCAAGCAAAAAATGAAGCTTTCTGCAAAATCGGTTATTTTTTATGCGTTCCCGCGCGTGTTTGCTTCTTGACAAATGAGCTCGTTCGTGTATAGTTCCCTCAGGGTCGGCGATTATTTCTGTTTGTAAAATTGGGTTCTTTATACGAAGGTATTGATAGTGAATAAAATCAAAATAGCTATCACTCTGTTGCTGTTAGTTGGTTGCTCAACCTTACCTGATGTGAGCGACTGGCAGGCGGAGCCTTTGCCGTTGACCGGTGCGAGACCGATTGTGCCGGTGTATGAGGTTGAGTTTCTGCCGGTGGTGCCGACAGTACCCGGTACCATGATTGTGGGGCGTTTTCACATACTCAACAATGCGGAACTGCCTTATGATAACGAGGGGTATGTGCAGGCTGTCAAGGAACTGGCGGCTCAGATGGGCGGCAATACCATTGTATACGCCGGCTCCGGTCAGAGAGAGGCTGTGGTTGCGTACGTTCCGCTCGAAGAGGTTAATTATCACGGCGGGGACGAGGCTTTGCTCGAAGCCGGAGTGCTCAGCGAAGATTTCTGACCGGGAGGGGCAGTATATAACCCGGTTCTGTTTACTCTTCGTCGTTATCTGCGACTGTGCGGGGAACGAAACGCATGATTTCTGCGTGGAAACTCAGGGGTACATCGCCCGTGGGGCCGTTTCGGTTCTTGGCAAGTAACAAGTTGGCCTCGTTGCCTACGTTCTCGCGCTCTTCGTCATCCTCGGCATAGTAGCGTGAGCGCCACAGCAGACCTATCATGTCGGCGTCCTGTTCGATAGCGCCGGATTCTCGAAGGTCGCTCATCTGCGGGGTACCTTTGTTTTTGCCGGTTCGGTTTTCGGGGCCACGGTTGAGCTGTGCCAGTGCAATGATGGGGAGTTTAAGTTCCTTGGCCAGGCTCTTCAGACCACCTGAAATTTCGGCAATTTCACGTTCACGGCTGTTTTGAGCCTGTTTGGTGTGTGAGCGCATGAGCTGCAGGTAATCAATGCCTATGGCTGCCAAGTCGGGGTATTTGCGCATTTGGCGGCGGGCTTTGGCTCTCAGTTCTGAGATGGAGATGGCGGCGGTGTCGTCGATGATGAGCTTGCTGTTCTTGAGCTCGGTGATAGCTGAGCGGAAACGCTTCATTTCATCTTGGTTGAGCTTACCTTGGCGGGCTTTGAGATCCTGTTTATTGATGCCGCTGCGTGCGTAAAGCAGACGCTCGACGAGCTGCTCACTGGGCATTTCGCAAGAGAAAGCCATCATCGGTTTTTTCAAATCCAGTACGACATGCTCCATGATGTTGAGCATGAAAGAGGTTTTGCCCATGGCCGGACGGGCGGCAATGATGAACAGCTCGCCGGGTTTCATGCCGTTAATCATGGTGTCGAGCTTGGGGAACCCGGATGAGAGCCCCAGGATGCCGCCTGAGGTGGACATCATGCGCTCAAGGTTGGTCACGGCTTTGTCGATGTCGGCCTTCAGGCTCCATTCCTCGCCCTTGGCTGAGTTCATGCGGATTTTGAGCACATCCTGCTCCGTCTGGTCCAGCAGTTCGTCAATTTCGGCTTCGGAGGTAAAGGCGGAATCAGAGGCTTTATTAGCTGTCAGAATGATGCTGCGACGTATGAATTTTTCTTTGAGTGTTTCAAAATGAACGGTATAGAGAGCTGTTGTCGTAGAGTAGGTGAAAATGTCGGTGAGACCCGGCTGGCCACCGACGGCCTCAAGCTGTTTGTGGTCGGTGAGTTCCTGAGCGACGGAAACGATGTCGAGCGCGATACCTTTTTCGTAGCGTTCGCGGAAGATTTCCCAGAGGATTCGGTGTGCGGGCACGTAAAAATAGTCGCTATTCATGCCGTCGGCAATGCATTGAGAAATAATGTTGGTAGGGTCGATGGTCATCATCGAGAGCATGCTCTTTTCCACTCCCGGTGCCTGGGGCATGATTGTGCGGTCCACTTCTTTGATGGCGGCTGCCTTAAAGTCCGGTTTCTCTTTGCTGGCTTCGCTCATGGTGAAATTGTGTGCGGGACAACATCCTACCCTGTCACGCTTCAAATTGCAAGATTTTTTCCGTGCCGTTCCAAAAAACCGACAGAATGAGCTTGACATGCGGTGTGTATTTCGTATACTGAGAAACATCTCAGATTTATGAAAACGCTTTCCTTACTCTCTGTTTTGGCAGTCGCCGCTGCGGTGGTTCAGGCTGCACCTGTCATCGAGCCGTCTGATCTTTCCGAGGACACCCTGAAAGGTATGGCCACTGAGCGCCAGAAGGCCAGTCTCAGCCAGTATCACAAAGCCAAGGCCAAGGCTGAAAAGCAGCGTGAGAAAGAAGCCAAGGAGGCCGCTGACCTCACTAAGGATAACGATGCCGGTATGAAGAAGACTATTCAGCGCCGTGCGCTTAATACTATGTTGCCCCCCTGTGACCGCGAGCCCGAGGCTCCGCGTGACCCCGGCAACTACGAAATTCGCTACTGATTCGGTTTTTAATTCCCTATCTTTCACATTGCGGCGGTGTGCTGATGGGCACGCCGCCGTTTTGTGCGTTTGAGGGGAAGGGAATTGAGTTTCTGGCTGGAGGAAAGCTGCGAATGCCTCAGTTCAGGCGGGTGAGGGTGGTGTGGGGGGATTCGTCCGCCTGCAGGCTCCAGCAGATTTCGTGGGTGCCGGCTTTCAGGCGGTAGAGCAACAGAGCTTGTAACTCTTCCCCCTTTTTGCCAGTGCTCTGAACCAGGCACATGCCGGCGGGGCCATCCGTGAGCAGGCGGCTACCCGAGTAGTTTTTGATGGTAAGCAGGTAGGCGTATACGCCGTCTTGCTCGGCGCGTACGGTGGCATCGGCTATGCGAATGGTGTTGCCGTTGACCTTTTTGGGGCGCCATTTCAGCTGGGTATGAGCTGTGGTCATGGCTTTTGCCGTATGGGCACCGGGCAGGGGCGCGCGCTCTATCATGCGCTGAGCCCGGGTGCGAGCGGCGCGCCGCCAGGTGTCAATGGTTACAAAGATGGTCGGTATCAGCCCCAGCGCCAGCCATGACAGGGTGGCGGTCATGCCCCAGTGCATGTTGTCGGTCAGTACCAGCGTGAGCAATACCCCGCAGAAAGCCGCTGTGATAGCCAACCCGACATAAAAGCCGAATATCATCCCCGGAAAGAGGAGGAAGAGGATGGCGTAGCGCAAAAATGCCTTGATGTTGAGCGGCGTGCCCTTCAGAAACTCGCGTTTTACCACGGCGGCGTAGAGCCGCTGCATGTCAGCCTGCGGGGTGTTTTTGTTGATTTCCATGGTTCAGATTCGGGCTGAGCGTTGGCGCAGAAGGTGGTCTGTAATCACAAGCCATGCCATGGCCTCGACCACCGGTACAGCGCGGGGCAGTACGCAGGGGTCATGGCGACCTTTGCCGCGCAACTGAACTTCGGCGTGCTCATCGTTGATGGTGTTTTGCGGTATCATGAGGGTGGCGGTGGGTTTGAACGCCAGGCGCATATTGATATCTTCACCGTTGGAGATACCGCCCTGGACGCCGCCGGAGTTGTTGGTACGGGTACGCACTCGGTCGCCGTCCATGTAGTACGGGTCGTTGTGTTCAGAGCCGCGCAACGCCGGAGCGCCGAAACCACTGCCGATTTCAAAACCCTTGCAGGCCGGTATGCTCAGCATGGCGTGGGCGAGTGTGGCCTCCAGCTTGTCGAATACGGGGTCACCCAGTCCTATTGGGCAGTTGCGCACGGTGCAGGCCACCACTCCACCTACGGAGTCGCCCTTGGCGCGTACCTCGCGGATGATGGTGCTCATATCCTCCGCACTTTCGGGGTCTGCGGCGCGCACGATATTGCTCTCGACCACCGCAGGGTCGACATCTGCCGGCAGCACATGGCAGAAAACGGTGTGTACCTGCTGCACCCAGCCGATGACCTGCAACTGCGGGCAGATGGCCTGTGCCACGGCTTTGGCTACAGCCCCGGCAGCCACTCGGCCGATGGTTTCGCGGGCACTGGCACGACCGCCACCTGCCCAGGCTCGTATACCGTACTTCGCGTCGTAGCAGTAATCGGCATGCGACGGGCGGTAGGTATGCTGCATTTCATTGTAGGCGGAGGACTGATGGTCCTTGTTGCGCACCGACAGGGCAACGGGGGTACCCAGAGTAACGCCATCGAGCACGCCGCTGAGTATCTCTACTTTGTCTTCCTCATTGCGCGGGGTAACGATATCGCTCTGCCCGGGGCGGCGGCGGTTCAGCTCGGCCTGTATCTGCTCCGTGCTTAGCGCGACACCTGCCGGACAACCATCGATGACGACACCCACCCCCACGCCGTGAGATTCACCCCACGTGCTGATTTTGAAAATCGAACCGAATGAACTGGACATAACTTGTATACGTGCTTCAGTATAGTAGATTATTCCCGCATAAGCAAGGCGCAAGCGTGACTTAAACTGCGCACTTATGCAAATCAGATGGTGAGTTCAGCTGTTTGAGTCGCGGTAAATCTGCCAGTTGAGGTAGGTCAGGTAGCCGATGAGGAGCAGGGTAAACCACATGCCGGCTATGATACTGAGCAGACAGATGACGCCACCCGTTATCAGGCCGACGATAGAGCTGAGTCGCAGGTTGTCTGTTGCGGTGTAGAGTAGCTGACCGCCATCGAGCGGGAAAATGGGCAGCAGGTTGAACAGGCTCCACCACATACAGATGAGCATGAGGGTCTGATAGGCTCCCAGTATGCCGAGGGGCAGGGTGCCGTCTTGTATGGCTGTAACCAGGCTGGCCAGATGGTGGGCTGCCATGTATTCTTCCGCATGGAATGGACTGAACAGATAGAAGGAGACCCCGGCTCCTATATCGCCGATGTGCAGCCCGAGGATGAGACCGGCCAGCAGTCCCAGGGTCAACCCGCCCAGCGGACCGGCTGCGATGTAGAGAAGGTATCCTGCGCGCGTGCGCGGTGCGTACGGCAATGAGGTCAGTCCGCCCATCAGGGCAAGGGTAACTGTGGGGGTGGCTCCGGTGAGTTTTCTCCCCATCAGGGCGTGGCCCATCTCGTGCGCCAGCAGGGAAAGCACGCCCATTACCACAAATACGGCTACCTGTATCAGATCACTGCCGGAGCCTATTCTTAGTCCGCCGCCCAGCAGGGCTAGTACCAGCCAGCTGCTCGGCTGTATGCTCACTGGTATGCCCCACAGGGTGAAATAAAGTGTCCCTTTGCCTTTCGTTTGCTCGCTCATGACCTCCTTTTACCTTATTTTGACCTGTTTTTCAACCGAAAATCAAAAAAAATGCATTTTTTATAAAAAAAAGCTTGCAATGCTCGGCTAGATGGTGTATCATCTGCCCGCACCCCTAAAACAACGGGAACGCAAATCCGGCGTAGCTCAGCGGGAGAGCGGGTGACTGTTAATCACTAGGTCGTTGGTTCGATCCCAACCGCCGGAGCTGAAAGGCCAGAGACTAAGTTCTCTGGCCTTTCTTGGTACGACCGACGCGATATGCGCACTGCGGTGAAAGTCCGCGCGGAGCCGCGATGATGCGGAATCCCAGACCTGAAGAACAACTGCGGGGAGGTAACAAACCGTGGGAAAGGAAGTTCGAGGGGAAATCCCGACTG
>JAZNVF010000040.1:0-23751 GCA_045592685.1 Akkermansia sp. | reverse complement strand
GCGGCTTACGCCGATGTTGGGATAAAAGAAAAATTGTGCCAAAGAACGGGCTGTATGATACCCGGCCAAGGAGAATTCGGCAAAACACGCTGATTTTGAGTACACAATGGCTATATTCCCCCAAACTTTGGGACACATGTGGCGATTGCCTGATTCTGTTATATAAAGGAATTGACATAAGGGGTATAGTATGATATAAGCAGCGCATACGCCAAAAGCACACAAAAAAGGGGGGCTTTCCACAGCCACCCAAGTGTCAAAAAGAAGGCGTTCGTATACCCCCGCATTTCAAGATGATGAAATACCTCCACCCCTTCATTGCCCTCGTTGCCGCCGCTCCGGCTCTGTTTGCAAGCCCCATGCCTGCCAAAGCCGATTTACTGGCCACCAACTCCGTGCGTGCTCACTATCTGGGCACCCTCGATGTCCCCTGCCGCCACCTGACGGCTGATTGCCCCGACAAGTGCGACCACGCCACAACCGTAGCCCGCTTCCGTGTGCTGGCCAATGAGCACTACGAGAAAACCGGCGAATACGGTGATGACAAGATGGCCCCCGGCTCCATCGTGCTCATCGATATCAAACGCCCCACCCCGGGTCAGGATGACGCCGCCATCTTCTCCGCCATCAGCAAACTGAAGGTGGGCGACACCGTGCACATGACCCAGGCTCACTACTACGGTGAAATCGGCAACACGCTCGCACCCTTCCGCCCCGTCACCCGAATCGAAGTTGAGCAGAAGGCTCCCGCCGTGCCGGCCACTCCCGCTGCCCCCGCCGGGGACTACAGCACCATGCCCCTCTGAGCAGCGCGCTCTTCACTGCGGTGGCGTCAGCCACCGCAATCTCGTTGTGAAACAATCTCGCTCGGGCATCAGCCCGAATCTCGTTCTGCCGATAGGCAGAATCTCGCCGGACGTTTTATTCATCGGTTGTGGTTGCAGGCGAGATTTTCGGCTTGCGCCGAAAGCGAGATTCAGCAGGGCTGCTGAGCGAGATTGCTCCTGACGGAGCAGCGAGATTACGACGGCTTACGCCGTCGTAGTGCATACTATTGCATACCGCTTTTCCGCGCGCTCACCCCTCACACTGCGCCACAGCTTCGGCGCAGCGGCGTCCGTCAAGGGCAGCGGAAACAATACCGCCCGCATAGCCGGCGCCCTCACCACAGGGGAAGAGCCCGGGCAGGTCAACATGCTGCAGCGTGGCGGGGTCACGCGGTATGCGCAGGGGGGAGCTGGTGCGGGTTTCGCAGCCGATGAGCAGAGCGTCCTCCCCGGCGAACCCCCGCAGCTTGCGATTGAAGAACTGCAGCCCCTCGCGCATGCGGCGGCTCACAAAATCCGGCAGCAGGGCATGCAAATCGTGCGAGGTCAGTCCGGGTTCATAGCTGCTCTGCGGCAGGGTGGCACTCACTCGGCCGGCCAGGAAATCCACCGCGCGCTGAGCGGGGGCGCGCAACTTACCGCCACCGGCCTGCGCGGTAGCGATTTCGAGCTGTTTCTGCCAGGCGAGACCGGCCAGCACGCCGTGTTCGGCAGCGCAGGCGGCGGTATCTTCCGGTTTAACCGTGACCACGAAACCCGAGTTCGCCCAGTAGGAATCTCGCGCCGAGAGCGACATACCATTGACCACCACTTCATCATTCGCCGTGGCGGCAGGTACGATGTGGCCACCCGGGCACATGCAGAAGGAATGTACGCCACGGTCGTCAATGTTGGTAGCGAGTGTGTAGCGGGCAGCGGGCAACCCCTCCGGGCGCGGTTCACCGGAGCGCAGGTGGTACTGCGCGGTATCGATGAGAGCCTGCGGGTGCTCAATTCGCACACCCACGGCAAAGGTTTTCTGCTCCAGGGTAAGCCCCTCAGCGTGCAGCATGCGGTAGACATCGCGCGCGCTGTGACCGGTAGCCAGAATCACGGCATGACCGACCCACTCACGGCCATCGGCACTGCGCACACCGCGCAGGCGCTTGCCGTCTGCCGAGCGCAGCAGGCCATCCACCCGGGTGCTGAAGTGCACCTCGCCACCGGCGGCGATGATGCTGTGGCGCATGGCCTTGATGATGTCGGGCAGCTTGTCGGAACCGAGGTGCGGCTGAGCGTCCGTCAGGATATCGGGCGAGGCCCCGTGAGCCACGAAGGTCTCGTACACCTCCATCACCGGGCCGCGCTTGGTGGCACGCGTAAACAGTTTACCATCGGAGAAGGTACCGGCACCGCCCTCACCGAAGCAGTAGTTCGACTCCTCCGTCACATACTCGCCCGCATGCAGCGGCTGCAAATCCAGACTGCGCGCATAAACATCGCGCCCTCGCTCAAGCACAATCGGGCGCAAGCCCAGCTCCAGACAGTGAAGCGCCGCAAACAAGCCACCCGGCCCGCTGCCCACAATGATGACCGTGCGGGCACCGGCGGGTACAGGGGCATAGTCCCGGCGCGGCAGCTCAGCGGGCGGCAACTGCTCATCCACCCCCACCAGCAGTCGCAACTGGCGGCAGATGGGGCGGCGGCGTGCGTCGATACTGTCTTTCAGCAAGCGCATGGCCAGCACACGGTGCGGAGAAATCCCCAACTGCTGAGCCACAGCTTTGCGGCGGGCCTGCTCTTTGGCGGCCTTTCGCAAGGGGAGGTGGATATCAATTTCAGTAATCATACTTCGCCGTCTATACTCTGTTGCATACCGAGGGCGGGTGTCGCGCAGCAGTCGGTATTGACGGCTACCTGCACGGCCGGTACACCGGCCACGGTAGTACGCGGAGCGACATCGGTCAGCACCACAGAAGAGGCAGCAATCTTGGCACACTCGCCAATCTCCACACGCCCCAGCACCTTGGCACCGGCACCGATGAGCACGCCGCTGCGCACGATGGGATGGCGCGCCCCGCCCTTCTCCTTACCGGTACCGCCAAGGGTAACCTCGTGCAACATCGAAACATTGTTCTCGATAATAGCCGTCTCGCCCACTACGAACCCGGTGCCGTGGTCCAGCAAAATCCCGCAGCCAATCTGCGCGGCAGGGTGAATATCCACACCGAATACCTCGCTGCTCACACTCTGGAACAGCAGGGCCAGCAGGTGGCGCCCCTCACGCCAGAGCACATGCGCCACGCGATAGGTGGCCAGCGCGTGAAATCCCTTGAAGAAAAGCAGCGGCTCGAGCACGTTGTGACAGGCGGCATCTCGCTCGACAACGGCGCGCAGGTCAGCAGCCATGCAATCCACCACCGTGGGGTTATTCTTCAGCAGAGTGCGGATGAGCGGCTCCAGCTCGTCGCGGTTCATGTCGCGGCGGGAAAGTTTGCGCGCCAGGCGCACAGCCACGGCATTGCCCAGCGAGGTGCGGCTCAGCACCACATCATCCAGCATGCCCAGCAGCTTGGGCTCGCGCTCAGCTGCAACCTCGGCAGCGGCGCATACCTCGCCCCACACCTTTGCGGCCAATCCGCTCTCGGCGGGTACCATCTTCTCGGGCCTTACCATAGCTTTTACTCGCAGCAGCAGCAGTCACGCAGCATGTCATCGAGACGATAGGTCATCTCAGCCAAGGCCTTGCGCGCGGGAGTGTCGGGCAGCAACCACAACACCTCGCGGGCCTCCTCATTGCGGCTCAGCCCCTCATCCACCGACAGGCGAATCGCCTCGCGGAAGGCATCCGTATACCGCAAGCGGCTGTAGTCAATCTCCTCGTGCCGTTCAACGGCGCCGCGCACCTCAGCAGCCACATCTTCGCAGCTGCTCTCCATCAGGAAGAAAACCGGCAGAGTCAGCTTGCCCTTCTCGGCATCCGTCCCCAGGGTTTTGCCGGCGCTCTCATCGGTACCGGTGAGATCCAGGCAGTCATCATAAATCTGGTAAGAGATACCCAGCAGGGTTCCCATGCGGTTGAGATGCTCTATCATCTCTTCATCAAGCTCCTGCAACCAGGCAGCACCACTCATGGCCACGGCAAAGAGGGTGGCGGTCTTCTTGCGGATAAGCTCGTAGTAGTCCGCACGGCTCATGTCGGCATCCCACAGGCGGGTGGACTGCTCGACCTCGCCCTGACAGAGATCACGCATGGCCATGGCCATCTTACGGCAGAACTTGCTGCCACCGATTTCGCTGCCCATCACAATAGCCTGCGCCAGCATGGTGTCACCCAGCAGCACCGCCAGCTCGTTGCCCCACAGGGCATTCGGTGTAGGCTGGTCACGGCGGGTGTCGGCCTTGTCGAGCACATCGTCATGAATGAGCGAGGCCATGTGAATCATCTCCAGCAGGGCGGCGAAGGTAATGTGCTCCTTGCGAATGCCGCCGGTTGCAGCTGCCGTAAGCAACACCAACCCGGGGCGCAGCATCTTGCCCTGCCCCTTACAGACCTGGCGCATGTACTCACGCACGTGGGGTTCAAACTGCTCCGTCTGCCGTGCAATTTCATCACGCACCTTCTGTAGCTCCTGTTGGACGAGCTTCACGTGGGCCTTCCTATTGCGCAGCTTACTGAAAAATGGTATACTCATGGTGCACCGGGCGATAATAAATGAGAAACGGGCACAGCGGTTACTCCGTTGCGCGCGGCGAGTGTAGCAGACTTCCCCCCCTTTTGCAACCCAAATTTCGCGTACGTACTCTATTTGATGTCAAAAAATGAACACACCCGACCAAATTCCGCCCTGCCATCACCGCAATCGGTTCAATATCCCACCCGCAGGCATTCCCCCGGTTGGCTCATGAACAAACCGTGCATGAATGTAGTCATTCTGCCGCCAGATATGTTATTCATCATTTGAAATGAAATCGATTCCCTGCATATCAAATAGTCCATCCTGACTTCTCATGTAAAGAAATTCGAGGTTTTCTTTACATGAGGGCGTATAGCAATTAAATGGCAAAATGATATGATGGGCAGGCATTAAATCAAAACGTCCATAACCCGCAAACGCTGAGATTTCTCTACAATGGAAAACGCTTACAGTCCCCCGGGCCGGTTAATGCCCGGGAGCGTTTGGCATGCTGACAATGTACCGGTTTATGAGTTCGACATATTCCCCAAGAACCCGGCCAATGCCGGCGAGGCGGTAACGAGCAGCCCTATACGAGCACGGGTGGCAGCCACGTGCACCAGGCATCGGGCACGGAGCAACGCGTCTTCGTCCTGCATGTCTTTCTCCCAAGTCTGATCATCCATGCCCGCGAGTATCATGTAATCGAACTCCAGGCCTTTGACGCGGTGAAAGGTAGCAAGGCGACAGAACTCAGAGTCGCGGGCTCGCTTGTTGGATTCAATGATATCACTCTCCACGCTGCGGGCTTGCAGCTCTCGCTTATATTCCTCCACTTTGGTCTTGTTGCGAGCGGCGATACAAATGGCAGACGGCTCCACTCCCTTGGCCTGCAAGTCTTTGATAGCCTGAGCAATAGCAGCCACTTCCTCTGCGGTATCGGCAAAGGTGCGCACCTGAGGCGGCACGCCCTTGGTCAACGAGCGGTAACCCTTGCTGGATTCGGTGCCGTTGTCCAGGTCATCAACAGTGCAGTTGTCCAACACGGCTGTAGCCCACTTGCGTGTTTCCTCGGTGGTACGATAGTTGATACGCAAGCGGCGGCTGCGACCGCGCACGTTGATGCCACAGCGGCTTAATACCACCTTGCGGTCATAGATGCGCTGGTGTGCGTCGCCGGTGATATAGAGGCCGTTGACCTCGGTACTGCGGTGCGCCACTATCTTGGCAATCAGCTTGTATGCAGCATTGCCGAAGTCCTGAGCTTCGTCCACGATGACATGTTCATACATGGCGGCAAGGCGCGGGTCTTCCTCAATAAGCCCGGCCACGGCGGCATACATATCCTCGGGCTCCATGATGCCCTGTTCCTTGAGCAAGGCGCGGTATTCCTCAAACACGGGCCACAAGGCCTCTTTGTCGGCCTTACGCAGGCTGATGCGGCGACCGGCGCGGCTCACGCGGTAATAGTCGGCCAGCGTGTATACTCCGTTAGCCTGTATCACCTGTGTCCACTCCTTCTTGATTTCGGCATCACTCATACCGGCGGGGCGTTTTGCGGGCTGCAGCTTTTCCATGGCATCGTGCCAGGCATCTGCTGCGGCCTTTTCCACCTGCGGGTTAAAGCTGAGTCGCACACTGATCTGGCGCTGCTTCAAGCGCTCATGAGCCCAGGCATCAAGATTGATAACCTCGATACGGTCCAATTCAGACGGGTCACAGAGCTTCACCAGATTATCCTGAATATCCAGAGCCAGGTTCTTTGTAAAGGTGGTGAACAGTATCTTGCCGGGGCGGCGCATGCGCACCAGTGTATTGGCAAGGTGCTGGGCTCGGTGCATAGCGGCCACGGTTTTACCGGTACCTGCACCACCGGTCACGCGCACGGGGCCGTTAAAATCTTTCTCCACCAGCACGCGCTGGTCAGGGTGAAGGAACAAACGCCACTTGTCCAGCGGGTACTCCGCTGCAATCTTCATGTCGTTTTCATTATCAAACTTGAAGAACGACATCTGAGAGGCCACATTATCAACAGCGCTGTCGATGTCATCGGGATCAATCCTGGTGCTGCTCTGATAGGTGGCTTTAACGGTTTCGTAGTCATCACCGCTGGCGATACTCAGCAGAATATCCACACCGCTGCGGCCCAATTTCTCCTGCAACAGGTCAGAGTCCTCCAGCATGGCGTCCACATCACGATAGGCACACAGCCTGGCCAGCAGCTCCTTTCCCACGGGAAGCAATTCCCGCAGCTGTTCCTCACTGATATGGCTCAGCAAGGGGGCCTCCACCGCCACAGCCTGATATACCGGAATCTCACGCACCACCTCCACGGTTTTGATAACCTGCAGCTCCAATGCACCGGATAAACGGTTGACGTTCAAACGGCGGTTACGGGCCCAATCATAAGCCCGGTCGTGGTGGTCGGCCCACAGCAAAATGTAGGATTTAGGCTGCTCGGAGAGGATAAGGCGGTAGGTGTTATCAAGGCGAATGGAGCGGAAGGAACGGTCGAGCGAGTTATTCAGGCTCTCAAAGTTCATGCCGTTGCTGGTTTTGCCTTGCATCAGGTTGTTACATACCAACATAGCATGCAGCTTGACATCCTTGGGTAATTTACCAAGGGAGTCAAAGAAATCCTCACCCCATACAACATTCTTTTTCGTACTCATTGCGCGCTTACAAGTTCAGTTAATTTTTTCAGCAAATCGCTCTCAGGCAGGCGGCCCCATACAAAAGCGTGCCAGCCCCACTGGTTCAGTTTATCGGCCAGTTCTTCGTAGACCTCGGTCAATATGGCCACCTTTTGCTCAGGCCATGCCACTTCCACGTTGCCGTCTACCACTACACCATGGTTATCGATTACATCATAGAAAAGCTCCGGTTGCAGCAGCGGCTGGTTCAGCAGCAATGCCTCCCAAGCTGTCTCCAGGCCGTCCAACATATCGGCGGTAAGGCCTTCCTGCTGGCGGGTGGTCTGTTCTACTTCCTCACAGCGGTATCCTTGCTGCCCCAGTTCGGGGGTGGTGGCACGGAAGTGCGGGAGAATCTGGAGGATGTTGTACAGGCTCCAGAAACCACGCCATTTGCGCTGATATTCAGGGCTGTCGTCCGTTTTATCCGGGTCAAAGCTCAGGCGCACAACGGCATTATGCAGCGCACGGCCATCCGTCTTTGCCAACTGCCACAGGATGCGCCACGGTGCCTGGTCTACGTAGAAGCCCATATAATCCTCGCCATCGCCGCCGGTCAGGTTCACCGGGTCATCAGAACCGGTGTTGATAACCTCGCGAGCCTGCTGCATACGTTGTCCTTTAATTCGGCCCGGGGTACTCATGCCCATGGCCAGGAGGGCGGCCGTATATTTCCATGCGTTGCTGCGCTCTTCGGTTTCGCCGTACTGCAACAGGGTCTTCAGGTTGGCGATAGGCTTCAACACATTTTGATAGAGCTGCACATCTGGCTTGCACTTTTCCATGTAGGCCTTTACAGGAGGATACGACAATAGCCGGGCCCATGGTTTCACCGGGGCATCCGGCAAGCTACCGGGTTCGCTCCCCGGCTGCAGAGCTTCGATAAAGTCGTTCTGAATATCATCCCATGTCAGCGTCCACACGATATTATCGTCCTCAAGGCGGAGCCTTTCACGCTTCTCGATATCACCGGATACACGGTTGTTCTCCATGCTGGCGTGATAGGCGAAGCCGTCCAGATACACGACAATCGGGCGACTCTTTGAGCTACGTACCGGGCGGAACGTAAAGTCGGTGACGGTACCGCCTTTCTGTGTGCTACCGCCTTTTTCGGACCGCTGGGGCTCTACGTCCCACAGCAAGTCACCCACCCTGAGCAAGTAGCCGGTCTTGCGGTTCACTACTTGATCTTCCAGTACGAATCCCTCCTGGCGGCGCAGCCATTCAATGAAGCGTTTCTCTAGTTCGCTGGAGATAAAGATGTTGGTCACTTTCGTACTATCGGGGCCGTCCACCTTTTCCGGTGCCGGAAGCGGCACGTCGTCAAACTCGCTGATACCGATACTGCTCAGGATTTCCATAGCAGCATTGCGAGAGGGCTTGATTTCACGAGGGCCACGGAACGCGTACATGCAGCGGTGGCAGCCGTCCTTTTTCGTATCCTCAGCGCACTTACAAGCAGCAATATGCTTCATAGCCATCTGCAGCACCTTCACAAAGGTAGTCGGTTCCTGCGTCAATTCCTTCAGGTTGCCGGTACCGCCGGGAACGGAATCATATATCAGCAGGCAATCGCGCTTGGCCCGTGTACCGTCCGCAGCGGGCAGCACCATGCTATCGAAGCAGTATTTCAGATTGGCCACACGGCCCTTGAAATAGGCTTTAATCCCCAGCTGCAAGGCAGCCTCGAAAGAGCTGCGCCACACGTCATTGTCGGCACAAGCCCCCGGAAGGAGAATACGTACGGCCTCAGATTGAATCTCACGATAGAGGAAGATGTTGACCAGCGCGTCCTGTGATGCCTTGGCCGCGTTCTTGCGGTAGGGGCAATCCAAATCGTGCATCTTCGGATTGGTGAGGTCACCGGCCATATCCATGAGCTTGCCGCACTTGCCACAGATACGGAAACCGGGGGAAGCCAGCTTGCGGCCATTGACCAGCATGCCGCCGCCATCGGGTTCCATTTTACCAAAGTTGAGCTCACGGAAAATAGCACGGCGCAGGAAGCTGAAGGCCAATCCGCTCTTATTGGACTTGATGAGCCATGTAGTGCCCTCGTCCTGCGGTGCAAGCTCCACAGACAGCCCCTTTTCATAGAACATGGGCTTGCGCTCATCGTTATCATCAAGACTGCGCGATTTTTTGTCCTGCAGCACAGCCATGACCTGGTTGAACTTCAGAACCTTACGCTGATGGGAACGATCCGACCAATTAGCCCCGCACTGCGGGCAATTGGGACCTGCCTTTTGCTTGTTGCATGCAAAGCTGCATTCCGGGCAGAAGTTCCAATCCTCTTGCTTGGCCGTCTTGAGGTTCACCTGGTCGATTTTGACTTTGCGCCCCTGCACATAGAAGACGCTCCCCGGGGCGAACTCGGAGATAGCACTGGCGGCCGCACGCGTGTATTCATGCGACTCCGTATTATCGCTGTTGGCATCGCCGCCGCGGTCTTTCAGAATGACAGTTTTAAGGGTAACCCCTTCCTCGGGGAACTCGTAGTTAGGCAGCAACCCTTCATCTGTCAGGAATTGCAAGGTCTCTTTGTTGCGCAGCCCGTTGATGAGCTGGGTCAATGAGGCGCGGGAGCTCTTCAGCTCATCCAGCTCTTCCTGCAATTCCTTGCGTTCCTCATCCGATACGGTGTTTTGTTCGAGGCGTTTCTCCACCTTAATCAGCTCAGCGCGGAAGCTCTCACTACGAGAACGATAGGCGACAAGTTCCTGCTGAATACGGTTGATGCATTGCGTCAGAACATACTTCAGGTTATCGGTTCCTGTAGCTCGTTCGCGGGGGATGAGATAATCTATAAGCGCCGCCTTGGTATCGCCGTCAAGGTCCAGCAGTTCGCAGAAGGTGTCACATAACGAACCGGACTTCTTCACGCAGAACGCAAGGAAATTCTCGGGGAATGCGCTCTTGTCCGTGGAGCTGCTGAGCAACATGCGCATCTTCTTCGGTAGATAGGTGTTCGGGTCGCGGAAAATCCATTCATCCAAAGCGAAGGCGAACATCTGGCGCTTTAATATGGCCAGGGACTCCAGATATACGCCCGGGGCCTCCACGTGCCCGTGAATCATACTGTCCGGCTCTTGGAAGAAGTACAGGTCGTTGGCCTTGCCGTTGGCCGTTGTCAGAGAGAACGCATTACCATCTTTACGCCCGGCACGACCGATGCGCTGGCGATAGTTGGCCGGGTTCGGCGGCACGCTGCACAACAGCACGCTGCTCAGGTCACCGATATCAATACCCATTTCCAATGTGGGGGTACATGAGAGCAGATTCGGCGGCACCGGTGCCTCGCCGCCGATGAAATCGGTTTCCGTTTTCTCGCGGTCGTCACGCTCCAGCAGGCCGGTATGTTCTGCGGCGTGGATACGTGCTACCTCCGCAGCGGCATAGAAGCGCTTGCCGTCACTCTGAATTTTGCCGGGGATATAGTGGCCCGGGCAATCCTGCTTCAAGCACGGCATGCCCGTATACAAGCCCGTTTGCCCGGCGTCGGTATAAATGCGTCCACCGCAATGAGAGCATTGCATCGCCTGCACCTGGGTGGAAAGCGTCAGGCAATCCGGGCTGACACTCCATACATTCAAATCTGCCAGTTGGGTGCGTTTCAGCAGCCCGGTTTTCTCCATTTCCTTCAAGGCCCGGTCAATAAACGCCGCCATGGTTGACTTCTGCTGCGCTCCCTGCCAATGAATACGCAGGGCCCAGTTTTCCATCCACGTCTCACGGCCACTTTTGGTGTAGATGGGCAACATGTCATCATGCGCCCCCTGACAGAAGAAGCGGGGCGTAAGCAGAGAAGCCTGCGAACGCATCCAGTGCTTATTGCTCTTGAGCAGAAGGTACATGCCGGACTTCTGATACCCCTCGTATGCAGGCTTCAGGAAGGGGATGGCCACGCCGCCCATCAGGCGCAACTTGTGGAGCACACCGGTTATCCAATGGGCCAGTTCTTCCACGCTGGCGTGATAGGAAGAGCCCAGATGCTCCTTACATTCATTCTGCAAGGTTTCGGCGGTCTGTCGTATTCTTTCCTCCGGCAAGCCAAGGGTCAGGCAGCCGGTGCGCTCAAGCGTACGGCCTCGCGTGGACTTCCACGTGATTTCAGAGAAGAACTCCCAGTTCAGTCGTTTTTCTATGAGCTCCGGCAGGCTCATCTTGTCCGCCTTCGGTATTTTGCCGTCCTTCAGGAAGGACTCGTAATCCCGCAGCCATTCTTTATCCGGTGGCATGAACAGGCGAATCTGGTCTTTAGCACTATACCCGGCACAGCACAACCCGCCGATGCGGTCATACAGGTCGGCAAGATTTACGCCGTCACAACTGCGGGCCGCCTTGTAGAAAGCGCTGCGCAAGGTGTGGCTGTAGGTGCGCCCGGCAAAGAAGCCGGCACGGTGCGAGGCATCCTGCACGTTATCGGAGAACGCCAGCAGCTTCTTGTCATCGTTACAGGCGGAGGCAAACAGCGTGCTGATAGCCGCGCTGTTCAATCCGGCGGCGCGGGAACCGACCAACATCACGTCGGCAGCACCGCACTTGGGGCACAGGACACCCTGTGTGCGGCCACGTGACTTTTTACGCTCCACCGGGTATTCATCCACCGGCACGGTCATGTCATGTTTCTTGCAGGCGGGGCAGACGTATTGTCCACTGTCGGGGTGTTTTTCAAGCCCCTGAGCCGGGCACAGGTTCATGCAGTGGCCACAGAGTACAGAGCGTTGGTACAGGTCATGCTGTTTCCATTCTCCATCATGCACGGGGTGCAGCAGAACAGCGTTTTCGCCGGAGCCAAAGTATTCTCGATAAAAGGTCTCGGAAGCTGTGATGAGCTTGTAGCCTCGGCGGGGCTTCACCGCGCCCCATGTGATGGTGCCGCAATCACGGCAGAATACCAGGGACAAGCTACATTCAGCTTCTCGCACCGGTTGATCGGCACGGAAGCAGAGCTTCAGTTCATCCAACTGGCTCCACGGCAGCACGCGCGTGACCATGTGGGTGAGCTCGCGCATCCACAGCTGCACGTGCAGACGCAAGAAGGGCTGTATTCGCCCGCTAACGGGGTGTTTATAGCGTGCATGGGCACACAGGGCGAGGAAACTATCCAAGGCCGCGCGGAATACCGATTTTTGCGATAATCCGCGTTCCATGCGCAGCAGGTTCTTGTGAACCTCGGTTTCATTGAGTACCTCGGTGCCTTTTTGCTCGTAAATGCTCAGTAATTCACTGGTGAAGCGGTGTCCCAGCAGCCTAGTTCCCAATTCCAAGCGGGCATCCTGGCTCTGTATATCGGCCCCGGGTTCATCACCGAACCAGAGCTTGTACTGCGTGCGCAGCCATGCCTCCGGGTCGCTGATATCATTGCTCTGCATGTCCGCCAGCTGTTCGCCGTCGGGGACGATGAAGTACCGGCAGGGTTCCCCCTTGCGGAACTGTTCGGCGTTCATCATGGTCTCGCGGATGAGTGAGCCCTCGTCAAAGTGTTCACCGAATATCTTCCCGGCGTAGTCGCAAAGCTCAGTCACACTGTCCTCGCCGCCAATGGTAGCAGAAGTGCCAATGCAGCACAGCTCGCCGTTCTCGGCACGCACTCGGTTCTTCACGCGGCGAATCAGACAGGCAAGGTCCGTGGCCTGCGCCCCGTCAAAGGTGTGCAATTCGTCCACTACCAGATACCGCAACACGCCCGGTGTTTTGTTGTACTGCCACAAGCGCCGGTCGTCTGCACGCAGCAGAAGGTAATCCAGCATCTTGTAATTGGTCATCAGGATGTCCGGCGGATTCTTCCGCATTTCATCGCGGCTGGTAATCACCTGTTCCGGACCCATGCTGATGGTCGGTTCGCCGGAAGCCCCGCCCACGTACATCCCCACACGTACACCGGCAAGGGCGGCATCGCTTGCCACGGCTTTGGCAAGGCGGCGCGCCTGGTCGGTTGCCAGCGCATTCATGGGGTACAGGAAGATGGCCTTGATACCACGCTGCCCCTCCTGTCGCATGCGGGCACAGTAGTCCAGCACAGGGAACATGAAACACTCGGTCTTACCGCTGCCGGTACCGGTGGTCACCAGGGTGGACTTCGGTTCATCGCCGCACAGACGCTCAAAAGCCTCGGCCTGGTGCTTGTGCGGGTTGAAGGGGAACTTCAGCACGCGAAACGGCAACGGTGTTTCTGCCCCCACGCTCTCGAACGGCAGTCGCAGCTCATACCAGGGTCCTCGGAATAATCCGTTGTCTTCTTCCCACGTCAGGCGCTCCACCATACCACGGAAGTATTCCGTCGTACATGGGAACATCTGCTGCAAAAATGCGCGGATGCTGTCCTGTATCTGCTGGGCTATGGGGGTGGGTAACATAGTGTAGTGGTGTTATTTACGCGATGTCTGCTGCTTCATTTCCTCCTCCAGTTCCAGTAGATAGCGGTCATAGTCGGAAAGGAAAAGCTTATCCTGAACCACACGATATTTCTCGAACTCGGTTTCCGCATGCAGTTTGGCGATTTCCGTTGTAACGCGACCGGCATCTTTCAGCAGGCCGTACTCAAACATCTCAATGAAGGAGTTCAGGCGTTTTTCCCAATCTTCCATGGTCAATGGCATTCACCCACTTGCGGAACTGTACCGCGCGCTCAGAGTTTACCTTGAATCCCACCGCAATAACGGCCTGTATCCCATAGTGCAGTGTCTGATAGTTCTTACCGTCTGCGGCAGTTATCCGAAATTTTCGGATAACTGAATCCTCGCTCAGTTCCGCATCTGCAAAAACCTTCTTCAGGTGGTAATTGATGGTTCTGGTATCGACGCCGTACAAAGAGGCCAGCATCTTCTGGGTCAGCCAGATGTTCTCATCCTCGTAGCGGATTTCAAACTGCTCTGCTGCCTCGCCTACACTGGCAATGTAGGTCAGGTATTCTGCGGCAGAACTGCGTATGGTTACTTGGTTCTTCATCGCTTCACTTAAGAGTTTTTAAAATATGACTTGACAACTAAGATAAAATGTGCTAGCTTTCGGGTACAGATGAGGCTTGCTCCGGGATTGCCTGCTCCTCAGGACAGACTCTTTCGGCTTGTCTCATCGCACCCGCCCGCAAAGTCAATTTTTTGCCATCCTCCGAAAGGAGGATGGCCTTTGCATTTTCCACATAATCACAAATACGGATAAGACGACGTAAGTTTGACGCCGCAGTAGTTTTTTCCCCAAGCATATTGGGAGACTCTTGCATAATTCTGCGTATAACGTTCAGTAACTGCCCATTGTTGAGTTCTTCTTCGTCCAAAACAGCAAGTTTATTGATTTTATTTTTTTCGTTATCCCAGTTTTGTTCTAATTGAAGGATGGTAGATATCGTTCTTCCCGGTTTCCACTTTGTTCTCATCGTTGGATTCAGGAAGCTATCTACACCATTAATCTTTTTGATGTATGACAATAAATCCATGGATAATTCTGTTCCGTCTCCACCTTGCTCCAGATATTTGCGTATAAAATAAAATACCGGATAACTCCCTTGCTCCAGTTTCTTGGGTAGAAGTTTTTTGACAAAGCTTTTAAAATGTATGTCTTTATTTTGAAAAACAACTAAATTATATGCTTCTTCCAATGTAAGATCACCATATGCTCCATCATCTTCGTTGGAAAATCCTACAATGGATACTATGTTACCCGAATCTTCGTCCATAATGACATGTTGAGGCAACACTCTAATTATATCCTGCGGCTCATTTGAGACAACAGTACGGTACAAATCCTGTCGAATTCGACGCAACAAATGAAGCGGATAGCGGCGATGCAATTTAATCATTTGCTTAAATATCGGAGCAAAGGAATTAGTTTTTATCATCGTGATATAGAAATCACGGTATTTATCCAAAGGTGGCCCCATGGTCACAAACGGAGTTGTAGCCTCTTCATCATAGGCTACATAGATAATCCTCTCCCCTAATTCTTTCAAGCGTTTGGCACTCAGACAACCTGCTATGGATTCCAGGATTCCGCGTATATTATCATCGCTCAATGAATATCCCAGTATGATAAGCGGATTCTCCACAAAAATGGAGAGCAGCTTAGATACCAGATAGGCCTTACGTTGCTCAAATCCCTCGTAATCTTTTTCTGTGAAAACCATCTCTTCCGGGGTGCGATAGTCCCCGTGAATTTTATATATTTCCGCATAACCGGTAGCCTGAGTTACAATCAAATCATCTTGTCCCCGGTACACTTCAAATTCACTGAAAAGGCTCTCGGTAAAGTCATCATAATTAGTCGTAATAATCCCGTTAATACAATGCTTTGCAGCCACTCGCAAATCTGATAACTCTTCCTGCAACTCCGGAGATAAATCCGCACGCTTAGCGGTACGCTTCATCAGATAGGCCAAGTGCGTACGAAACGGCGAGCGCTCCGGGTACTTTTCATAATCAATCCCCTCATGCTCATCCGCCATGGGTATTTCCCCGTTATAAAACATCCGGTTGTAGTCTTTTTCTATTTTCCCGGCCACTCGCGCATAGCGTTGATTGGTCGTTAAATCCTCTTCCAATTCATCTTCATAACTGCGGAGAGGAAACTGTTTTACGGGGCGCGTGATTTTAGCAAAGTGTATCAATAACTCTCTCCAATTAGGGGCATTATCACAATAACGCCTGCTGAATCCGCTACCTATAAACAGGTAGGGAGCATTGGGTAATCGCTTGAAAGTCTCTGCCAGGCTACTCATGTATTTATTGTACAGCTTTGCTGATTATTTGCAAGTATTCTCTTCGGCATCCAGAGCATCCCAGATAGTGGCGTAATCGACCTCGCGGTCACGGCGGTCAAAGGGTGCCTCGTATACAATGGTACGCTCCACCGGGCCCGTCGGCAGGGTGTTGTCGGTATAGGTCTTGGCGTAGGTGAAACCGGCGGGCTTTTCTTTGATGCTTTCCCATGTCTTGCGGTCAAGGCCCAAGCCTATGAGGCCCTTGGAGCAAGTGAACACCACACGCCCGTTGCGGTCGTACCAGGTGTCGGCCTCGTACTGTCGCATCACGGGGAACTGGATGCGGTAGGCTTCGCAGAGTTCCTCCAGCGTCAGGCCGATTTCTCGAGCCACCAGCACATCCAGCTCACACAGAGCCCATCGGCGGGCAAAGTCATTGCGCAGGGCACAGTGGCGCTGCCACTCCGGTGTCAGGTTCGCCCAGAACTCACGCGGTAGGCGGGCATCATCTCCATACCAACGCCCCGACCGGTACTCATCCTGCCACACCTCGCGCCAGAAGGCATCATAATGCACGGTCAGGCAGTTCAACGTCAGCACGCGTAAATTCATCACCGCCTTCGGCGGTAATAAGGGAAGCTGCATCCACAAATAGTGAAGATTAGATGAACCTGTTAGCTTAATATAGTAATCACCAATCAATGATTGTGTTATGCTCGCGATAGCGAGCATGTCCACGCTACGCGCAGTGGTAACGCTGCGCGTAGCGTGGACATGTGCCGTACCGGCACATGTCAACGCACTGGCGAGCGTACGCTCGGCAGATTGTGCAAGCATTGCACGGAATACAACCTTATATGTATCAACGAAGTTGGTTGACGGATTCCAGGGTAATTTTGGACAGCGGCGTTCATACTCATCTGCGCCGCAGGCCGGGGTATAATTGGTGCGGGCCAGGTAATCATCCGGCATATTTTCCAGGTCTATGATGTCATAGTCTGAATTCAACACGCACTTGGCACGGGGGGTCTTGTAGCTGGGATTACCTACATGGAAATGAGGCCCAGAAAGAATCAAATGCTCGGAGAAACAAGTGTCGCGTTTGATTGTGCCGTCAACACGAGCCCCGGTTTCATGCCAAAACTCACAAGAAAAGCTATTATCATTAAGTAGACTTAACTTCGAAGGATATGATGCTATTTTCTTCAATGCGACCAACTGGCTGGCAGCATGCAGGCGAGCCAAGCTAGCAGAACTTGCGGGAGTATGTTCAGTATCCAATAAGGAAGCAAAAATATCGAGAGCCTTTTCTTCTACTCGGATTACTCTATTCGGGTGACCTGTTACAGACCAATGACCGTCCGCTGTCCGGGTTTCCTCGACTGGTTCAGGATGCGGCAATCCATCATAGCAGCCGTTGAGTGCACCGGGAGCATACAAGTTACACACATGGTCAAAGCGTATAGCCTGTTCATTACCGTATACGTTAATGCTGTATATGACATGGTGATCAACCTCAGCAAAAAGATTCAACTCATTCTGGAACTGGAAATGATACCGTAAGCGGGGATAAACAACGGCACGTAAAGCACCGGCCTTGGATGATGTGTAGAAATCATCAGGATGAATAAAGCCGATATTGGCCCGGCTATTCGTGATATCCCACGATTTTGTAATGAAGCACAAATAGAGATTGGGCTGCAAGCCCTGCAAATGGGGGTATGCCTGCGGAGCATTGAGCATATTCTTAGAAGCATCCACATTGGCGGCCTCCCTCACATAAGTGGGGTCCCATGCGGGATGTTCATCTACATACTGCACTATCATCTTGCCCACTTTGTCAGCCGGGTACTCTTTACTACGCACCAGAATCTTCGGTTCGATTTCACTGAAAAGGTCAGCCTCTTCAAACTGCACCTTAATCCATGGCGGATTACCGACAATGAGGTCAAAGCCGGCGCGTTCGTGGAAGATGTGAGCACAGGAAAGCTCCCAGTGGAAGAAGTGTTGCTGCCGGCGTACCCGGTCGACAATCGTCAGACGGGAAGATTCTTTGATGATAGCCGAAATAGGTTTCACATGGAAGCCCAGTTCACCCTGTACCTGTTGCTGCACCTGTTCACCGAAGTCCAGCTCGCCCTGCATCTGGAATTGAGCGGTGGAGTTGAGAATCTGGTGCATATCCATGAGGAAGTCGATGCGGGAGGGCAGATTTGCGGCTTCTTCGATAGGCCAGAACCAGAGAGCGCACCAGTAATCCATGGCCAGCTGAAGCCGCTGGTAAGCGGAGGTCTCGGAGCCGATGGATTGCTTATACTCCTTATCCTTCTCCTGGGTACTGGTGCGGTGAGCATTCGCCGGCATTTTGTGCGGCCACACGGTGAGCTCATCAGTCGTGCGGAGGTTCAAATCCTCGATATCCTGAATATGCTGCTGCCAGAGCTTATCCGCAGCATCCGAGAGGCTCAGTGCCAGTTCAATTTCCTCTGCGCTGAAGGGGAGCATGAATTCCTTGCGCCAGGCAGAAATCTGAGCCAGCTCGGCCTTGCAGTATTTCTTGATATTCTTGTGGCTGTAGTTAGCCATGCCGGCATCCGGTACCAGCCAGTGGTACACGCCATGGGCGGGGCGCTGTTTGATTTCCCAGTCAAAGGCTGTGGGAGTCTGCCCGTCCCAGCGGGCCTTTTTATCCCTGGCACCCTGGGCACGGAGCAAAGCGGAATCCCAATAAGAGCGTTTACAGCCAATAAGAGAATTACCATGGTGCAGCTGCATGCCGAACCAAGGCACAAAGGCCCCCTCGTAGATAGTATTGAGCCACAGAGACACCTCTGCCAGCTCCACCGCAGTGCCGTTAAGGTCCACACCCACCACATTGCGGTCGGCAATGAACATTTTCACCCGCTGGAGCTCGTAGCCATGCTCCTCAGGGGATAGAGAAAGGCCGGTTTCCTGTTGCTTGCGGCGCAGGTAGGCTTCTGCCAGCTGGTTGATGGCCTCATTCAAGAATGCGGCAGAACCCACCGCCATCTCGCAAACCTTAAGATTCAGGATATCATCGGCACATTTATCTTTCAGCAGCTCTTTGAGCGCGAACTGCACCGTGCACTTGGTGAGGGATTCCGGAGTGTAATAAGATGCGGAGTTCTTACGGTTACGACCGGCCAGACGGTAGATAAACTCTCCCTTTTCGTGCTTGATGTAGCGGCCGGATTTATCTTTGGCGCGCTCAGCCTCCGTATACTGCTGCAGCTCGTCTGCCGTCACAAAAAAGGCATGCACGGAGGGGTCATAATCCTCCCCGGCGGGTTTCACCTCGTAAAGTTCCTCACGGGCAAAGAAGCCGGAGTAGGCCAGCAGGTTTTCGTACACCGCACCCAACTGATTGAGGCCAAGGGAGGAGTAGGATATGCGTCCACGCCCGGACTTGCCATGGCCACCGATAGAGAGCTTACGGATAATTTGCTGCAGCACACAATTGCGGAAGTGTGCCTTGCTGAGCATGGGAGTGCACTCCGGGTCAAAGAGGTGAGACTTGAGCGGCGAAATACGAAAATCATCATCGATAGCACCACCTTTAGGCCTTTTGTTTCGCCCCGTGTAAATGAGGTCAAACAATTGCCGCAGGGAAGCATCTAAAAAATAGCCGTTCTGAGACTTTTCATCCTCCAGCGCAACATCCTCGCAATCGCGCAGGAACTCGACCGAATAACCGCGCAGGTAGGGCTCTGCCCCCATAGGGAGGAAGCGCAGCTCCGGGCGAGACTCCAGATAGAAGCAGAACAGCAGGCGGTACATAAAGCGCAGGCACTCCTGCGCAATGCGGGCAGCCTGAGCTTCGGTGTTTTCCTCGTACAGTGTATCCTTGGCTACATTTCGCTTGTACCACACATATTCATTACCCAGCAACTGGATGCACTCCTGAAGAGCTTTCTTCAGGTCCGTTGAAACGGCGTGGGCATTTTTGTGAGAGTTGTCGCTCAGGGTATCCAGCAGGCAGGAGCTGCCGTCCGGGCACAGGGCATCGGCATGTAACAAAGCGGCGGCGAGGCGATATTCCTCATCCACCTGAGCACCATACAGCTCATCAAAGCTGACAGCAAGCGTGCGCTTATCAAACCATTTATTGTAATCAATCAGAGTGACACAGCCACCCTGTATGAAAAGGCACCAGCGCGGGTGCTGGGGCTGGTTGAACAGGTCATCAATAAGCAGGGCCCAGCTCTTACCGGGTTGCGGTGACGGTTGCTGCAGGGCATCATCGGCCGTGCCGGGCTCCACAAAAGCAACCAGGCGTGGGTTTAAGGCATCCGGCGTGGCCAGGATGCAGGGGACGGTGTATTCATCCTTGCCGGTGGGGAGAATAGGCAGCGTTTCCTCCCTGGGGCTATAGCCCAGCACGGTAAGCAGATTGTATGCCCAAGCACGCGTGGCATCTTCATCAAAAGCGGAGGCACGAGCCTGTTCCCACTTGCTACGGAGAGTCTTGAGCATTTCATGCGGAGCGCGAGCCTTAGCCGCAGCACCTGTCAAGCCGACATTGGCGGCTTTAGCCCGTGCGGCCCACTGGTCCAACAGGGGCTTGCAATCCGCAGCCAGTGAGGCGTTCAGATAGTGATTGGAAAAGTATTCGTTGTTGTTGATGATAGCCTTCATACGGTAGCTCCGGCAAAAAGAGTGATAATACGGACGGACGGGTGGTCTGCTGTGGTGAGGGATTTACCGATAAAGCGCTCATGGTCGGCCTTGGTGGCTCGCACCTTCTGCAACTCGGCCTCCTTGCGCTTCCGGGTGTTGGATGCTTGGTAGACACCCTCCAAATATTGCAGGGCATCGCTCTCGAAAGCATTGAGGCGAGCCGTCTGCTCCTGCAGCATAGCGCGTTTCTCGGTCTCAAAGGCCTTGGCACGTTCACGGGCAAGCTGCGTCAGCTCGTAAACGGTAGTGGGGATGATGCTCTTGAAAGCGGCGGCATCGAACTGCGCACCGGTATTGGGCAAATTACCACCGGAAAAGAAACAGCACTTTTCGAAGCACTCCTTCAAATCCATAGTCGACACCAAGGTTTCACCATCGAACAAAAGGGCACGCCATATTTGCTCCACGGGCACACCGCGGTTGTTGGTAACCGTGGCCAGGCCGAGCACAATGCGCTCGTTCGGCTGCAGGCGCGTGGTGGTGATAACGGGAGCCGTATTGCGCCCGAACTCCGCCGTGACCTTGCTGCAAAGCCACTCCACCATGGGGTCTTGCTCCCACAGGAGGTGGGCGGTAGGCCACTCAGCATCGGTTGCACCCTTCTGCACACGGTTAACGGCCTGCATGACATCATGTACATCCTCACAGAGCTCCCACTTGTCGCCCTCTGCATAACAGCCGGGGAACTGGCGCTTGACGCGAGCCTTGTAAAAGTCCGGCGTAACATTCAGTTCGATGGAGCGAGGTGTTTCATCATGGAGGGTATAGTGGAAGCTCGGGTTCTTTTCTCTGGCAAACGAGCAGAGCTCCGACACGAAATCAAAGTCGCAGGGATACAGCGTGGGAGCTTCTGCGGTGCGTGGTGCTGTATCCATAGAGGGCGCGGTGTCCTCTACCTCATCGAACAGGCTGAAGAAATCGTCCTCTTCATCGGTGGTAAGGCTGAGTTCTTCCTCAAGGCGGTCTTCGGCGTTGGCTCCTTCGATGATACCGGCGAGCAAATTCTCCTCCTGTACGGCATCGTCGATATCGTCGGCCATGCGGAAAAGCTTGAACTCGCGAGGGTCGCCGATATTCTGCTGCACCTGGGCATCCTTGGCAATAAGGCGGGTAAGAATGCGGGCATCACCGGCAATGCCAAAGCCGGAGTTATCGGTGAAAATATAGTCGATACGCGGCTGCTTCGTCTGGCCATAGCGGTCAATACGGCCATTGCGCTGTTGGAAGGTGAGCAGTGACCACGGGATATCAAAGTGAATGAGACGGTGGGAACAATGATGCAGGTTCACACCTTCGGAGCCTACGTCGGACACCAGAAGCAGGCGTACGGGGGAAGATGCCTTGCCGAATTCCTCAATGATTTCCATTTGTGCCACGTCGGTCATGCCACCGTCCATGGTGCGCACTTCCTTATCCTTGAGGCCGATATCGGCAGGCAGGTGCTGCGCGAGGAAGCGCAGCGTGGGGATGCTTTCCGTGAAAATGACAAGGCGGTCTTCAGGGTCACGCGTCCACTGCATATCACCGCCACGGCGAAGAAGCACCACAAGCTTGCTGTACTTGGAGAAGTCCGCCGGGCTGATACCCTCGGCCAGCGTACGCAATTGCTGCAGCTTGGGGATATCAGGGGAGTGCGGCTGCTTTTTCTCCAGATTATCAAGGCGCGTAGAAAGCAAAGATATACAGGCTGCGGGGGATGATGCCAGCGTCTTTCCAATCATGGTCTTGAAGAGCATGGTAACACCGGAACCCTGTTTCCTGGCCCCGTCCTTATCCATGTCCAGCTCTAAGGCAGCCAGCTCGCAATACATAGCGGCCTCAGCAGCGCTGGGGGTCACAATGTGATTGCTTTGTACGCGCTCGGGGAAGTCCTTGCTGAGCTGGTCGCGCACGTCTTTTTTGAAGCGACGGATAACCAAGGCCCGCACATCGTCCTTCCGGTAATCGTCCACATTACTGATGGCCGTGGGGTCCAACAGCTTGATGATACTGGCAAAGGATTCCTTGCGGCCGTCATGCGGCGTGGCAGACAGCAGGATGAAGGAATCTGACTTGTTGGCCAGCGTCTCAGCCAAGGTGGCACGCTGCGATACCGATTTACCGCGAGCGGCAATGTTGTGGGCTTCATCAATGACGATGACATCCCAGTGAGAATCCTCCAGGAAGCGGCGGTAGGCACCGACCTGCTTGAGGGTATCAATGGAAATGATGGTCTTGTCGTAATAGCTGAAGGGGTTCTGATTGGAGGGTATCTCGCGGCGGATGCGGGCAATGCCGGCGGAGTCCAGGCGCACCAAGGGGATGGAGAAGCGGTTCCACAGTTCCTTCATGAACTGCTTGAGCATAGACTTGCCCGTGAGCACGAGAATACGGCGGGCACGACCACGCTTGATGAGCTCAGACAGCAGAATGCCGCATTCGATAGTCTTACCCAGACCGACGGCATCGGCAATCAGGATACGCTGGCGGGGCTGCTCCAGCGCTCTGAGCGCGGGCTCCAACTGAAAGGGCAGCACATCGATGGCGGCTTTGTGCCCTCGGTGAATGAGGGAATCAGACGGAGCGGTCTGGCGCATGAGCACCTCCAGGTGCAAACGAGCATTGCGGAAGTAGGGGGAAGTATCGGGTACCGGCTCAGTTTCACGCGGATCCAGTATCTGGATACGCCCCCAGCGCTCCGGCAAGGATTCCTCCAAATCAGCCATGAATACGGCCTCGCGGTCACGCACCATCGGTGATAAACCGATGACGTCCAATCGGCAGGGGCCATAATTGGACTCAACCACATTGCGGAGAAGCCACTCCTCCCCGCGTATACTCAGGCGCATGCCTGGTGCGTATTCCATGCTCATATTCTCACTCCCTATATGTTAAACGGCTTAAAAAGCCACACATCGTGCGCGTTATTCTACCAGATTTCGTGGCTGTTTACAAGCGGCTAATCCGCCCTACGAAATACGAATTCCGTAGTTGAAGTCGCATAAGCCCGCCTGACTTTATACCTTTCGTATGTCGTACTTTCCAAATCCCGATTTACCGGATTGAGTAGGGGGCTTTCGCCCCCTCTCACACCACCGTACGTGCCATTTATGGCATACGGCGGTTTCTCGGCGTGTGATTGGTCCCGGAGCTAATGTTCCTGCCGCAACTCTTTTATCTCTCCTCGCCGGATACCCTGT
>JAZNVF010000039.1:0-21630 GCA_045592685.1 Akkermansia sp. | reverse complement strand
TAGAATTCAGTAACTCTATTATTGCTTGTTTACTCATTCTGAGAGACATGTGTATATGTTAGTGCCTGATTTATGAGGCATCCAGCTTTTCACGTGTCAGCCGAACTCGTGAGGAGTGTCAGTTCGGTGACTGGATTTTTGTGGCAATGCGGGGGGGGGGGGGGCTATTTTTTTGCTTGTCATGTCGAGTGAAATATGGTAAATAGTACGAAACTTGTTTACCGTATGGTGAACTGATAAAGATAAGCCATGAATGCAAGATATATACTCCCACTGATAGCGCTGGGCATAGCTGCGGCTCATGCCGGAGAGAGAGAGACCTTTGATTTCGGCTGGAAATTCAAATATTTCGGGGGCTTTGACCCGGCAGATGCTGGTTCACCGACCTGGTGCTCGGGTTACCAGGGCGGTCACCCCGCTTCGTATGCGATTGATGGTAACATGGACACTCGCTGGTGTGCTCCGAGTTCTGAAACCGGTCACAAGCTTGTGGTGGCTCCCGGCGTGAAGGATGCCGTCAAACTTTTTTACATATATTGGGAAAAGCCCAATATGTTCGATGTGAATGTGAAAGTGGTGTGCCACGATGAGAGTAAGAATTTTGAGCTTTCTTTCAATCAGGGTGGGCAGGCTGCCAGTTATGTGGAGCTGCCGGAGCCGACAGCGGTTCGTTATGTGATTGTGAGCGTGCCCAAGGGTACATCGTCCACGCAGTGGATGAGTGTGCGTGAGGTGCTTTTTACCGGAGCCGACAACAAACCGTTGAAGGTGCAGCGTGGGCCGGGTGCAACAGCTCAGGCTGCGGTGGATGCCAGTGAAATCGGTTACAAGCAGGTGCAGTTGCCGCACGACTGGGCTATAGAAAGCCCTTTCCTGGAGGCTGAACCGAACGAAACCGGCAAGCTCCCCTGGAATGGTTGGGGGTGGTACCGCAAGAACTTTGACGTACCCGCAACCTTCGATGCAACGAAGGAGCGCTGGTACCTCGATTTTGACGGTGTGATGTCGTGCCCTCAGATTTATGTGAACGGTAAGAAGGCCGGTGAGTGGGCATACGGTTACAACTCTTTCCGCGTGGATATCACGCCGTTCCTGAAAGCCGGGCAGCAGAACCTGGTGGCCGTGATGGCCAGTAATCTGCAGCTCTCAACCCGCTGGTATCCCGGTGCCGGTATTTATCGCCATGTGTGGCTCGAAAAGACCACCCCGGTGCACCTGACCCAGTGGCCTACCTATGTGACCACACCTGAAGTCAGTGCAGATTCGGCTCTTGTGAAGGTGCAGACGACCGTTGCCAATACGAGCGAGGAGCCTGCCGAGATAACGGTTCACCAGAAAGTGGAAGGCGCCGTAGCCGCTCCCGCCACCATCACGCTGGCGCCCGGTACGGAGGGCGTGGTGGAGCAGGAACTGCGCCTGGCTGCCCCGCGCCTGTGGAGCTGCGAATCCCCCAACCTTTACAAGCTCGAAACCACTGTCGTTATGAACGGGAACACCATCGACACCCGCGATACTTCTTTCGGCGTGCGTACCACTGAGTGGCGAAAGGATGGTTTCTACCTCAACGGCAAAAAGGTGCGCATCAAAGGTGTGTGCGAGCACCACGACCTGGGCGCACTGGGCGCTGCGTTCCACGCCCGGGCCTATGAACGCAAGATTGAGAAGCTGAAAGCCATGGGCTGCAACTCTATCCGCATGACCCACAATCCGCCTGCACCCGAGGTGCTCGACCTCTGCGACAAGCACGGCATGCTGGTGGTGGATGAGCTGTTCGACATCTGGAAACGCCAGAAGTACGAGAAGGTCAACGGCTACCACATTTACTGGGATCAGTGGTGGCAGAAGGACGTGCGCAACTTCATGCTGCGCGACCGCAACCACCCCTCCATCATCGCCTGGAGCGGCGGTAACGAAATCATGGAGCAGACCATGAGCGATGTGGCCGCCATTCGCAAGAACCGCGGTGAGTATAAGTCGGATGCCGCTCATCAGCGCGCTATCAGCAATGCCGAAAAGTGGAATGAGCTCAACTTCCGCATTGGCTATGCCCTGCGCGATGAAATCCGCAAGTACGACACCACCCGCCCCTACACCGTGGGTTGTAACGACCAGAATGCCTGGAAAAACGGGTTCATTGACACGATGGACGTCTACGGCTTCAACTACAAGCCGCACCTTTACGATGACTTCCGCAAGACGCACCCCGACAAGCCCTACTATGGCTCCGAGACCTGTTCTTGCGTGGGTACGCGCGACACTTATAACTTCCCGCTGGGCTGGAAAGTCGGTGACGGTTATTTCAAGCCCGGTGCCGTGCCGCACCAGGTGAGCGCCTACGGTCTGGCCAGTACACACTGGGGCTGCAGCCCTGATACGGAGATGCACGCCCACACCAAGGCCCCCGATTTGGCCGGTGAGTATGTGTGGACCGGTTTCGACTACATCGGCGAGCCCACCCCGTACAATCAGGACGCCTCTATCGAGAACAACATCAAGCACCTGTCGGCCGCCGAGCGCGAGGCTATCATGCGCGAATATGAGGCTATGGGCAAGCGCGCCGTGAGCCGCAGCTCGTACTTCGGTATCATCGACCTCGCCGGTTTCCCCAAGGACATCTACTACCTCTACCAGAGCCAGTGGAACCCGGAGGTGGCTCAGGCCCACATCCTGCCTCACTGGAACTGGAAGGGGCATGAGGGCCGCACCACGCCGGTGATGGTATTCACCAGCGGTGACGAGGCTGAACTCTTCGTGAACGGTAAGAGCCAGGGCGTGCGCCGCCGCGGTGAGGGTGAGACGTTCACCCAGAAAGATAAATCGCTGGCCGTCAGCAAGAACCAGTATCGTTTCACCTGGGAGAACGTCGTCTATGAACCCGGCACCGTTGAGGTGGTGGTGAAAAAGAACGGCCAACCCTGGGCTACAGCCAAGCGCGTGACCACCGGTGATTCCGCCGCCGTGAAGGCTGAGGTGGACCGCAGCACCATCGCCGGCGATGGCCGCGACCTCGCCTTCGTGGAGCTGGCCCTGACGGATGCCGCCGGCAATGTGGTCCCCACCGACAGCCGTCGCGTGAGCTTCTCCATCGAGGGGCCGGCTGAGCTGGCCGGGTTCTGCAATGGCGACCCGACCGACTGGACCTGCATGCAGGACCTCAACCAGCGCTTCTTCAATGGGCGTCTGCTGGCTGTGGTGCGCGGTAAGCGCGGCGAGAGCGGCACGGCCACCATTGCCATACAGGCCAACGGACTGCCCGAGCTGAAGGTCCCGGTGACTGTTCAGCCCGCAGAGTAATGCGTTGAACCATATATAACTTGCACCCCCGCAGACTCCACGCTGCGGGGGCGTCGTGTTCAGGGAACCTCACTCATCTATGGATATTTCATCCTCATCGCCAGGTGGCAGAAGGTTATCTTCAGTAAATGGGGAGGTGACTTCGGGGGATTCTTGAGGGGTAAGAGTGGGTATGTAAGGTGAGAATGCGGGCGGCGGCGGAGTGGGAATGCCATGCGACAAATATTCCATGAAGTATTGAGTCGTTGGGGGATATAATACATTTCGTATGTCGGAATTCGTCCCTCGTACTTTACAAATGTGTCAGTTTTGCTTTTGCTGTTGACCGATGTGAGTTGTTAGTGTAGAGTGATATAACGATGCTCCGAATCATAAAATCATGCCTTGTTTTGCTCGCAGCTGCGCTGCTGCTGTGTGATTGTTCCGCCCCTTTGGTGCCGCCTGCGTATGTGAGCCGGAGCGAGCGGCTGCGTGAGCCCGATGACGCCCTCATGGCTCAGATGCGCCGTGATTGGTTCGCCCTGCAGGTGCCGGGACTAAGTGCAACTGAGTACAGCGAGGTGGTGAACCGCTACAACAGGGGACTTCTGCTGCTGATTCGCCGCTACAGGGCTGACATGCAGCGGGCTTCCGAAAGTGGGGAGACGCGATATGAAAAGCCGGGCGTGGTGATAGAGATAGGCGATTCCGGGCTGAGACGTTCTCTGCATGAGGTATTTGAGGATATTGTACCATCCTGGGATATTCGGACCCGCTCTTTGCAGGAGCACTATACCGTACCCGGTCTGGGGGTTCCGCTGGTGGGTATCATACCCGCAGAAAAGGTTAATAAAGCCGGTCGACGCTTCAATATACACACTCGTGGTACAGTCAGTACCCTGACGGCTGTCATGGTGTTCCCCGAGCGTGAGGGGCGGCCCATCAGGCTGCAGCTTATTCCCCGTAATAAGCAGGATACTATGCGTCTGCGCGGGCAGGAGCATGCTCTGGCTGCCGACTTTTCAGCCGCTATCGAGATATACTGGAATCTGACTCGTGTGAAGGAAGACCGTATTCTGGGGCTGTTGCGTCCACAGAAGTTGCGTGATGTCAATGGGCTGTCTTGTATAGAGGAGTATGATTCGCATAAAATTCCTGTGATTCTGACTCATGGGTTGATGTCCAGTGCCGGAACGTTCGACAACTTGGTAAACCGATTGCTGTGTGATCCTGTTATCCGCCGGAATTACCAATTCTGGTACTACAACTATCCCACCGGCGTGGCATGGGTGTTCTCTGCCGCCCAGTACCGAAAATCGCTGAAAGCGGTACGCCACCGATTGGATCCCGATAAGCGGAACCGCAACTGGGATAATATGGTGGTAATAGGGCACTCCATGGGGGGGCTCATTACACATTACAGTCAGTGCCTGGAACCCTGGGAATTATTGCGCTACCACCCGGTAACACCAAGGTACCTGAAAGGGCGTGCGGAGATGCGTCAGAACTTTTATTTCAGACCGGTGAAGGCCGGCATGGTGGTATATATGGCTACTCCTCATCGCGGAGCCCCGCTGGCACGCTACAGAATCGTCACGGCTCTCACCAAGCTCGTGGAGCTGCCGCAGAACCTGATGGAGGAGGTGGTGAACATCGCGACTCTGCAGCAGGATTCCGTGTTGCTCAACCCCTCAAAATTGACAGCTGCTTTCACCAGCGTGAACCAGCTTGCTCCGGACAGTTATTCCATTCAGGGGCTTGCAGGGCTTGCCGTGCGCGATGTGCCCACGCACTCCATCATCGGCGATCGGGGCAGGGGTGACTCTCCCAAAAGCTCCGATGGAGTGGTTCCCTATTGGTCCAGCCATTTGCCGCAGGGGACTGAGACGATAGTTCCTTCCGGTCATTCCGTGCAGGATGTGCCGGAAAGTGCTGCTGACCTCACACGTGTGCTCGCTGAGCACCTTAAACGCTGCGGACGCTTGTAAAGGAAGTTTGCTTTCATATCTCAGGCTTGTTAGGTTTGTGATGACATGTTGATATCTTGATGTCGAGGGAGATTGAAATTATACTTGTCTGCGTAGAAGAACAGGACGTTTTGCAGCAGACCGGGCTGATGAAAAGTCTGTGGCATCGCGTTTCAATTCCCGTTAACAATTAAACTGTATGAATGCCGATGAATTGTTGAAATACCCCGGTTCGAGTCGTATTTATGTACCGGGGAAAATCTACCCTGAGATTCGGGTAGGTATGCGAGAGGTGACGCTTTCGGATACTCTGTTTCCGGATGGAACAACGGAGCAGAATGCCCCGGTCAGGATATACGATTGCTCGGGACCTTGGGGCGATGAGAGCTTCCACGGCAACGCCGAACAGGGATTGCCCCGCTTGCGCGAAACCTGGATTCGCTCGCGCGCTGATGTGTTGGCAGACAGCGAGGGAAAACTCCGTGCTGCGGATTTGGTGCACCCGCCTACTCAGCGCGAATATGCGCTGCGAGGTATTGTCACGCCGGAGATGGAGTACGTTGCTATACGTGAGAACCTAGGGCGTGAGGCTGTATACAAAGCCATTTACGATGAATTTCCGAATGCCAAAACCCGCCCCGAAGCCGCGCAGCAACTGCTGGATGAACTGGGAACCGGTATGCCCCGCCCCAGCGAGCTGGAGGCTCAGGCCGGCTTTTCGCCCGAATCTCTCGTGCGCCGCTCCGATATCAACTACCAGCACCCGGCGGAATCCCACCGTGGCGGCCATATGCCGGCGTTCTTCACCCCGGAATTTGTGCGCGATGAAATCGCTGCCGGGCGTGCCCTCATCCCCGCCAATATTAACCATCCTGAGGCGGAGCCCATGGTCATCGGCCGTAATTTCCTCTGCAAAATCAATGCCAATATCGGCAATTCCGCGATATCGTCCGGCATTGAGCAAGAGGTGGAAAAGCTGCGCTGGGCGATTCATTGGGGGGCAGATACGGTGATGGATTTGTCCACTGGTAAAGATATTCATAAAACCCGCGAGTGGATTCTGCGCAACAGCCCTGTTCCCATCGGTACCGTGCCCATTTACCAGAGTCTGGAAAAGTGCGGTGGCCGGGTGGAGTTCCTCAGCTGGCCGATATTCCGGGATACGCTTATCGAGCAGGCCCGGCAGGGGGTGGACTATGTAACGGTGCACGCGGCACTGTTGCAGCGCTTTGTGCCGCACACGGCACGGCGGGCCACAGGCATCGTTTCGCGCGGTGGTTCCATCATAGCCAAATGGATGCTGATTCACCGGCAGGAGAACTTCCTCTACAGCCATTGGGATGAGATTTGCGATATTCTGGCCACTTACGATGTCGCCATTTCAATAGGCGACGGCCTGCGCCCCGGCTCCATTGCCGATGCCAATGACTTCGCTCAGCTGGCAGAGCTGGAGGTGCAGGGCGAATTGACCCGAGCCGCCTGGGGCAAGGGAGTGCAGGTCATGAATGAGGGCCCCGGGCATGTGCCGCTGCACCTGGTGCCGGAGAACATGCGCAAACAGCTGGAGTGGTGCTACGAGGCGCCCTTCTACACGCTCGGACCTCTGGCTACGGACATCGCTCCGGGGTACGACCATATCACCGGAGCTCTCGGTGGCGCGCTGATAGCCCAGCGGGGCTGTGCCATGTTGTGCTATGTTACCCGCAAAGAACACCTCGGCCTGCCTGACCGAGAAGATGTACGGGAAGGGGTAGTGACATATAAGCTGGCGGCTCATGCTGCTGACCTTGCCAAGGGGCACCCGGGGGCACAGCTACGCGACAATGCCTTGGCCAAGGCGCGCTTCGAGTTCCGCTGGGAAGATCAGTTCAACCTCTCGCTTGATCCTCACAGAGCTCGCTCTTATCATGACCTCACCCTGCCGCACGCAGGTGCGAAAAAAGCTCATTTCTGCTCCATGTGCGGACCGGATTTCTGTGCCATGAAGTTGACCCGGGAAATCAGGAATACGGCATTGCTGACCACTGATTCTCCTAATTCGCAAAAGAAATAATCCGAATGATGTTTTATCGCTATGTCATCACGGCTCTCCTTGCTGCTGCCTGCGGCATCGGGGGGACACTTGTTGTCTGTCATGTACGGCAGGAATGCTGTGCCGCTGCGGTGATGGTGCCGAAATCTGAGCCGACAGAGGGGGAGCAACCGACCCCGGATATTTCCCTGGCCGCTTGGCGCGGCGCGATGGCGTCCGCAGAGGCCCATGCGTGGGACTATGCGGGACATCACGCTGTTTCTCAATTGGCCAATGCTCCTTTTTTTACCGAGAACGAGGCTGATATGTGCACAGAGCAGGAGATTCGTGAGGCTACGGAACTCGCAGCCAAGCTCTTTATCAGCAACTTCGAAGAGTTAGAACTGGCCTGGTGGCAGAGCCGTTCGCCCCTGCGGCGGCTTATCATCCTTTCGTTGTTTTACACGCAGATGGATTCCGGGCTGTGCTGTTTTCCGCTCTTTCCCTGTTCGAGTTTTGCTCCCGAGATTGCCGCGCAGCGCCGCCGGGAGAAAGAGTGGGTGGTTGCTCACCGCGCCGAACTGGAACCGGTGCTCACTCGCCTGGTGCGTGAATTCAGGGAAAAAAGACGTGCGCTCGAATGAGGCTCCCCGTTCTGAAAATGTTTTGATTACAGCTCATTTTTGCATTGACAATCGCGTGGCTATAGTATATAACGCGCGCGCACTTTAACCTTGAGCTTCATTATGGTATCTCGCAAACACACCACAATCAAACGCAAAGTTAAGAACTGGACCGCCACCGACTCCGCCGAGTTGTACTGTGTGGATGCCTGGAGCAACGGGTACTTCGGCGTATCACGCAATGGTGAGGTGACGGTCAATCTGGTGGATACTGATGGCGAGACTCGCCCGGTGAGTTTGCACACCATCATGAAGGGGCTGGCTGAGCGAGGGACGGATGCCCCGGTGCTGCTGCGATTCCGTGACCTGTTGCGTGCTCGTATCGATGAGCTCAATCAGAGTTTCATTAAGGCTATTAAAGAGGCTGACTACAAGGGCGTGTATCGAGGTGTGTACCCGGTGAAGGTGAACCAGCAGCGCGAGATTGTGGAGGAAATCGTTTCATACGGCGCTCGTTATCACTACGGGCTGGAGGCCGGCAGCAAGCCGGAGCTCATTGCCGCCATGGCACAGATGAAAGACCCGCAGGCTTTCCTGATGTGCAATGGGTACAAGGATGACGAGTTCATCGACCTCGCGCTCATGGCTCAGCGCATGGGGATTAACATCTGCCTGATTCTCGAGATGCCCAACGAGCTGCCCGCCATTCTGGAGCGTGCGCGCAAACTCGGTATCGACCCCAACCTGGGCGTGCGCGTGCGCCTGGCTGCCAAGGGCTCTGGCCACTGGAGCGAGTCTGCCGGCGATCGCTCGGTGTTCGGGTTGAACACGGCTCAGGTCATTGAGGTGGTAGATACGCTGAAAGCCGCCGATAAGCTGCACTGCCTGAAGGTGCTGCACTACCACCAGGGCTCGCAGATTCCCAACATTTCCGTCGTGCGTGAAGGCTTGACGGAGGCCTGCCGCATGTACATCGACCTGGTGCGCGAGGGGGCTCCCATGGGTACGCTTGATATGGGCGGCGGTCTCGCGGTCGACTATGATGGCTCGCAGACGAATTTCCACTCTTCCTGTAACTACACGATGGAGGAGTACGCCCGCGATATCGTTGAGGTCGTGGGTGAACTGTGCAGCAAGTGCGATGTGCCGCACCCCACCCTGGTGACTGAGAGTGGTCGCGCGATTGCTGCGTTCCACTCGGTGCTGGTGTTCAATATTCTGGATGTAGCCAGTGCTCCGGGGCAGGATGCCCTGCCGCCCGAGCTGCCCGAGAACCCGAGCGAAATTCTGAAGGCGCTCGATGAAACTCGCCGCATGCTCACCCGCAAAAATATCCAGGAGTGCTACAACGATGCCAACTACTACCGTGACCAGCTGCGCATGCAGTTCTTCTACGGCAATGCCAATCTGCGCGAGCGCGGCGTGGGCGAGGCTATCTATTGGCACATTATGGGGCTTATCTCCCGCCGTATTTCTGAGATGAGTGAAATCCCCGAGGATTTGAAAGAAGTCTCCGACAACATGGTGGACTTCTACTACGGCAATTTCTCGCTTTTCCAGAGCATGCCCGACTCCTGGGCTATTGACCAGCTTTTCCCCGTCATGCCTATTCAGCGGCTCAGTGAGCGCCCCACGCAGAAAACCGTGCTCGTGGATATCACCTGTGACTGCGATGGTAAGGTGGACAATTTCATTGACCGTGAAGACGTGGCGCACTCTCTGCTTCTGCACGAGTTCGAGGGGACGGAGAATTACTACGTGGCAGTATTCCTGGTAGGGGCTTATCAGGAAACCCTGGGTGACATTCACAACCTGCTGGGTGATACCAACGTGGTGAGTGTACACCTCGAGAATGGCCGCCCCGTTTACACGCAGGAGGAAGAGGGTGACAGCGTGGCCGATGTGCTTTCGTATGTGAAGTACGATAGCCGTGACCTCGTGGCACAGTTCCGCAACCTCGCAGAGCACGCCGTGGAAGAGGGGCTCATTACCCCCCGCCAGCGCCGAGACGCGCTGGAGGCTTACCGCACCGGCCTGAACGGCTACACGTACTACGAGCTTTGATAGTCGTTTGAGACTGATTTTTGAATCGACATTCGGCCCTGAGGTGCGGGTTGAATGTCGATTTTTTGTGATGTTGTGTAGGAATGCCTGAGTGATTGTCTTCTGCAAAAACTGTGGGGCATTTGCGGAATCAGCTCAGGATGAGTTGAATCAGCCTCTGTATGTCGGCGGTGCTGTAGCGCTGGTCGAGGGGGAGGGGGAGCAGGGTGCGTGCCAGCTGGTTTTCGGGTTGGTCGGGGGTGGTAGCGGCGATGACCTCGGGCCAGTAGAGGGGCAGGGCTATGCCGGAGTCGATGAGTTCATCCCTCAAACCGGGTATGCCGCAGGCGAGCGGGTAACACATGGGGGCAGACGTTGGGGCAGCGGGTAGGTTCAGGCGGTTGATGGGGCCGAGCGCGGCATGCAGCAAGTGGTAGTTTGCCAGCCTGCGCTGCGCGGCAGTTGCCCAGTCGATACTGCGGATGAGCCGGCGGGTGAGGGGAGACATGCGCTTTGCGGGGGCGCTCAGGCTGTCTTCTGCTGCGGCAACGGAGGGGGCAGCAGCGGTCGCTCCACTTTCTGCCCTTTGTAACATGCCGAGGGCTCGGGCGGCACTGCTGTCCTGCTGCTCAGGTAGTTGCAGGGGGAAGGGGGCACAGGCCACGCCGCCATCGCACAATCCGCCGAACTTGCGAGGACTGTAAAAAGTAGGTACTCCGGGCAGGGGTGGGGTGTAGAGGGCAGTGGTGGCATCTACCACCACCGGACCCGGGTGGTGCAGAGCCGCAGCCTGCACGGCTTCTCCGGTCAGCCCGAAATAGTTTACCAGCAGCAGCAGGTCAGTACTGTCAGTGTTTACCGGAGGACAGGGCGCGAGTTGCCCGTTCACGGGGTAACGCTCAACGGGAAGGTGCAGCCGGGTAAGTGGTTCCAGTACAGTATCGCATACATAGCGGGGCACCAGAACACGATGGGGACGGGGCATGTTGCACAACAGACATTCAAACGCTGCACGCCCACTGTGCAGCATGGCACACCCGGGAGACTCTGTGTGGGGAAAATTGTTATGATCCGGCCATTCCGGGGGGAAGGCTCCTCCCATCATGTCATTTGTGTGACTGTCTGTCATGGAGCTGCGGAGTGAGCCGACTGTCGTACGGATCGTCGAATCGATCGCGTTCGAGCCTGGCGGGGGGAGTATGTGGTGAGGTGTGTTGTATGATGAGTGTGCCTCGCTGTCCCAGGCGGTTGAATAAACCGCCGAAGAGACGGAGCCCGACAAAGTGTAAGTGGTTAAGTGGTGTACCATAGCGTCGGCAATCGGCTCGGTACGCGAGGTCGATGGCACGCCGCGAGAGCGGGGCACCTTCTTTGAGCGCGTGGTAAAGTACGTCGTGGCGCAGACTGGGCATGAGGTCTGCCGGTTCGGTGGCGCCCACGCTGTTGCCGTCCCACACGTAGCGGCGGTGCAGAATGAGGGTATGTCCCCGGGCCTCTACCAGTACACGATGGGGGGGCTCCGGGTGCAGTCCCCGCCAGTAACCCAGGTTCATGTTGCGGTCTTTCCACACAATGGCGTGCCGCGTGCGTAAACAGAACCCCGGCGAGCGTTGCGGTAGGTAGGTGTACCAGCTCTGTTCCTTCAGCCCAGCCTGCTGCACTTCCGGCGATATGCGCTTGTGCAGAGCGACATCCAGCAGCCCCGAACAGCCGCTCAGCAGTACGGTACACAGCAGAAGCGGGATGACTGCAAAATAAAAACTCATGTCACCTCCATTCTAATTTTTTCATACCCGGCTGTCAATTAAATTATTGAGTTCTTCTGTTCTAAGTCTTGCCTTTGCCTGTATGACTGTGTAGTATATGTTCTAAGTTAGCCAAATAACATGGGGATTGGGCAAGACTGCGATTCTTCTTTTGGCAGAAATATCATCTTGTATAATTGGTACGCGTGGGCATAATTAGAAATCAGGCAGCAAGAGTGTAACGTAAGTGACTAATCGAACGGTCTTCTTGCATGTTTATGTATTGAAGCAGAGTAAATAAAGTTATCTTTGAAATAATCTTGGCAAATAATCCTTTTTGAGATTTTGCATAACTCTTACGTATAGTGAATTGGTCGACTAGTTGAGAAAAGACGACTTTAACTTTCTTCCGGCGTGCCGGATAATCTTCGGACATTTCATACTGTACGAGTTCATTTCGTCGGCAATGGGGTCCAGTTCAATACCGACGTACTCAAATAAGGTAAGCCACCACGGATTGCTTTGTTACCCCCTGTCTCCGATGAGAGTGCAGTTGGATAATTCCTCTTTTTATCGTTCAGATAATTAATATCGTGATGATAAGCCAGGCTTAAATCATAGCGAATGATCACACCGTTTGTAGAACAAACACAGTGTAATTTATAGCCGTAGTAGAGCTGCGGCTGTGTTGCGCAAAAACCGAAAGAAGGAGCACTCTTCTCATCTTCCTTTAATATTTTGCAATGCTTGAATACCTACAAACTTCAATAGGCATCGAGTCGATAGGCTTAATGTTGTCGGGGTCTACTGCAATCAAATGTTCGGTTATCCTCCGTCTGATTTCTTCTATGTGATAGGCAAGACGATGTTTTCTTGCATTATAATTACGATGAGAACCAGGCTTCATATATTGTTCCGGAAGCATCGTTATTAGTTCTTCAAAAAAGCGTCTTACGCTATCTATAGAACAGTGCTCTTGGAAGAGGAAAATGGCTATGACCTCAACGTCCGAACAAAGAGGCTCCCGTTCGCAATGATGCAAATTGCCTCTTGAATTGAATAATTTTTGTGAATAATTGCTGAGAAAAAGACTTGCATATTTTCAAAATTCTGTCAAACTTGGTGCGTGGTTGCATAATGAGTGCTTTGTGTGTTTTTCTTTAATGTGCTTATTGTGCTGCAAATCAACGATTTATGTAATCATTATTTCAATTTTAGTTTTTAATATTTAATTATACCCACGCGTAATTGGTATGAAGAAAAAAACATTGGTGAGTGTTTGGAATACTCGCAGTTTTCAATTTGTTGTGCTCGTTTTTGTGGCCATCTGTTTAAGTGTTTTCCATATTGGTAATGACATGTTCAGCTGGAGTCGGAACGCTGTTCAGGGGGGCGAACTCTTGCAAATTGGGCGCTTTGTTTTGATGTTTTTGCATACCATAGTGTCTATTCTGTTATTTTTGTTGCTGGTGGTTCGAAGTAGAGTGGTCGCGTATGCTGTTCTGCCTTTTGTTATCATAACGTGGAGCGTACCTGCATACTTACGCGTAACAATGGGGCATTGTCTTTATTCTGAATTAGTAACGGGAGCTTTGGAGACAAACTGGCATGAACTGTCTGCTTTTTTGACCCCTCTTACAGTTGTGGTGATAGTGTTGATGCTTGTTGGTTGTTTTGGATTGGGAATCTTTTGTCGGTGTTGTTTAGGAAAAGTTCAGCAATTGCCTGGGCGAATGGTGTGGGGGATATCTCTTTTATATTTGGGGGGGACTATGGGACTGACAGCTCTGTTGGCTGAAAAAAAACCAGAATATCTGATACCTCTTCTTTATAAAGTTTATCCGTGTGATAGTGATGCCGCACGTAAGAATCAACTGGATGCTCAACTGACAGGTATGCAGAATGAGTATCGTCCTGAGTATCCATATCGCGTGTTGCTGCCGTTTTACAGGCAAGTGGCTTTTGTGTACTATGTCGTTGACCACTACGTGGTGAAAGATTTCGCGAAGGCTGAATCACTGAAGTCGACATTACTTTGTGATGATGATGTGGTGGTTGTTCTCTTTATCGGGGAATCTTATCGCGCAGGAAATGCTTCATGGAATGGATATGAACGAGAGACTTTGCCCAAACTTTCCACTCTTAATACGAGTATAATAAATTTCCCGTATTTCAAATCATATGCGACATCGACCATTTCTTCTATATATGGGATTCTATCGGATGCTACCTGTCGTAATCGAACGGCTGTTCACACGTCGATGTTCAGTATTATGGAAAAGCACGGATTTGAGCTGGATTTGCTTCTTTGCAGGACGACGAGATGGGATCTAAATCCGAAAATATTCAAGTTGTTGGATGGTAAAGTATCAGATATACATCGGTGTGGGGATAGTAGCGAACTTGTCGCAAAAGTTGAAAATATTGTTAAGCAAGGGGGGCGGCGTGCTATATTGATTGAAGATGGAACCGGCCATGCTCCCTATGCTCACGACCCTGAATTTGCCAAGTTTGGTTCGGGGGGGGAGAATTACGATTTATACGACAATTGCCTGTTGCAGGTGGATGATTTGCTGTTCCGCATTATCGAAAAACTCAGGGATAGAAAGGCGGTTGTGGTGTATAGTTCCGATCATGGGCAGTCCTTTGGCGAACAGAATGCATGGATGCATGGAGGGGCTCTTAATATCGTGCAGCAACGACATGTGTTTTCTTTCGTTTGGTTCTCAGATCAATACGCTGCTGCTCATTCCGATAAAATTGAGAATATGCGGAATAACGCAGCGAAACAGTTGTCCCACGATGATATTTATCTGAGTGTTCTTTCGTTGGGAGGAATTGAGTGCGAGTTGCCAACACCTGACTGTGGTGATTTCACTAAGCCGTTGGAACGACCCGATGTCAACGTGTTTTCTATAGATGAAAACTTATAGTTAGCGTCAGTTACAAACATAGCGCCCACCGGGCAGGGGACGGATGGCTTGCTCTATCTGCAGACGCATGAGCTGCGGGGTGAGGGCCATGGCTCCCAGGCCAAGGGCGGTGCAGAGGGTATCGAGCGTGTCGTACCCAGCGACTATGGCTGCCAGAATTTCGGCGCGGTTGGGGCAGTCTGTCGGCCCGTGAACCGCAGCTGGTTCATCTGCCTGCTCTGCCGGAAAGAGTTCGAGTTGCTGCGGGGCGCCGCTCCAATGCATGTCAGCCATCAGTTCTTGCGGGGTGGTGCAGAGTATGGCTCCGTCGCGGATGAGTGCATGACAACCGACGGATGAGGGGCGATCAATCGGGCCGGGGACGGCGAAGACGCTGTTACCGTATGAATCTGCCGCCATGGTGGCGGTGTGAAGGGCTCCGCTGCGGTTCGGGGCCTCTGCCACAAGTACGGCGCGGCTCCAGGCGGCCACGATTCGGTTGCGCTGGGGGAAGGTGGTGCGCCCGGGGCGCAGGGTCATGGGGAACTCACTCACCACGGCGCCGTGACCGTTGCAGATGTTTTCGACGAGTTCGACGTTTTCCTGCGGGTAGATGCCTGCCATGCCGTAGCCCAGCACGGCGATGGTGCGACCGCCGGCATCCATCGCGCCCCAGTGGGCGGCGGTGTCAATGCCACGAGCCAGACCGGAGATGATGGTGCAGCCGGCATCTGCCAGTTCGCGCCCGAAACGCCTGGCCAGCGTCATGCCGTAGGGCGAGGCTGCGCGGGTGCCCACGATAGCAACACTGCGCTCTGCGTCGTTTTGCTGCCACTCGCCGCGCACATAGAGCACGATGGGCGGGTCACCCATGCGTCGCAGGGCTGTGGGGTATTCATCATCAATCAGGGTAACGACGCGCACGCCGCAATCTGCCGCCAGGGCGAGTTCGGCGTGCACGTTGGTACAGTCGCGCCAGCTTGCGATGGCGCGTGCCAATTTCGGCCCGATACGCGGCACTTGTTCCAGTACGCTGTGGGGGGCTGCCAGAGCCAGTTCGGCTGAGCCGAAGAAGTTCAGCAGTTCCTGTATACGCACCGACCCCAACCCCGGTATGAGGTTGAGGGTGATAAGTGCTTCTCTCGGACCCAAATTCATGGTTTGTCTATCAGCGCTCTACAGTGAAGTCAAGCCCCAAATCCATGGAGGGTACAGAGTGGGTCAGGCAACCGAAGCTCATGAAGTCCACTCCGCTCTCGGCGGCTGCCGGGGCGGTTTCGAGGGTCAGACCACCGCTGGCTTCGAAGTAAGGCTTCTTGTTCTTACCTCGCATTTCCACGGCCTTGGCCATATCTGCCGGGCTCATGTTGTCGAGCAGAATGTAGTCCACGCCGCGCAGTTTCAGGAAGGCTTCCACCTGAGTGAGATTGTCGGCTTCAAGCTCGACCTCTACTCCGGGTTTGTCGGCATTGAGTTTGTCGATGCAGGCCTGCAGGTGGGCGGTGTCGCCGTCCGTCATCAGGTGATTGTCCTTTACCATGGCGCGATCGTAGAGTCCCAGGCGGTGGTTGTTGCCGCCGCCGTGTACCACGGCTGCTTTCTCCAGCAGGCGGTAGCCGGGGGTGGTTTTGCGGGTGTCGAGCAGCTTGCAATCAGTGTGCTTGATGGCCTTCACATACTTGGCGGTCATGGTGGCTACACCGGACAGGCGTTGAATGAAGTTGAGTGCCGTGCGCTCCGCTCCCAGTATCGAGCGGGCTGAGCCCTCAATCATCATCACAATGGCTCCGGGGGATACGGCCTCGCCGTCGTGCAGGTATACTTCCACCTTCAGGCTCGGGTCAACGGCGCGGAATACCGCCTCCGCCACTTTCACGCCCGACAGTACACCTTGGGTGCGGGGACGCATCAGTGCGCGTGCCTGCAGTCCCTCGGGTACGAAATAGGTCGAGGTTACATCGCCATCACCAAAATCTTCATCGAGCGCCAGCTTAATGAGCGCTTCCATATTGTCAGAGACTTTCATGTTGCTCATGCCCCTAATATAGAGCACGAGGGCTCGATTGTAAAGGCGGAAATGCAATCCCGAAGGTTGATTCTGCTTGATATGTCCCGGTTAACTGTGTAGAATGTTGTTGTCATGGCATTAGAATCTCATTTTATCCCGGTACATAAAGAAATAACAGCGTATCTTGCGGAACATGGCGGTTTTGTTTCTAAACGCGGACATCAGAATTACTTTGATGTTTACAGGGATGGAGTAGATGTTTCTGTGAGGTTGTATAAGCCAACGGCACGAAATGGGCATTTCAATGCGACTGTTGAAATCTATTGCGATTCTGATGCTGACTATGCGTGTTTTTTCAACTTTCTGGGTAGGCAGGATACGGGGGAAATGCCCTACAGGCTTAATGCGGAGAAAGAGACATATACGGATGTGGGACAGTTGACGAAGTCACGTTCCAAGGCTATTAAAATCGAGCGGCGCTTCAGGGTGCCAGCAGATCTCGAGGACTTTGCTACAGCGTGTGAGTGGCTGGTTCAAAAACACAGGGAATGGTCGCAGGGAACATGCGTGCGCCGGATAGTGAAGGAGACCGCTCAGGGACTTTCCGGCGAACAGTTGGTACAGTTGGTGGAAGATGTCGGGATTTCTCGTGATACCATGCAGAATTATCTGTGGAGAGGTTTGGCGGGGGTTACACATCCGCAGAAGCGTGAGGGCGTATATCATGCTGCGCTTTGGTTTGATGAGCGTGTCGTGCCAGAGTTACCTGTCCTGGATTGGGCTGAGGAGACTTGGTTGCCATCCTTTGCCTATAAAGAGAGCCTCTCCAATAAGGAGCGCTGCTGGTTGCTCGTTGCAAATCCTCAGTATTGGAGCTTTACAAACTTGGCAGAAGGTGAGGAAGATACTTATTCCGTCTATACAGAAAAGGGTAATCCGCGTCAGGTGCCGCGCAATTTTGCGCTGGTGGAGCCAGGGGAGCCCATTGTGTGCTATGAAGCATATCCCGTAATGCAGGTCCTGGCTCTTGGCGAGATTACGGCTGGTTCTGATGGTAAGACTATCGGCTTTGTTAAAACGAAGGAACTGCCGCGCCCTGTAAGTCGAGAGACGTTGATGTTGTATCCGGAATTGAATGCTCTTTTTGAGAACTTGCATGGGAGTTTGCATGAGTTGAGTAAGGAGCAGTACCATCTTATTGTAGATATGTGTGAGGGGAAAGCAGTGCCTTTGAATAAACCTCGCAATCGAGTGATTTTCGGAGCTCCTGGCACGGGCAAAAGCTGGTTGTTGAAATCGGAGTCCGAGGATGTACCGCCTCAAAATATAGAACGCGTGACATTCCATCCGGAATACAGCTATTTTGATTTTGTTGGCAGTTATAAACCCGTCATGTCGGAGGGAACGATTGCGTATGGCTTTGTTCCTGGTCCTTTTGCTCGTGTTTTGAAGTCAGCCCGAGAGAACCCATCTCAAAACTGGCTGTTAGTCATAGAAGAGCTGAACAGAGCTCGCGTATCTTCGGTATTTGGAGATGTTTTTCAGTTGTTGGACAGAGGGGAGACCGGGGAAAGTGAATATGGTATCACTCCGTCGGAAGATTGGCGACGTTGGATGAGTCTTCCCCCGGGAGAAAAGGTGAAAATCCCTTCCAATATGTACATTTGGGCTACAATGAACAGTGCCGACCAGGGCGTTTATCCTGTCGATACGGCGTTTAAGCGTCGCTGGAGCTTTGAGTACATGGGGATAGATTCCGGCAAGGAAAAGGTGCAGGGGGCTCTTGCTGCGGAGTGGCTCTTGCTGCGCGCGCGTGTTAATGCTTTATTGCAGGAAGCAGATGTTAATGAAGATAAACACCTCGGCCCATTCTTCCTGAATTCCGGAGAACTCAGCACTGCGGTGGCGTTTTCCGATGCTGTCAGGAGTAAAGTGCTTATGTATCTGTATGAGGATGCGGCAAGGCATAAGCGAAAGGCTGTGTTTGAGGCTTCATATGCTACCGGTGGGTATTCTGCATTGGTTGCCGGCTTTGATTCCTTGTATAAGTCCGGAGGAATTGAGTTGGTGCTTGGAAAGATTTTCCACACATGAGGAACACTCTCACAGTGCCTCGCTTGCGTTCTCTTGCCTGGGTGCGAGAGAGTGTGGCCTATTCTCGTGAACAAATAGCTCGCATTTTTGGCCTGAAACCGGAGGAATCGGGGGATGTTATTATCAGCCTCATCCGCTCAGGTATTTTGCGGCAGCTCCATAAAGAGGCCGTAGGTAATGAGGAAGATCCGCTGGAGGCATTTATAGGCAAGGGAGATTTCGCGTTTTGCCTGGTAGGTATGTATTGCTATCGTGGGTGCCTCGTGTATTCTTTACCCAAATATGCAACTGCAGATTCGTTACTGGAGCCGGATATTTGTCCGGATACCAGCACTTTGCCTGCCGGACGAACCTCCCTTTTTTCTCAGATATTGCAGGTGATAGCCCGCTACAAGACCCGTTATGAAAGAGCGTTTTCTGACTCATTGCACGAGAAAGCGTCAGACTGTTATCTCGCGTTGCTGGTGACTTTGTTGAGCGATTATGCGGAAAATGGGGAATATCGAGACGATGATGTGTTGGTTAGCATCAATGGTTCGGGAAGAACACTCTGGAACCGCACGATTGACTCTTCTACCCCATTCATGCAGAACGGGAAGCCTGTGTATGTGGAGACCTATACCTGCCGCCCTATTGATGCTGAGGAACACTTCATCACGAGGCTTCATCGCGTTGTTGTGAAAGAATGCTTCCATCAACTGTCACTGTTTCACCTGCATGAGCTGTTGCAGTTGCCCTCAGTAGAAACGATAGAGGATAGTGTGGATGCGTTGGGGGAGCCGGAATATCTGCTGCATTGTGTGGAGGGGGAGCTTGAGCTGCAATTTGATTCCCGACGGCGACATATTTTGCAGCTGATGCAGGCCTACTTGCGGCGGCGTTGTGAGGAAGATGTATTTTCAAACGCTGTGTTTGTGTTTGGTTGCGTCCATTTTCATACAGTGTGGGAAGACGTTTGTCGAGAAACTCTGGGGAAAGCGGTAGAGTACAAAATAGCTCCGCCAGTTTGGCAGCTTGCCTGTGGAGCGAGAGCAGAGGCTGGCACACTTCGGCCAGATATGGTTTTTCAATATGGGGCAACAACTTATGTGCTGGATGCCAAGTATTATCTTCCTGTCCTGCGTCAAAATAACCTGAGCGCTCTTCCGGGGGTGAATGATATAGTGAAGCAATTCCTTTATGAGCAGAAGTTTGCGAATAGCCATTCGGGAGGGAAGGTGTTCAATGCCTTTTTACTGCCTATGCCGACAGAGGTCGAAACAGGGGAGCCATTTGAGCGTTATGGGGAGGTCTCGATGGCGCTTTTTCCGGGGAGGTGTATTGATGTGTTCCGACTTCATGCCCCGCAACTTTATGCGGCTTATCTGAGCGGGAGTCGGTGTGACTGGTTGGAGTTGATGTTTTCTCAGATATGACGGAGGATTACCATTGACGCGACGATAGAGCCTACGTATACTGGTGGGGCTTCTTTCCATTAGTTAACAACGAATAACGTAATGATAAAATGAAAATTAGAAACATCTTCAGCTTTTTGCTCGCCGCTTTTACAGCGTCTTGGGTCACAGCCGAGCCTGAAAATATGCAGCAGGTCTGCGATACCGTGGTGCCGGCTGCACTGAGTGAATATAAGGTCGGCAGTGCCTGTGCCGTGGTTGTAAATGTGCCCGATGGTCGTATATTGGCCGCCGGGGAATATGCCGCAGAGGGCGCTTTTGCCCCCATTCGGTTGAATGAACAGGCGCACGTCGGTAAACTCATTCAGCCACTCGTGCTCCTTACTGTTCTTGAACAGGGGAAACTGAACGTCAATTCCTATGTGTCCTGCGCACCGATTCAGGTCAGCTCCGGTTTTACTCTTGAAGATGCCCCCTTCAACTATGGGGCTCTCACTTGTGGCCAGGTCATTAAGAAGTCTTCCGAACCCGGAACCGTGCGCATGATGGCTACGGTGAAACCTGAGGTTCTGGTTGCTCAGTTGGCTCGCCTGGGCGTGGAAGTGCCGCAGGCTGCCACAGCCGGGGCGAAGAAGTATTTTTCGCTCGTGCGTTTCTTTAAGCAGAATCCCATGAAACTTGCTGCGGCTTACACTGCTATCGGCAGGGAAGGGATGTATGCTCCGCTTGCTAAGGATGGTGAAACGCCTCAGGAGGCATCGCCCGCCATGAAACCCGCTACTGCTGCCGCTGTATTAAGTGCTATGGAGAGCAGTACCGAGCGCAAGGGAGCTGTCGGGCGCGGAACAGCTGTCGCCGCTGCCATACCCGGTTACCGCGTGGCTTGTAAGACAACGACTCTCAAATACAGTGAGTTGCGTCCTCACCCGACATTCACGAATCACAAGGAAGGTGTGGTAGACGCCGGTATCGTGCTCATGCTGCCGGCGGATAAGCCTCAGTTGCTGGTGCTGCTGATGTTGAAAGATGTTCGCTCTGAGCATGTAGCACCCGGCGGTGGTACCGTGGCCGCTCCCATAGCGCGCCAGATTGCGGAGCAGGGTATCAAGCTGCTGAATATCCCTTCGGCGGAGTAAAAACGACTCGTTATCCACATTTTTGTATGCGTCCTTGCGGAATTCCTGCCGTAAGGGCGCATTTCTTTCGGTTTTCTTACCCGATTTTTTGGCTTTCGCCCAAAAGTGCCAAAAAAGTGATTTTTAAAAACATTGATTTTTCAATACTTTCAAATTTTTCTTGCAAAAAAATGCAAAATTTTTGAAAAATGAGCTTGACGTGTGGCAATGTTTCGTGTATACTTCTCGGCACACCGACACGGTGAAGCCCGAAAGAGCGAGCGAAACGCTGAAACATGCGACGCTGAAGCAACGGCCGGGCGAGGCAGTTTTCAATTCACGGACTTTCCGTGGCACCAAGGCTGAGCAGCGATGCTCGCCACCGGATACAACCTTCCGGGTGGGGTGCCGGAGAGGATAAAGAGAGGGAAGGAAAAGGTCGTGA
>JAZNVF010000038.1:0-28403 GCA_045592685.1 Akkermansia sp. | reverse complement strand
TATCTGCTTTTCAAACGGGAGAGGAGTATTATCTTTTGCTTTCTTCGGTGTGCGCTTCGCCATAGGGGTATTCTATCACTTAGATTTCTTCGTATCAAGGAAAAGCATAGAAAATCCCATGAAATCTACGTCACGCAGAATGTCGCTCTGTTAATCATTTTGACGGGGCTAGTGCCGACCTCCAACAACGATGTGATAACAAGCCGGTGGTACCCATTGGTCCGATAAGCCTATCGCGGCAATCGTACAGCAAACGGGCTCCCATCCTGCGATGGGAGCCCGTTTGATAAATGGTTCCTGCGGTGAGCGGAATCAGGGCTTCACAACGGAAGCCAGAACCACCGTGCCGTTGAAGGGGCTGGACACGTTGGCGGGCAGCTCGACCTGGCCGAGACGGAAGGATTCGCCGAGCTTCACAGCGGAGATGTCACCGGTGATGCAGCAGGGGATGTCTTTCACGGCGCACTTCACGGGCACTTCGTACACGATCTGGTGTACAACACCACCCATGCCCACGCCCACGGGAGTACCGGTGAGCTTGACCTCCACCTTAGTCTTAACAACGGTGTCGGGGGTCACGGCCTCGAAGTCCATGTGGTTGGTGCGGTCGGTAAGGAAGTTGCGCTGCACGTCCTTGACCATGGCGAGGATGACGGTGCCATCAACGTCGAGGTTCACGAGGAAGCTGTCGCTGTCAACGCTGTTGAGGAGGGCGCGCACGTCGGAGGCCTTCACCTGAATGTTGATGTTCTCCTGCACGGCGGGACCGTACACCACACCGGGCATGAAGCCCTGAGCACGCAGGGCGTTGAGCTTACCGGTACCACGAACCTCGCGCTTGGAGGCCTTCAGAGTCAGATTGGTCATTGTTTTATAAACAGTGTTTGAAATTGAGTTTTGTGTATCGTTCTTCCGACGTCGGTGCGCGTGAATTGTCACCCGCCGGGCTGGTCTCGCCCCGCCACACGGCTGAGCGGACAGGCAGGATGCCACTAAAGCCCTGAAAAGTCAAGAGAAATTTAATAAATGCGGCAAAAAAAGCATTGAATTTATAAAAAAAACTGATACAGTAAACCCAGCATGAGAAAGCCCCCCTACATACAGATGTTCATGGTTCTGCTCACAGCGACCGCCCTGCTGAGCTCATGCGGGCACACGCTCAAGTCCGAAAGCGGGCTCTACGATGTGGAACTGCAAAGCACCGCAAAGCTACCTGTTCGCGGGGTATGGTTCAGCGGCAAGGGAAATCAATACTCCGGCAAGAAAAGCGGCTCTGTCTACGTTGCCCCGCTCGATGTAAGCGCAATCGAAACAGAATACCCCGAACAGGCAGCTCTCATGAAAAAAGAACTGAGTGGTTTTGTGAGCGACTACCTGACCCGGACTTTCGCAGATATCAATAAAGAGAACAAAACAAATTGGCAGGCGACAGCTACCCCCGCCCGGGCCGACATCCGAGTGAACATGGCGGTGGTACATTTCCGCGAACAGCGCCCCGTAGTGCACGCTCTGGTTGACGGGCTCTCTTTCATTTCACCCGTCCCCATGACCTCTACCATAGCCGCCCCCCTGTCGAAGGGCGATATCTGCCTGGAGATGACCATACGCGACAATCACAGCGGCGAATTGCTGCTGGCGCTGAAAGATGAAAACAAAGGAGGGCTGGAGTACTACAAGGCAGAAGCCTACAGCAAACACGGGAATGCAACAGCAAGCCTGAAAGCGTGGTCACGCATGCTGGCCAATATCATCCGCGAAACCGCCTGCGACCGCAGTGGCGGCAAAACCATTCAGCAGAGGGTCGAAGACATGAACCTGATTGATGCGGCTCTCCTGCGAACAACAGGCGTAAACGAAGACCACCTTGGCGACTGAAAATAAAGAATTGGCAGAACGCCTGCTGACTCACATGCAGGCAGATAGATACGAAGCACAGGATATCTCTGCACTGGCACGAGCCGTCTGCAGCGATTCGCGGGAACGCCCGGCACTTCGAGCGATTATCCGCGAATGGGAGAGCAAGGGGCGGCTGTTGCGCCTGCGGGGCGCGCGCTATGTGCTGCGAGCACCGGCGGAAGATAAACTCACCGGTCGTATACACAGGGTAAAACCCGGCAAGTTCATCTTCGTACCCGACAGCCACGGGCAGCAATTACTGCGCCCCATGCTGTGCACGGATTCCCCCGGTGACATCGAACTGCCGGTTATCCCCCACCGTGACGGCGGTGCCATGGACGGCGACCGGGTGAGTGTCACCCTGCGCCGCACTGCGAGTGATAGCTACCACCGCCATGGTCGCAAGCGCCAGCGCCCCTCAGAAGAGAACGTGCGCCTGGAAGTACGAGTGGACGACATACAGGAGCGACGCCGTGGCACCTGGGTGGGAATCTATCGCCCCGGCGGGCGTTACGGAAGCATGGTGGGCGACGGGCGCACCTCCCCTGAGCAGGTCATGCTAGCAGCTCCGCCCCCGCCCGAGTTGCTGGTCGGCATGGCTATCACCGTGCAGGTGCTGAGTTATCCGCGCGGTAAGATGCCGGCCACCGGAACTGTCGAGCAGGTACTTGGCTGGCCCGATGACAGTGGGGTAGATATCACCACCATCATGCACCGTTACACGCTGCGCTCGGATTTCCCGCCGGCCGTACTGGCAGAAGCCACAGCCCTGCCCGATACCCTGCCCGACGCAGAGCTCGCACGCCGGGAGGACTGGCGGGGACGCTGTGTCATCACCATCGACCCTGCGACCGCTCGTGATTACGACGATGCTATTTCCCTGCGCGAACTGCCCGGTGGAGATATCGAGCTGGCCGTACACATTGCTGACGTAAGCTATTATGTGAAACCCGGCAGCGCTCTGGATACCGAAGCCGCTCTGCGTGGCAACTCAACCTACCTGCCCGACCGCGTGCTGCCCATGCTGCCGCCGCGACTGTGCGATGAGCTCTGCTCGCTCAAATCAGGCTGTGACCGCCCCACCCGCCTGTGCCTGCTGCGACTGAGCCCCGCAGGCGAGGTGAAGCACGCACACTTTGCGGATGCCGTCATCCACTCCCGCGCCCGCCTGAGCTATGAACAGGCACTGGCTGTGCTGGAAAAGCGCGATAGCAGCGGAGATTCTGAGGTAGATGCCATGCTGCACCTCGGGCACCGGCTTGCCACAACACTGCGCGCCCGCCGTTTTCAACAGGGAGCACTCGACCTCGACCTACCCGAGCTGCGCGTGTTGCTGGATGACTTCGGGCATCCCATCGGCGTAGAGACAGAGAGCCATGACATAGCCCACCAGATGATTGAAGAGTTCATGCTCGCGGCGAATGAGGCCGTGGCCGCAGCCCTGAAAGCCGCGCTCGTTCCGACCATCTACCGCGTGCATGAGGAACCCGACCCCGCCAAACTTCACAGTTTCGCCCTCACGGCGCGCAGCTACGGTATACCGGCCGGTGCTCTCAACTCACGCGAGGAACTCAGCCGCGTAGCAGCCGCCATCAAGGGGCACGCCGACGAGCAAATTCTCACCGTCGCACTGCTGCGCGCCATGATGCGTGCCCGCTATGCCACCCGCGCACTCGGTCACTTTGGCCTGGCGAAGGGCGATTACTGCCACTTCACGAGTCCCATTCGCCGCTATGCCGACCTCATCGTACACCGGGGGTTTGCCAAACTCTCTCAGGGTAAACACGCCCGAACCCACCTGCCCGCACCCGGGCGCCTCGCCGAGCTGGCAGAGCATATCTCCGAGACCGAAAGAAACTCCGCAGCCGCTGAGAAAGAGGCCCACCAGACCAAACTTACTCTCTACCTGGCCGCCGAATGTGAGAGCAAATCTCCCCGACACTGGCAGGCCGTAGTGACAGACACCTACCCCCAGGGGCTCGCCGTTGAAATCTCTGAGCTGCAGATGCGCGGCTTCATATCCGGCGGCGAATTGCCAGAGCGTCTGGGCTCTCGCTGGTACTACGAATCACACGCCTGCCGCTGGAGCTCCGCAGACGGACGTAATCTGCTACCGGGGAGTCGTCTGCCCGTCGTGCCGATTCATGTCGACATTGCTGCCCGTTTCGTCGATTTCGCTCCGGCCGGGATATAGAGAGACTTTATCTGCGCCCGTACACCCTTTCATGCTCACGCAGATTGCCCCGCACTGCGGCAGGAAGTTACACGCCCTTGGTCATGGGAAGTCGGCTGAGCCAATCGCGCATCATAATAGCAAAGGGAGCCTGTGACTGAGGTTGCGACCGATAGGGATTCGCAGCCTGAGCGGCCTGATAATCACCGCAAAGCAGGTAGCAAAGCGTAGCCAGTTCAGCAGCAAGTTCCCCCCGGTTCAGGGTATCGGCAAGCGCTTTCACTTCATCCGGAGTGGAGCCGGGGCTGTAATTCGCACCACAGCGACGCCTGAGCATGGCAAAAGCCGGTTCGGCAACATCGCAGACCTCTAGCAGCACCTCAACTTCTGCCCGCAGTGCAGAATCCAGATTCGGGATACAGTGCAAAGCGTTGAGCCGACTGCGAGCCTCGCCTATGCGGTGAGCTTTCAGCTCCTGTCGAGCCTGTGCCTGCCTTTGAGTAATGGCACCGCCGGCACAATCACGGGCATAGGCATCATACGCTCTGCAGAATTGAGCATACGGCTCAGGAAGTTTTCCGCGAGCGGCTGCGGCATCCGACATGAGTTTTTCTGCCTTGGCCGTCTCGTTGAACATAAAGTTCAGCAAAGCCGAACGGGTAAGATAAACAGACTTCAGGTAGGCGGAAGAAAATTGCTCAGCCTGAACATCCGTCGCCATTCGACTGAAATCCGAATAGATGTGCTGAGCAGCAGCACAGGCTCCACCACGCTGAGACATGGTGACAAAATGCTGAAATTCATCTGGAGCCGAAGGTTTCTTCAGCATATCGGCCAGCAGAGCCGCATGCAGAGCAGACCAGGCAGCAAGCGCGGGTTCGTGCTCCTCTGTTGCCATCAGGCGGAAAAGCTCGAGGGCTCGCTCAAAGTCACGGGCAGCAAGTGCATCTTCCGCCGGCTTCAACCGGTTCTCTGTAGCATAGGCAGGCGGTGTATAGAAAAGCTGCCGGGGAGCAGGCGTGGCAAGATAAGCAGACAGAGCTGCTACTGCTGAACCAACCGCAAGGGTGATACCGGCATATTTCAACACTCGCAGGATAAAGGCACGACGTTTTGCGGGGCTGCGCTCCTCCTCATCTCTAAGCAGAGTTGCTCGCACAGCTGTCAGCTCAGCAAGCAGGTCAGAGTAATTCGCCGGGCGATTTGCCGGGTCGTATGCCGTCATGTGATTCACTAAATCACACAGACTCTCGTTGGCTCCGGGCAGACATTCCTCGAACGAAGACAAGCGCTGTTTGCGCTTGAGCAAATCATGCACGGAGACAGCGGACTCTCTGAACTCACCGACGCCGGTGAGCAGATAGCGCAGAGTCATGCCAAGAGCATAGATGTCCGTTCGGGCATCTTCCTCATCTCGCCGGAGTGTTTCAGGCGGCACATAATATGGAGTGGCCCAGATGATTTCCTCGGTGTCTTCCTGCTGCTGCCCCAGAGCAAGACCAAAGTCGAGCACCTTGGCATGACCTTCGGAATCAATGATGATGTTACCGGGTTTCATGTCACGGTGCAACAGGCCGGCCTTGTATGCCGCCTGCAACCCGGCTACAGCCTGCATGGTGTACTCTACGGCCTGCAGCGGTGTAAGCGGGCCGCTCTCACTGACCACAGTTTCGAGGTCGCGGCCATTCACCAGCTCCATGGCAATATAGAACTGCCCCCTGGCACGCCCGGCATGATAAACAGAAACCACGTTCTGATGGCGAACTTTCGCCATCATGGCAGATTCATTTTCAAAACGCGCAACTCGTTCGGGCTGATTTCGGTACGTATCATTGAGCAACTTTATGGCAACACTTCGGTTGAGCACCAGATCGCGTGCGCGAAGCACCACACTCATGCCGCCAATCCCAAGTACTCCCTCCACCCGACAACCGGATATCACGGTATGAACATGCTCCGTCAGATTACAACCGGTACAGGTCACCGGAGTGTAAAAACCCACACCGGATATATCCAGTTGCGTACCACAAACCGGACATTGCCATATCTCTACCCTGTTACCTGACATCGTTGAGGAAAAAGAGTTACGAATTTTAAATTGTACCACCCACTACACCAAAAAGACCGGGCAGGCACTTGCGCACACTGCCCGGTCTGACAGATGAAAAAGGAGTGAGTTAGCCCAGCTTGGGAAGAGAAGCTGCGGCTACTGCCTGACCGTGACGCTTGGTCTTCTCATCGGGCACGCAAAGCGTGATGGCAAGCTCGGGGAACTCGCCCTTGAGCACCTCGTTGGCCTTGTCGATAATAATCTGACCACCTTCACCCGTGGCTACGCGACCCAGGAACAGAAGGTTGCGAAGAGCATAGAACTTCGAGAAGTATGCGATGGTGTAGCCGAACTCAACACCGATAGTCTCGTAAATCTTGCGGGCACGGTCATCACCCTCGGCCATAGCAGCCTGTACCTTCTTAAGCTGCTCAGGATAGGGCATGCTGCCGAACTCGAAACCGGCGCGAGGAGCAAGACGAGCTACGGCCTGCTGAGAGAAGTACATGGCACCTACGCCCTTGTCCTTGGACCACTCGTCCACGCCGCCGTCCTCCTGATAGTCAACGGGCACGAAAGCAAGCTCATTGAGCCAGGGCATGATGTGGCCCTCGGGGTCAACATAACCGGCAGCCAGAGAGGTACCCATGGCAATACCGAGCACAGCATCGTCATTCATCCCCATGGCTCCGGCAAGAGCAGTTACCTCGCCGTCGTTCACCACTTCGAAGGGAACCTCCTTGCCCATACGCTCGCTCCAGCGATCCTTGAGCGTGCTGAACATGGGGCGGATGACATTCACGAAGTCCTCCTGAGAGATACCACGGAAGAGGGAACCTACGCGGGGCTCGCTGTTCACATACACACCGGCAGCGGAACCGCCGATAGCATCCACCTGCGGCAGGTGCTTGGCAGCGCGCAGCAGAGAGTCATCCACACCCTCAAGCTGGTACATGGGGTCGGTCTGGTGGTAGGGATCCCACACCACTTCTTCGGAGTACACAACCTCGCCGTTCACCACGGCAGCGCACTTGCGGTCGGAACCACCGAGGTCGAAACCAATGCGATAGCCGTCGAGGTTACGACCGAGAGCAACGGAGGTGGAGTTTTCGGCAGGCAGCTCGCAGGGGCAGGCAACTTTCACCACCTGAATGGGCTGGTCGTAAATCTTCTTGCCGATGAAGTCCCAATCGAACTCACGGGCACCACCGGCGCAGTAGGTTGCAGCCAGCATGTCGGCAATCTTGTCAGCCCCGGCCACCATGATGGTGCAGCCGCCCTTCATCCAGAGAAGGAACTTAACGATTCGCTCGATGTAGAGGTTGTTGAGAGCATCATTTTCCTCGCTCGAGGGGAGCACCTTACCGCTCCAGCGGAAGCAGGTACCATCCATACGGGTGAGGGCGATGTCAATGGGCTGAGAGGCGGGGTCAGCAGCGACCTTATCCTCAAAAGCCTTGTTCCAAAGCACCGGAGCAATGAAGTCCGGGTCAAGCACGGGTGTGAATTTCGGTTGGATATTCATAACGTTACCGAGAGGATTCTAGCATTAAAAAAATGAGATGACAAGCTAAAAATCGGTTTACGAGGGTTAAAATCAGAATTCACAGTTGCGGGGAGTGCGCGGATACGGAAGGACGTCGCGGATATTCTGCACGCCGGTCACGAACATGATGAGACGCTCAAAGCCGACACCGAAGCCCGCATGCGGCACACTGCCATAACGGCGCAGGTCATTGTACCAATAGTATGCGTCGGCATCCATACCCAAACGGGCAATATTATCCTCAAGCACCTCCAGACGGTCTTCACGCTGACTGCCGCCGATGATTTCGCCAATGCCGGGCACCAGCACATCCATGGCGGTAACAGTCTTGCCATCGTCGTTCAATCGCATATAGAAAGGCTTGATTTCCTTGGGGTAATTATAAACAATGACGGGGCACTTGAAATGGCGCTCAGTCAGGAATCTCTCGTGCTCGCTCTGCAAATCCATCCCCCAATAGGGAGGATACTCAAACTTCTCACCGCTCGCGAGCATGATATCAATGGCCTCTGTATAGGAACAGCGAACGAAAGGCTTATTGCTCACCTCTTCCAGACGAGCCCGAAGCCCCTTATCCACAAACTTGCAGAAGAAGTCAAAATCACCGCTCTCATCCGCCAGCATGGTGTCGGCAATATGGCGGATGAACGACTCTGCCAAATCCATATCGCCGTAAATGTCACAGAAAGCGACCTCGGGCTCAATCATCCAGAACTCTGCGGCGTGACGGGAGGTATTACTGTTCTCAGCTCGGAAGGTAGGGCCGAAGGTATAGATGTTACTCAGAGCACAGGCAAAGGTTTCGCCCTCAAGCTGACCGGAAACGGTGAGGCTGGCAGGTTTACCGAAGAAGTCTCGCTCGTAGCTCTTGTTCTCGGCCAGCGGGTCGAGTGTGGTGACATGGAACATTTCCCCTGCACCTTCACAGTCAGAGGCCGTGATGATGGGCGTATGCACCCAGAAGAAATCGCGCTCCATGAAGAAGCGGTGCACGGCGCGCGCAATGCGCGAACGCGTACGGAAAATGGCACCGAACAGGTTGGTTCGGGGGCGAAGGTGGGCTATGGTGCGGAGGAACTCAGGCGAATGACCTTTTTTCTGCAGCGGGTAATTCTCCGGCGAGGTTCCGACAAGAGTAATGGCGGTAGCCTGAATCTCCCACTTCTGCTTGCCGGGGCTCTCGACCAGCCGCCCCTCAACAGACACAGAGGCTCCGGTCGTCATTTTGCCGATGTTTTCGTAACCGGGTATGCCGGCGTCTGCAATGACCTGAATAGAGGCCAGGCTCGTGCCATCATTCACCTCGAGGAAGGAGAAAGCCCTGGAGTCGCGGCGGGTGCGGACCCACCCCTGAACGAGAATTGAATCCTGCGCGGCATCGCTGGCCAGCGCGTGTTTGACCAGAGTTCGTTTCATGAGCACACTATAGCACTATCAGCCGCGCATGGCGAGTATTTTTTCTGACTCAGCCAGCAATTTTTCGAGAGTTTCCACCAATATATTAGTAATCACAAAGTCTCGATACCACTTTTTCTCGCAGGGTACATAATAACAGGGCAACATCGTATCAGGCTCCTGGAATGTACCACCGGGCGGGTGTAAGTGAAAATGCAACAGTCGCACCCCGCTACCGGCAAGTTCCATCTCATGCTTGTCGATGAGCTCAGGGGCAAAATTACGATCCTGCATACGCCGGCACATCAGGCGAATCTCGCTCTCAGCCGGGTACTGTTGCAGCGCAACCATATCATACTCCTCCGGTTGCCACTCAGGACGAAACGCACGCGTAAGCAAGGGGTCACAACAGGAGGCAATGCGGCGAAGACAGCTCTTGCGATTACTGCCCGGTGAACCGCAGATAAGCACCAGCATGCGCAACGGTGGCGTTTTCTCCTTACGGTACAGGTAATCAAGCCGTCGCTGCGCATACATCATACGCATGTTGAGCTCTTCCATCGTCGCCACCATCTCATCCTTACCACCGGCAAAAAAGCTGCGATCCTCTGAGGGCGGGTGCGGACGATCCGGGCGATAGCGGTACGCCACCGTCATATCAAGCTGAGCAAGGCGACTATGTATCGTCTCATTATGCGACGGCAGGAAATGCCCCAACACCCGCATGACGACCTCTCTCTTAAAAGAAACGAACATTTCCGGTCGAATCCGCTTGTAGTGTACCCACTCAACCTGCTCGAATTCTGAGCTGTATGTACAGTCGGTCTCGGGTATCTCACCATGACACAGCAAGAGGAACCAGGTCTGTTGCTGACCGTCCCAATCCTCGCTCTTACGGTTCTTTTCGCGGTAAAAATAACGGAGGCCACCCCACCGTGCAACGATATTGTAAGCCGGGCGCGGCAATCCCACCTCTTCCTCGACCTCGCGCACAATAGCATGTTCATACGTCTCGCCGGCATGAACGCCACCCTGGGGGAAATGCAGGTGTTTACTATCTGCACTCTTGCGAGCCAGCAGCAGATTCCCTGCTGAATCCATAATCACAGCAGCAACATTCAGGCGCCATCTGAAAGCATCATCACTCATGAAATAGTCGGTTTTCGTCGGCCATGGCTTTCATCATTCCACGCCTCGCTGCAATACTTTGTTCGGCACAGTTCTGCAAGTTCAGCAGCAAACCCGGGGTACGGCTCATCACCCTGCACCTCTTCCACCACCGGGGAAAGTTCGCGGGCAAGCAGCAGCTGCCAGCCATCTGTCGGTTCGCACTCCTGTATAAGCCCCTGGTGCAACACGGCACCACGGTATCGGCGCTGACCGGCTCCGGCCAATTTCTGCCCATTCGGCGCCACAATGTCACTGGCTACCGGGCTCGCCCAGCAAGCACGCCCGCCATCCGGCGCATCTTCCACAAGCAGTGTACACTCTACCCCACTGGCTTGCAATGCTGCCGCCAGTGCACCGTGAATCCACTTATACAAACGATCTGCAGGCGGATACACAACCCCGGGCTGAGCAGGCAGAGTCACAGTATAGGTATAACCCTTGCGATGATCGACTATACCGCCACCGGTCCAGCGGCGTATGTACTCCACCCCTTCACCGGGAAACAGAGAAGCAGCAACTGCCGCTGTATCGAAATAGCCAAAACTTACCGCCGGTCGAGCCCAGCCATACACACGCAGCCAAGCCTCCTCGCGGCGGCTGAGCAATTCATCTGCGGCCATATTCTCATAACCGCTGCGGGGTATGGGATCACACCAAAGCCTGATGACCTGCGGAAGCAGAGCATCAGGCTTGGTTTGCTGCATATCAAAACTCATGTCAGTAGCAGCAGATGTTCTTACATAGGCTGTGGCAGCAGCACGGTACCGGTGAAAGAGCGAGTGTAACTGCGGAAGAATTCATCCGCCTTGGGCGCACTGCGACGCTTCTGACGAATGAGCTCCACCAGGTTCACACCTTCATCTGTCAGCACGGTGATAGACATGGTTGCAGACACTATGCGAGCGTTCCGATAGGTCGCGGTTCCGGCCACAATCTTGTCCCCGTACACGGAAATGGACTTGTTCATCGACGCACTGGTGGAAGAAATCACCGGAATGCTCACACTCTGATACTCCGCCTGACGACCGGTCTCAGCATTCGCTTCATCGCTGACATACTCGATGTTAAATATCAGGCTGAGCTCAACGATATTCTCACAAAGGAAGTTTTCCTTTTCGTCTTTTTCGTAAGGGACGTATGCCTGATCCAGCTGGTCGCGGCACATAAGATTATCGTAGCTCTCGCGCGGGGATATGACCTGACGATACAGGGAGAAAATGGGGAAAATTCCCTTTTCCTTGTCACTGGCGTCGACATTAAGCACCTGGTCGCGGTACATCAGGCGATAGCCAATGGCGTTAACATCCCCCTGAGTCTCGGCGTTGTGAGCGCGGGCGTCGCGGTAGTTGCTGCGCAGCGAAGTGCTGCTGCTCACTGCCGGATTACGATCCGGAGCACAGGCAAAGAATACCATCTGCACAGAGCGGGGAATCTGGAGTCCCTTCGGCAGCTTGCCGCCCTGGCGAGCCTGTTCCGTCTTGGCGAATAACCATTCGTAGCTGTTATTGCCCTTCATCTGGAACGATTCGAGGTCATGAGATATAATCTGCATGGCCACACGACCGCTGGTGCTGGTGCTGACATCCTCCTGTACCTTTTTCCACAAATCAATACCTTTGTTGGTAAGCTGCATGATTATCAGCACCAATCCGGCTGTAATCGCCATGGCCACGATAAGTTCCACCAGCGTGAAACCGCCGCAGCGACCTGTGTATGTTGTCGTCTTCATGTAGGAAAAATATTTTTAACGATGGAAAGACATGTTGGCTGAGAAGAGCGGGCGCCCCATGCGACGCCAGCTGCGATCGCGATACCGCGCAGGATTGGGCGGCAGCATCTGGTAAAAATCAGCCCTGTAGAATACAGTACCACCATAGGCCTGCCCTTTATCATCACTTGAGAAGTACTCCTCGGGGCGATTTGCCTGTGCTATCACACCAGGATTGGGAGAAAGCTCAAAAGTGCCGTTATTCTTGTCGATAAGCTGGCTCATCTTCACAACAAAAACGGGTCCCACGGCCTCCTTTATATCGTTCTTGTGCAGCCTGTCATCCATGGGGCAGACAACTGTCACCAGCTGTGAGCTCTTACCGGGCACAGCCTTGGCTGCCTTCACCGGCGGGAAAGAGCCGTCATCCCTGGCAGGTTTCGATGTGTCTGCTCTATAAGAAAAAATCACGATGGAAGTGGACGGGCGCTTGCTTTTCTGCAGCCAGTAGAATCCCTTATCGAAAGGAGTGAGATATTTACCGTCGGAGGAGGTTTTTGCCTGGGCGCCTGCGCGCTCATTGGGGCGTATGGTACCGAGTTCCGCGCGCAGAATTCCGGTGACTCGCTCAGCCTCCTGTTTAGTAAGAGCCTGTTGCACCATACCACGAGCCGGCACAAATACAGTAAGGAAAATAGAGACCAGCACGCCGACCAACGCCACGGCCAGCAGTGTTTCCATCAAGGTGAAACCGCCGCAGCGGTGCATGTTTCGCTTCTTCATGTTAAAAAAACCGGGTAAAATTATTCCGTCAACAAATCAATCCTCTTCCCCATATACGTGGCGAGTGGTGCGCAACTTCCCGATATCACCGGAAGGCCAGATAACGATACCCTTTGCAGCAGCCGGACGACGCTGAGAGTCAAAATCCGATGGAATAACCCCATCTTTCGCACGATTGCCGGAACCGGGGCGCCCGCTGATAACGACCAGGCGCTGTGCAGGCGGGGAGTTCAGGGGATCGGACTGCGGGGTAACATAACGGCCTTTTTCATCGAACTCGATGTAGTAAACAGCCGTCTGTCCCTTACCGGCCAGGCGTGTTACCTCCTGCCCGAGCATATCACCACCGGCGTGATCCATCCACTTAAGGGTCGTGCTGTAGGTGGGGCTGAAGAACACACCGGGAGGCAGCAACACACCGGCAGAAGTGGAAACCCACACACCATCACCCTCTATATCCGTGCCATCGTAGGTACCACGAGTGTTTTCATTCTTTCGCTTCATCTGCACTGTCATATAGCGCAAGTGGCGAGTATCCATACTCTTATCATCTTCATCCTTAGCGATGATGAGGCGTGTGTAGCAGTCGTTCCCCTGGGCAGTGGCGCGAGCCTCCCGCACCATGGTTTCAAGCATATCGACCCCCGAATCAAGCCCACGCCCCTTGCCGGCATCACGCAACACATTCGCCGACATCGTCATCAACAGGCCTATAATGGCCATAACCACCATTAACTCAATCAGAGTAAAGCCTCTACCCTGTTTTCTGGAGAATGTTTTCATAAACCGAAAATTTACCGAACGCTGAAATACGCCACTATTCATAGCAGATTTTTGACGCGGCATCAATCCTTTTTTTCTTTTTCTGACAAAAAGCGGGGTTTTTTCCGTTTTTTGATTGACCTTTTCGTGGAAATAGAGTACAGGAGTCGGCGTCATGACGATTCTCGACTCCATCATTCTGGGCATAGTTGAAGGCCTGACCGAATATCTGCCGGTCAGCTCCACCGGTCACCTCATCATTGCACAATATCTGCTGTCACTGCCTGATTCCGATGCGATGAAAGCATTCCACATCTGCATACAAAGCGGAGCCATTATCGCCGTGCTCGGCCTCTATTACCAAAGAGTTAAGCAAATGACACTGGGCAGCCTGCAGGCTGCAAAAAACATGTTTCGTGCAGATGCCACAGCCGAGGAGCGCTACCCGGTCGGCGCCAGAATTCTGGTGAACATCATCGTGGCTTTCCTGCCCGCACTGGTACTGGGGCTGCTCTTCAACGATTTTATTAAGAGTGCGCTCTTCAACGCCCCCACAGTCACAACCACATGGGCTCTCGGTGGTATCGTCATCCTCCTTTTCGTGCGTGCCCGCAAGAAAAGCGGCAAGAAATTCGCCGGCAAGGAGCTCGAAGAGCTCACCTGGCGAGGGGCTCTGAAAGTGGGCTTCATGCAGAGTATAGCCATGTGCCCCGGTGTAAGCCGCAGCCTGATGACGATGCTGGGGGGACTTTTCGCAGGCCTGAGTGTTGCAGCGGCGGTGGAATTCAGCTTCCTGCTGGGGCTGCTCACCCTGGGTGCCGCAACGCTACATGACGCCTGGAAACATGGTGGAGAAATGATCAGCACCCTCGGCTGGCTCCCCCTGCTGGTCGGTACAGCCACAGCCTGGCTCAGTGCAGTTATTGCAGTCAAATGGATGGTTGGTTACCTTAACCGACACAGTCTGAGCATTTTCGGCTGGTATCGCATTGGCGCAGCAATCGTCATGCTCATACTCATCTTCACCGGGCTGGAGTTCAGCGCAGACTCCCCCGAACCCACCACTGCCGAGCAGACCATGCAGCAGTAAATGCAGCATGGCGATTTTTTGACTTCCCTTTCTGTGCAAATTGAGTAGAATGATAACAACAAGTAATCATGCGCTATATACTCACAACAGTTAACTGGATTGCCGACTGTGCCCTGGCCTGGTTCACACCGGGCTGGCGTCGTAAAGGGGTGGATGCAAAAAACGCACTGACCCGATACTACAATTATCACAAACCCCACATCTCCGATGAACGCAAAGAGCAACTTCTCTCCCTGCGCGAGCGGCTGAGCAAGGCCCTGCTGCATTGGCGGAAAGCCGAGACAGAAGTCGTGACAACCGAGATAGAAACCCTCAGCGAAAGCCTTCGCGGATACAAGCGCAGCGCATTGGCCGAGACAGTGGAGTCATTCTTCGTCATCATGGTTATCTTTCTGGGTATCAGAACATATTACGCCCAGCCTTTCCGCATACCGACCGGGTCCATGCAACCCACACTCAACGGCATCATCATACACCCGATGGCAGAAGACGAGCAACTGCCGGCAGCTCCTGTACGCTGGTGGCAGACCCTCACCCTGGGGAGTAGTTACTGCGAAGTCGTGGCAGAAAACAGCAAGGCAATCGTCAACCTGACCACGGAGCGTTACCCGTCTGTGCTCCCCCTCTTCACGCGCACCCGCATTCGGTTCAGCGATGGCAGTCAGGCAACTGTTCCCTGTGCTCAGGGTGCCGTGGCGGAATACCTCAGCAAGAACGGCAAACTGGGGCGCAATCTCATGCCCGGTGAGGTCGTACTGCGCGGGCGTATCGACGCCGGCGACATGGTGGTAGTGAACCGCATGGCCTACCACTTCCGCACCCCTCGCAGGGGCGAAACCTTCGTTTTCGACACTCGCGGCATCAACACTGATGTGCCGGCTGGCATGCCTGACCAGAGCCGGGCCAGCAATTACATCAAGCGCCTGTGTGCCCTGCCCGGCGACAAAGTTCAGATAGAGCAGCCCCACCTGCTAATCAACGGACAACCAGCCACAGAAACCGGCATCTGCCGAGTCGCTTCCTGCCAGGCCCCCCATAACAGCACGGGGTACAATGCCCTCAACCGCTACCGCGATGCCGCCGTATACTACCAGGCCTACATGACGGAAGGTAACGCCATCTCCCTCAAGCGCACACCGCACTCCCCCAACCTGAACGAATATCTGGCGCTGGGTGATAATACTGTGAACTCCAAAGATTCCCGCTACTGGGGGCCGGTTCACCAGTTTAACATACTCGGTCCGGCCAGTCTCACTCTCTGGCCATTCACCAATCACTGGGGAGCCATTGACTAATTGATTTCTACTCAGACTCACCTGCTTACTCTCACTCATCATCATGTCTGAATCAGACTCCATAACACGCAATGCCAAATCGAACCTGGCATTCACCCTCATGGACCTGCCTGCCGAAAAACGCATGCGCATGGCTCAATTCTATGCTTTCTGCCGTATCATCGACGATATCGTAGACGAGCCGGGCATGACAGAGGCAGAGCGCCACGCAGCCCTCGACCGCTGGTGCGACGTCATCTCCATGAAATCAGCGCCTACTCCCGGTGTAGAAGATGAAGTGCAGAAACTCGTCAGCAGCCTGCAGCTTGACATCAGTCCCATGATGGAGCTGATTGATGGTTGCCGCAGCGATATCTGCCCCAAACAACCGGAAACACGCGAGGATTTGCTCGCCTATGCCTACAAAGTTGCAGCCTGTGTGGGCATAACAAGTGCGACAGTCATGGGAGCATCTCCGGCGGCAAAGGATTACGCAGTGGCCCTGGGGTATGCGCTCCAGCTGGTCAATATTCTCCGCGATGTTGCTGAGGACTCTCGCAAATATAACCGCTATTACCTGCCTGCCGACGACATGAAACTATTCGGCGTGAGCCGGGAAGACATCAAGGAGCAACGCTATAACTACCGCATGCGCCAACTTCTGGCCTACGAGGCAGCGCTCGCAGAAAAATTCTTCGGCGACGCCGAATCTCTCTACCAGCAGCTCTCCGTAGATGACCGCAACGCCCTCATTCCTGCTCAGGCAATGAGCCTGATTTACCACACCATCCTCATCAAGATGCAGGATGACGAGTACCGTGTATTCGAACGGCGATATAGCGTAAACAATTTCCGCAAACTCTGGTTCCTGCTCCGCGCTCGATTGGGAACCGTGGCCATGCCCTCCTTCCCAAGCCTGGCCGAATGGGGCTTCCTTAAGAATAAATCTACGGACGAAAACCACAGTAACAAATAATTCCAACTGGTAATATAGATTTCTGCCACGCTGAATACTTGACATCACTGCCAAAATAGTGCACAATACGCACGTGAGGGCCAGAATTCGGCCGGCACACGCAGCAATTCCAGCAATGAAAACACGTCTCATTCACTCAGCTCTGTTTACTGCCGCAACCGTTTTGATGACTGCTTGCGACGATAAGCCCGCCACCCCGACATCTACTCCGGGTGGGGCAGAAACTATTACCGAGCAGCCTACTCAGTCAGCACCGGAGCAGCTTCCCCATAAGCCTGAAGATGTGTTGGCCGCCATAGCTCCCCAGCTCTCCTCGTATCCCTGGCTTTCTGCCGCAGTGACCGATACCGCCACTGAAATGGCAACCGACGGCATAGCGCAACTCACCGCAAAAATCCAACTCACGGTAACGGAAGACTTATACCGCAGCGAGAGTGCCCCGGCCGCATTCAACGAAGAACGTAAACTCATGAATGCAAGTGCCAATGCAGCCATGCAGCCCAATTCTCTCTACCTGCTTCTGATTGGAGCCCCGACGGAATCCATCACAAAAGAAGACAGAAAAGCCCGTCCCCTGCCCGAGAATCTGCAGCAGCTCGCCAACGAGCTGAAGGATTTGGCTGAAACTTCCGTCTACACGACCACCATCAAAGCAGGCACCGTATATGATATAACCGCCACCATGAAAATAAGCACTGCTGAAGGCGGCGGTTACTCATACAGCGATGTTGCCATTCAGACAGAGAACCTGCCCCAGGCAGATGCCGGAACTCCCGCAAGCGCCCTGCCCGAAGGTGCTGCCGTGCTCACACCCGAATTCGAGGAGTCCCGCAAGCAGGAAATCCGCAGCAAGATACAGGCTTTCGACTCAGCTGCGGCTCCCTATATCAAATCCCGCGAAGAAGAGGCACGCACCAAATGGACAGAGTTCAACGCCGCTAAGGCAGAGGCCGACCGCAAGACCGCAGAAGAAGCCACGGCTGCCGCAGCAGAAAAAGAACAGTGGGTTAACCACTGCGTGAACACCATCGCCGCCGGCAATAAATTCAGCGGTGAATGGGTGAGAGGTTCCAAATTCGGCAAAATCACACTCGAAATAAAGGAGCAGCACAAGTATGAAGACGCCGTGCAATTCATCGGGTGTGTTTACGATACCGAACTGAAGGATGCCAGCATGGATGTACACGGTCGCTGCGAATTCACCAAGGGCGAAGACGGCACCTCCAATGTGATTATCACCATCTACGACGGCTTTTACCAGGAGGACAAACCCACCGCAGAGGTCTACACAGAAAACGACGGTATCATGCAGCTGAAATTCAATGCTCAGGGTGCCATGAGCGGCACCATGCTGCGCGCAGCTTGGAAAAACCAGCCGGAAAAGGTATTCAACATCTTTTTCTCAGCACCTGCCAAACCGGAAAATTAAGATAAACCATTCACTATCAGACACAGGAAGAAAGCGGACTTTCCCACGAGAGAGCCCGCTTTCTCCTTTGTACGAAAGTCACAAAAAGAGGTTGCAAAACGCGCTTGAATAAGGTAGAATGCTGCCACGGATTATGTCACGGCAAGCATTAGGGAAAGGTTTAGGGGCACTTATCAGGAAAAACGAAGCGCGCGCAGCGGCTGCGGCAGAAAGCGCAGTTGATGAGAGCAAAGTCTTACTGGTTAAAGTTGAGGAGATTGAGACTTCTCCATTCCAACCCCGCCGCGTCTTCAATGAAGAGCAGATTGGAGAGCTGGCAGACTCTATCCGCGAACGCGGTCTGGTACAGCCTCTTGTCGTTCGCAAAGTGAACGGCAAGTTTGAGCTGATTGCCGGTGAGCGCCGTCTGAGGGCCGTCCGCAAGCTCGGCCAGAGCGAGGTCAAAGTAGTGATGATGGAGGCCACAGACCGCGAAGTAGCGGAACTGGCTCTCATCGAAAACCTGCAACGAGAGGATCTCACTCCTCTGGAAGAAGCAGAGCAGTACAAACTACTGCAAACCCGCTTCGGCATGAAACAGGAAGTCATCGCCCAGCACGTCGGCAAATCACGAGCCGTGGTAGCCAACATGGTGCGCCTGCTTGAGCTTGCCCCCGTCGCTCGCGAACTTCTCGAAAAGGGTGATATCAGCGTAGGGCACGCCAAGGTTCTGCTCCAGCTCAAAGATGCAGCCCAGCAATCTGCCGCTGCCACGCGCACAGCCAAACAAGGTCTGACCGTGCGCCAGACCGAGCAGCTGGTGAAAGACATTCTCACCCCCGATCCGACCCGCCCAGCCATCGTTGGCAAAACTCTGCCGGCCGCATACGAGTCCGTCTGCCAGCAACTCTCACATGATTTTGGCACCAGGGTCAACATATCGCTGAAAGGCAAAAGCAACGGCACCATCGAAATCAACTACACCGGGCGAGATGAGCTGGTGCGAATTCTGCAACTTTTCGGCGTAAACGCGCCGCTGTAATATGGCCAGAGCTCTGCTTCTCATCCCTGCTCTTTTGCTGTGTGGGTGTGGTGAAGATTCCACCCCATCGCAAAATCACGCTGCCCCCATCAGCTCAAGACTTCAGTGGGAGCAAGGCGCGGAGTTCAGCGGGGCGAATGCCTACCTGCACTGCGATGCTCTCTGCAAACTCGGGCCACGCCCCAGCGGCTCGCCCGCCTATGCCCGCCAACTCCGCTATCTCACCGACTATCTGCAGAAAGCCGGCTGGCAGGTCACATCTCGCAGTTTCAAACTGACCAACGGCATGCAGATGACCAATCTGCACGCCGTTTTCGGAGAAAGCACAACCTCGCGGCCCATCATCGTCACATGCCACATCGATACTAAAATCGGTATCAGCCCGCAGTTCATCGGTGCAGATGACGGTGCAAGTGCCACCGCCGCCATGCTGGAACTGGCGCGTGTGCTGCCGGGCAAAGCCCCGGCTCAGGCACAGGCCGTGGAATTGATTTTCTTCGACGGCGAGGAATCCTTTGCCCCCCGCATGACGGAACAGGACGGCCTTTACGGCTCGCGCTACGAGGTTATGCGCCGTGCTCACGACCTGCCACGCTACCAAATCAATCTCGACATGGTGGGTGCACGCAACAAACGCATAGCCGTACCCCTGCTCGACACTTCCGACGACATGCTTGTGGAGTACGAAAAGGCCATTGAGACCCTGCAGCTCCCCGAGCGGCGCTGGAATATACACCCCGGCTCATACCTGGATGACCATACACCCTTTGTGCGAGCGGGAGTCAGCTCGCTCAATCTCATCTGCGATTTCACTCGTGGCGGCTGGTGGCACACGGTCAAGGATGACATGAGCCGCATCTGCCCCGACTCTCTCGCCGAAACCGGTCGTGTGGTGCTGCAACTGCTCAGCCAGTTAAACGACAAGAACTGAAGTTTATCCAGCAACACCCCCACACGATACAACTTACCTGCCCTCAGAAACGCCCCTGGTGCAAAATCAGCAACGTCGCAACAGCATCTCGCTACCGACCTTAGTTAAACAGGTCGGGGTAGGATTTGTGGGCGAGCTCGGCGGAATAATTGCGGATGGTGTAGCTATCCTCCGCCTGCAGGGCAAGCTCGGCCATCTGTCGGCATTCCTCATAGTTGAGGTGACGTATGGCGTAGCGCACGAGCGGCAGCAGGTGAACACCAACGGAAAGTTCCGCCACTCCCAGACCGACAAGCAAGGGCACGAGATTGATATCACCGCCCATTTCCCCACAGACAGCAGTGGGTATACCGGCTGCTATGGTATGGCGCATGAGCCGCACCACACCGGGGTGTGTGGGACGGAACATATTAGCCACGCGGAAATTCACGCGATCCACCGCTATGGTATACTGAGTGAGGTCATTGGTACCCAGCGAGAAGAAATCTACATGACGAGCGAGCACATCAGCCATCATGGCAGCGCTGGGCACCTCTATCATAATACCCACACGCATGTGCTCATCGTAACTCTGCCCGCGCTCGCGGAGCTCGGCACGGCATTCATCGAGCAGAGCGTGTACATCTTTCACCTCGGTTATGCCCGACACCATAGGGAACATGACCCCGACCTTGCCGTGAGCAGAAGCGCGAAGAATCGCGCGCAGCTGCTCCTTGAAAATCTCTACCCTGCTGAGCGATACACGAATGCCACGCCAACCAAGGAATGGGTTGTCCTCTTTTTCCTCCTGTACCTCAAACGGCAACTTGTCGCCGCCTGAGTCAAGGGTACGGAAAATAACTTCCTCGGGCGCGCAGCTTTCCACCAAATCGCGGTAGTGGCGGTATTGGGCTTCTTCGTCCGGCAGACTGCCGCAACCAAGCAGGAAAAACTCCGTGCGGTACAGCCCCACCCCTTCGGCACCCGCGCGCTTAATAGCGCTACACTCATGCGCGAACTCCACATTGGCAGCCAGTCGTATGCGGCGGCCATCGGTGGTAACGGCGGGCAGGTCTTTCATCTCGATGAGCGCCTTGTACGCACGCTCTTTCTCGACCTGTAATTCGCGGTAGTGTTGCAGGGTTTCAGCCGTGGGATTGAGAATCAACAGGCCGTTGTAGCCATCCAGAATAGCCTGTGAGCCGACGCGGGAATCTATAACGAGGTGCGGTACCCCCACCACGGCCGGCATGCCGAGAGAGCGAGCCAGAATCGCCGTGTGCGACACCGCCGAGCCGGCCTCGGTCACGAAACCGAGTACTTTGCGCGGGTCGAGGTCAGCCGTGTCGCTGGGAGCGAGGTCATAAGCAGCGAGCACGCAGGGCTCAGTACAGTCACCACAAAGCGGCTCCTGCTGAGAGGACGTCATGTTCTTGAGCACGCGGTTGAGCACATCCTCAATATCTGCCACGCGGGAACGCAGGTAGGGGTCATCCACATGGCGCATCACTTCCATGAAGTTCTGCACCACGGCATAGTAAACAGCATCAATATTCTGCAGGCGAGCCGGTACTTCTTTGCGCAAACGGGCAAGAATGGTGCGGTCGCGCAGGAACAGCAAGTGAGCATCGAAAATAGCGGCCTCTTGTGCACCGCTGAGGTGCTCCACTCGGGCGCGCAGCGACTGTAGCTCCTCTTCCGTACACGCAAGAGCACTCTCAAAACGCGACCATTCACTCTCTATCTCAGTGGGTAAGATTGTGCGAACAGGTGGCGAGGGGCAGCCGCGAGCCTCGACCCGCAACACCCCAAGGGCAATCCCCGGTGATACGGGCATGCCTTTCAATCTGCGCTCAAAACCGTCCTGATAGCTCAACATGACTCGCCGCTGAGTAGTAAAGTTAAAAATCAGGAGTGGGAGAACATGGCGGGGTTACTCCTCACCGAACTTCTTACCTATCAGCTCTTCAAGCGCGGCCATAGCCTCTGCTTCGTCAGAGCCGTCAGTTGTCACCGTAATATCAGCGCCACAGCCGACAGCCAGCATCATCAGGCCCATAATACTCTTACCATCAACTGTCTCATCATCCTTCTCCACAGAAACATCGCACTGGAAGCGACTGGCCACGCGCACAAATTGAGCCGCAGGGCGAGCATGTATTCCGAGTTTGTTCAGGATGGTAAGTTTTTTTGTTATCATATCGTTGTAAGTTTTTCCTATGGTTCACGGGGTATTATACGACATTGTGTCTGTCATTTCCAGCTTTTTTTTTCAGAAATTATCGAGGGGATAGGTTTACGAAGCGAAATTCGGTTCAAGAGAGGGTTGGGTAAAAGCGGTGGCGGAAATGTATTTTCATTGACAAAACGAGCCAAATTGAGTACAAGAGGTGCATGTTCAACGGGATGGAAGAGCAATTATTCACCGGTGGTATATTATCACTGCTGGCCGGTCTCAGTACGGGCATAGGAGCAGCGATTGCGCTGTTTCTGAAGCGCACAAATGCGAAGATGCTCACATTCTCTCTGGGAGCAAGCGCCGGGGTGATGGTGTACATCTCATTCATGGAGCTGATGCCGACTGCCATGGAAAAGCTGGGAGAAATATCTGCCGGCAAATGGATTATGCTGAGTTCCTTCTTCGGCGGCATGGGATTGGCCGCTCTGATTGACAAGCTGATACCCGAAGACGAAAATCCGCATGAGATCCGCAGTGAGAACGAAGTGCATGAAGCCCAATGCACGACAAGACTGAACAGGCGCGACAACGTAAAGCGCTCTGCGTTTCTGTTTGCGCTCGCCATCGGCGTGCATAACTTCCCGGAGGGCATGGCCACGGTAGCCGCAGCCTTTGACAACGTAAACACGGCACTGTCCGTAGCCCTGGCAGTAGCCATTCACAATATACCGGAAGGGCTCACCGTAGCCGTCCCCCTGCTCTACGGTACAGGCAGCCGCAAAAAGGCCTTCTGGGTAGGCACCTTGACGGGTCTGGCCGAACCGTTGGGAGCGCTGGTGTGCATGCTGGTGCTGCTGCCATTCCTGAGCGCCACGCTGTTGGGCATATTGTTTGCGGTAGTGGCGGGCATCATGGTGTTCATCTCCTTCGACGAACTGCTACCCATGGCAGAGCGCTGGGGGCACCACCACCTGAGTATAGGCGGGGTGATGGTGGGCATGTTTATCATGGCAGCCGTGCTCTGACAGCAATCAGAGTAAACCGCCAATTCCGATGAAGAAAACCACCTGCAGCACCAGCGCAATATAAGCGATTTTCAGCCAAAACCAGGCAGAATCAGCCAGTCTCCGGCGTTTTTCCATATCTTGCGTAGCCGAATCCGCACGGGCAGCCTGAACCACGGCTGTAATGGTAAAGGGTAGACAGAGAGTGCAGATGAGGACCGATACCACCAGCATGACGATGCTGTGCACCAGGTGAGTATTCGGAAGTTCCGCTGCGCGAGACCCGACCAGCGCCGGCATGGGGAATTTGGCCATTTCGAGCAATTTTCCGACAGGCAACCACTCGGTCATCCCCTCCGTACAGTACAAGTGCTCCGAAGTCAACCGGCGCTCCATGGCCATCACCTTGAGCGTAGACAAAGTAAAGGGACCCAGCGGCTCGCCACCGGGTTTCACGATATAGTATTGGGCAGGTTCAGGCATGGCGAGTCAAAAAATAGAGGCCGGTATATACACGAGGGTCGATGGATTTACCTGCGGCCATTTGCTCAGTCAACCAAGTGTCTATTTCGGCCAGCGGTACTTCATGCACAGTGATATTTTCGTTGTCAACGCCGCCACCTGTTCCTACGCGGCGCAGGTTATTTGCCAGGTAAAAGGCAACAGTCTCAGATGTCAGCCCCGGCGAGGAGGGGCCGGTGAACAGATAGTGAAGCTCGCCAGCCTCGTAACCGGTTTCTTCCACTAACTCACGCCCGGCTGCAAGCAGAGCACTCTCGGGACCTTCATCTCCTACTAAACCAGCCGGAAAACATATACTCTGTGCACCGATGGGAGGGCGGAATTCCTCGACAAGCAGCACCTTCCCCTCGGGTGTGCAGGCAAATATCATGGCTGCGGGCGTGTTGCGCACCCGCTCACAGTACTCCCAGTGGCCATCGCGCACCAAGGTCAGAAATTTTCCTTCGTAAAGTGTTTCCATAAGGTATAAGGAGCTACGGCGGAGCATAAAGCTCCGCCGCTATTTGATATTCAGGGATTTTACTCGCGCACCAGAGTGCGGAAGCGGGCGAGGATGCGACCGGTTACGGGACCAGCCACACCGCTGCCGATCTTGCGACCATCGAGCGAGGTTGCAGCAATGACCTCGGCTGCGGTGCCGGTCAGGAAGCACTCATCCGCACTGAGCACGTCGAAGCGGTTCATGACCTTCTCGATACAGGTAATTCCCAGCTCAGCACAGATGTCGAACACAGCGTGACGAGTAATGCCACCCAGAGCGCCCTCGGTAAGCGGCGGGGTCATGACAACGCCATTGCGGACGATAAAGATGTTGTCGCCGGTGCACTCGGCCACGTTGCCACGCTGGTTGAGCATGAGAGCCTCGCCTGCGCCCTGGGCCACAGCTTCCATCTTGGCGGAGATTCCGTTGAGGTAGTTCAGGCTCTTGACCTGCTGGCAAAGGACGTCGGGGTTGGGGCGACGGAAGGTGGAGGTAATCATGCTCAGGCCGTTCTCATACATCTCGGCGGGGTAGAGAGCGATATTCTGCACGATGATAAACATGCTGGGCTTGGGGCAATTACGGGGATTAAGCCCCAGGTCGCCCGTACCGCGAGTCACCACCAGACGGATGTAACCATCCTCCATGCCATTGGCAGCCACGGTCTCTTTCGTCGCGTTGCACACCTCCTCAAAACTCCACGGGCAATGTATATCCAGGTAACGCATGGAGTCGAACAGGCGCACGATGTGCTCCTCAAGGCGGAACACCTTACCGGAGTAGAAACGAATACCCTCGAAAACACCATCGCCATACAGCACACCGTGATCAAAGACCGAGACCGTAGCCTCGCTCTGATCAACCAATTTTCCATCTAACCAGATTTTCATGATAAAAAAATTGTACGTGAACAGAGCCATTATAACCACTTTGTCCCACAAATAAAGCAGAAAAAGCGGCTGTATGGCATTTTTTTATTTCTGCTCCCAGAGCTTGCGGGTGAGAGCATCTTGCGCGGCAGCAACCTGAGCACGGTGTTTGCTGGTGCCCTCGGCCTCCCCCACAACCATATCGTGCCACATGGCCCGGGCATGGAACGGGCCTGCCGGTTTTGCAGGGTCTACCAGAGTCACCACATACTCCGGCCCGGTGCCGTCCACGGCCTGAAGCACCTCCAGCAGCGTACCCTTATGGTTAACTTCAAGATAGTTATAAGCATTTTTAATACTATCATCCATGAGGTGTAGAGTTACCTTGCGGGCTGCGTTGTAATTCGAATCGGCCATCACGGCACCGATAACACTCTCGAAAGTGTTGGCCAGAACGGAGAAAGCCTCGCGCCCCCCGTTTTTTTCGAGTTGAGGGCTCATCTTGAGTTGCTCGCACCACCCGAATTTCCGGCAGAGGTCAGAAAGATGCTGGCGGCTCACAATACCGGAGCGCAACTTGGTGAGCGTTCCTTCGTCTGCTTTGGGGAACAGTCGGAAAAGCTCGGTGCTCACCACCAGCTCCAGCACGGCATCGCCCAGGAACTCCAGGCGCTCGTATGCCAGATTCGTACTGCGTTTCTGATCAGAACTGGGGTGTGTAAGAGCCCGCACCAACCAGTTCTGATCGGTAAATGTGTACCCGAGAGATTGCTCTATAACATCAAGCTGCATGGCTTAACGGTAACACAAAAAGGGCATTTTGGCTAGGCAAACACGTGGATTCAGCACCGCGATGACATGCTTTTGCCCCTTTATGTCTCGAAATGTCGTTTAATTCGGCGAGAATATGGGATAAAATGAAAAAAATCATCCACAACCGCCAATGGCAGACGACAAACAGAACAAGAACGGGCTCCCGCCCACCCCCGGCAGCTCCCCGAACTGGGGGCTGTGGATACTCATGGCCGTCATCACCGGCATACTGCTGCTCGCTTTCTCTTCCGACGGCAACCTGGGCAGCGCCGCCCGCAACATCACGCTTGACGAGTTCCGCAAAGACTACCGCAGCGGTAAGGTGGTGCTGACCGACCCGGAGAAATACCCCATCGAAGTCGTAAGCAACGACAGCTCCAGCAACGCGGTCATCACAGCCTATGTCTACAAGGGGGAACCCGCCTTCACCTACGCGCCCTTCTACATGCCCTTCACTGAGAGTGAGGAGCTGAAGACCCTCTTTAACCGCTACGGCATCACCGAAACACGGTTTGAGAGCGTACCTGAGCCTCAGGGTGACAAGGTTATCTCAACCGAATACTTCCGCAAGCTCGGGGAGGAAGGCCGTATTCTCGACACCAAGGAAAAGCAACCTTACATCATCTACACCAACGAGGCTCGCACAGAAGGTGTTGTAGTCGGCGAATACCGCAAGAACCCCGAGGGCGCCGTTGACCGTAAGCAGATTGAACCCGTCAACGTAACCTTCAGCCGCACCTTCCAGGGTGACCAGGTGCGCGACATGCTCGGCAGCCATGCCATTTACAAGGTGGAAAGCAACACCTGGGAGATGATTCTCATCAACTGTCTGCCGGTGGTGCTCATCTTCATCATCCTCATGTTCCTATTCCGCGCTCAGGGCGGTGGCCCCAGCGGAGCCATGAAATTCGCCCGCAGCCGCGCCCGCCTGCTCGACCCGAGCCAGAACCAGATTACCTTCAAGGATGTTGCCGGTATTTCCGAAGCCAAGGAGGAAGTATGGGAAATCGTGGAATTCCTGCGCAACCCGCAGAAGTTCCGCAACCTGGGCGGCACCATCCCCAAGGGTGTGCTGATGGTAGGACCTCCCGGCACCGGTAAAACCCTGCTGGCCAAGGCCATCGCCGGCGAGGCCGACGTACCTTTCTACACCATCTCCGGCTCCGACTTTGTGGAGATGTTTGTGGGTGTGGGCGCCAGCCGCGTGCGCGACATGTTCGCCGAGGCCAAGAAACACTCCCCCTGCCTCATCTTTATTGATGAAATTGACGCCGTAGGTCGCCACCGTGGTCACGGCGTGGGCGGCGGTCACGATGAGCGCGAGCAGACTCTCAATGCTCTGCTGGTCGAGATGGACGGTTTCACAGCGAATGAAAATGTCATTGTGATAGCAGCCACTAACCGCGTGGACGTGCTGGATCCCGCACTACTGCGCCCGGGACGCTTTGACCGCCAGGTGGTGGTAAACCTGCCGGATGCTGCGGGCCGTGAGCAGATTCTGCGAGTACATGCCCGCAAGGTCAAGCTCGCCCCTACGGTTAACCTCAACCCGATTGCACGCGCCACCACCGGTTTCTCCGGTGCAGAGCTTGCGAACCTGGTGAATGAGGCAGCTCTTATTGCCGCGCGGCGCAACAAGGAGTCCATAACCCAGAGCGATCTGGAAGAGGCACGCGAAAAAGTGCGCTGGGGTCGTGAGCGCCGCTCCCTGGAAATCACGGATAAAGAGAAGTACAACACCGCAGTGCACGAGGCCGGTCACGCAATCTGCCTGCTCAAGACAGAACTGCGCAAGAGCCTTCCGCTGCACAAGGTCACCATCATTCCCCGTGGTCCGGCACTGGGTGTTACCATGATGCTGCCCGACGAAGACAAGCACAGCGAGTACAAGAGCGAGCTGCTTGACTACATCGTAATGGCCATGGGTGGTCGCTGCGCCGAGCAGGTGGTATTCGGTGACATATCAGGTGGAGCTCGCGGCGACATACAGTCGGCCACGTCTATCGCCCGCAAGATGGTGTGCGTGTACGGCATGAGCGAGAAGCTCGGTCCCATCGAGTACGGTACAAACCACAATGAGGTATTCCTGGCCCGCGATATATCCCAGACCACGCGTAACTACTCCGAACGCACGGCTCAGCTCATCGACGAGGAAATTCAGAGAATAGTGACCGAGAACTACAACCGCGCCATCGACATTCTCACGGAAAATAAGGAACGCCTGCTGCTGGTGGCAGACAAACTCATCGAATTCGAGACCCTCAACGGCGAGCAAATTGCCGAGCTGCTCGAAACCGGCACCATGAGCAACCCGCCCACCCGCGAGCTGCCCCCACCCATGCCGGAAGAACC
>JAZNVF010000037.1:0-8906 GCA_045592685.1 Akkermansia sp. | reverse complement strand
GTAACAACACAACCTTTTATGTCGAGCATGTCGAGCAATTTCGGAACCGCCGTTATTTCATTACTTTTCTCATCTATCTTAATTTGCCCCAATGAGATACCACTTTCGCTCAAACAGGCACTCACCATGTGAACAGCACTGCTGCTACCTCTTGTACCTGCACCTCGGATAGTTTTGCCATCTATACTAATGATATCACCGGGTTGCAGTTTTACATAGTCATTAACCCATTCCTGATAATGCTCCTCCAAGGCAACGGGATCCATTATAGCAAAGACTCTGTTAAATGTATCATGAGATGGAATGCCCGCCGGAAGCTCAAGGTATTTCCTGAAAAAGTCCTCATGTGCAACGGCGTAGTCCTCTATGTCATACCAAGTGTCCGCTCCGGCTACAGCGGCTGCAATACTCATGAATAGAATATCTCCTAATTTGTGCTTTTTGGCATTTCCTGAGCTGGGGTCAGGTACAGATTCTAGTTTGTCAATGAGGATAAACATCCTGACAGTCTAGCATTATTTGCTTCTAAAATCAACAAAATCAATTTTTAGCGATAAGTCATTAAGAGTAAATTTCGTGAATACCTTAGAGGTGGAGATTGACCTGCTTGTATGACACAAATCCAAATGCGTCTGCCCTGCACACCGCCGACAAGAATGCCGCTCCCGATTTCAGCCCGGGTATGCAGGAAGTCCCCTACACCGGGCCGGTTATGTTCGAAAAGAACTGATATCCCGATTTACGAATGGCGAATGACCGCATTCGCCATTCGTAAAACCCCATCAGTCAATTACTTGTTCCACAGCACCCCGCAGACATCGGTGGGCATGCGCCAGTCACCACGCGGGGAGAGGGCGATGGTGCCGACCTTGGGGCCATCGGGCACGCAGGTGCGCTTGAATTGCTGGGTGAAGAAACGGCGCAGGAAAGTGCGCAGCGTGCTCTCTATCAGAGCGTCATCATACTCACCGGCGAAGGCATGCAGCGCGAGAGCGCGCAGCTTGTCCGGCTCGGCGCCGTATTTGATGAAGTGGTAGAGGAAGAAGTCGTGCAGCTCGTATGGCCCGAGAATTTCCTCCGTCTTCTGGTCAATCTTGCCGTCATCTGAGGGGGGCAGCAGCTCGGGGCTCACGGGGGTGGCGTTCACATCCCGCAGCACGGCCGCGAGCTCAGGCTCGGCCAGGGTGGCGGCGTATTCGATAAGACAGCGAATAAGCGATTTCGGAATGGAGCAGTTCACACCATACATGCTCATGTGGTCGCCGTTGTAAGTAGCCCAGCCGAGAGCAATCTCGGAGAGGTCACCCGTACCCACCACCATGCCGCCGGTCTTGTTCGCCAGGTTCATGAGCAGCTTGGTGCGTTCGCGGGCCTGCACGTTCTCGTATGTGTTCGTGCGCAGGGCGGGGTCGAAGTCGAGGTCTTTGAAGTGCAGCAGGCAGGCTTCTTTGATATTGACCTCCTTGAAGGTGCAGCCGAGTAGCTCTATCATTCTGACGGCATTGTTGTAGGTGCGCCCGGTGGTACCGAAGCCCGGCATGGTGAGCGCGAGAATGCAGTCATTGCTGCGCCCCAGCAACTTGCAGGCGCGGTCACACACCAGCAGAGCCAGCGTGCTGTCAAGCCCACCGGAAACACCGATGACAAGCGTCTTGGCATAGGCGCACTCTATACGCTTGGCCAGGGCAGCCGCCTGGATATTGAGAATCTCCTCGCAGCGCGTGGTGACCTCCGCCGGTTCGGGCACAAAGGGACGCGGCGGCAGGTAGGCGTATGCCAGGTTGCAGGCAGGCACATCAATACCGCAGCAAATACGGCGCGGAGCCGGCCACTCGGCCTGCAACAGATTGTCGCAGAAGTTGCTCTCGCTCAGGCGCGCGGCAGCCAGGCGCTGCATATCCACATCAGCATACACCACACTCAGTTCTCGAGAGAAAGGTACATTCTGCCCGGCCATGCGACCATTCACCGCTATCATGGCAGAGCCACCGCACACGCCGTCTTGCGTGCTTTCCCCCACACCGGCTCCGGCATGGACATAGGCAGCCACACAGCTGCCGCTGCGGGCCTGCACCTGTGTGCGCGTATACTCGGCGCGCCCGGCCAGCGCAATAGCAGCGCCGGGGTTCAGGATAACACGTGCGCCCTGCATGGCCAGTCGGGTGGAGGGCGGGAGCAGCGCCGTGGCGTCATCCCCAAGCTCTACGCCGAACTTCAGTTCATCGTTCACCTCGAAAATGAGGTCGGTGCCGATGGGGATTCGGTTGCCATCAGCGGAGATACTCACCTCATCGCAGGTGAGCATGGCTGCGGGGGAGAACTGGCGGCGCTCGTAGCACTCGCGCTTGTTCGGGATAATGCTCTTGGGCACCAAGCCCTGTACCACGCCCCCCTGCACCACGGCAGCAACATTGAAGAGCTTGTCATCTATCAGCAACGGCAGACCGACTACAGCCACAATGGGCAGGTCCGCCGTCTCAGCGGCAAAACGAGTGAGTGCGCTCTCGGCAGCTTTCTGCAAAGTAGGCCGGAAGAACAAATCCGCACAACTTGCCGACGTGATACACAGCTCGGGGAACACCACGAGAGCAGCCCCCTGCCCGGCTGCCGTCTTCGCAGCAGCAATCAGTTCCGACGTATTAAACTCAACATCTGCCACGCGCACGCGGGGCACCGCAGCAGCCAACCTGTAATAGCCGTATGTGCTCATCTTGCCCTTTATTCTGACACAATCAGCGCGAATGTCAATCCTAACTGCCCGCGATTTTTCAAAATACGCACATTTTACACTTGCCCACCCTCACGACAGGAGCTATACTCAGGCGCATAAGCTATGAGATGCTGGCACCTGCGCAATGAAATATGGCAACTGCCCACAGCGAGCGGCATAATGGGCATACTTAATGTCACCCCGGATTCGTTTTCTGACGGTGGCCTGCACGTCACGGTCGGAGCGGCCCTGAAACACGCGGAGCAGATGCTGACTGAGGGAGCACACATCATCGACGTGGGTGGGGAATCCACCCGTCCCGGAGCGGTTCCTGTTTCGCCCGCAGAGGAACGTCGGCGGGTGCAACCGGTCATAAAGGCGCTGAAGCAGGAATTCCCCGCATTGAAAATCTCTGTCGATACCCGCCATGCAGAGGTTGCAGCCGCCGCCCTGCAGGAAGGTGCCGATATTGTGAACGACATCAGCGGATTGGCAACACCTGCCATGCGCACTCTGTGTGCTGCTGAGCACTGCGGTATCATCCTTATGCACATGCAGGGCACACCTGCCACCATGCAGCAAAACCCGCATTATCACGACGTTGTGTCCGAGGTGCGCCATTTTTTCACCGCGCGAGTGGAGCTTGCGGAGCAGTCGGGAATTGACCGACAGCACATCTGCCTGGACCCGGGTATAGGCTTCGGCAAGACCACGGCTCACAATATAGCCCTGATTGAGCACCTGGCAGAGCTGCGTGTACACGACCTGCCCCTCATGATGGCGCTGTCCCGCAAGCGCTTCATCAGCGACATTCTCGGTACAGCGGCTCCGAAAAAAACAGACCCGCTGCCAACGGTGGCGATGTCTCTTCTGGCGGCAGAGCGAGGCGCCGATCTGCACCGGGTGCACGACGTCGCACCTCTGCGTAGAGCGCTCATGCTGAGAAACGCCCTCACCAGCCTACACCATTCTTGAAAATGAATGCTCCGCAGCCTCACCCGAGGTGCGGAGCATTCACTGCTTTCAAACTTCAGACACTCAATTATCGGCAGCTATTGCCCCGAACAAGGAATGAAGAATACGTGAGGATTATACGCTGCCGCTCACAAAAAGCAAGTCTTATTTTGTTAAATTCCAGATTTAGGGGGCTGTTTCAGATTTAGCGGTGATTTTGAAAAATTATCTGCCCTTGCCGGGGTGAGTAGCCGGCAGTTCCAAAACAGACATGGCAAATCTTTTCAGGCTTGTCAGCAAGTTAAGAATATGATAGCATAGGGCACACCATCAGGAAATCCCCACCATGACCGCCACCCCCTTTGCCATATTCTGCGGCGCAGCCGCTCTGATAGCCCCTACCCTTGCTGCAAAGGACTGGCTGGCAGATTTGCCCGTTGCGCAGCAACAGGCTCAGCGCGAGCAGAAACTCGTGCTGGTGGATTTCACCGGTTCCGACTGGTGCTCGGCCTGCATTGCTCTGCGGCAAAATGTGCTCGACACTCCGGATTTCCGCAAGTGGGCTGAAGATAAGTTCGTCTTTGTGGAGATTGACCTACCCCAGCGCAAACTATTACCCGGCAACCGGTTGGCTCGTAACCGAGCTCTTGCAGAGCACTACGGCGTGGCTGCCTTCCCCACCATTATGGTACTTACCCCGCGCGGTGAGGTCATGGGGGGATTCGAAGGCGATGTGAAAAACACCAAAAATGCCATAGTGGCACTGGAGCACGCTATAGAAGCCGCAGACCTCTCCCGCAAAGCAGCTCTGTGCAACGGTACCGAACGGGCAAAGATTCTCTACAGCATCTACAGCCACTACCCCACCGGCAAAAGTTTCGAGCGCCACGCAACCGCCCTGCGAGAGCTGACCATGAAGGCCGACCCCGACAATGTAACCGGCATACACCACGCTGCAGAGGCTCAGGAGCAGGCCCGGCGTTTTCTGGCAGAGCGCAATGCCACGCCCATTCAAAGCCCGGCCATGGGTCGCCTGCTGGAGCGCCAACTGCGCGAAGCGCTGCCCGAGAACCGCAATGCCGTGCTCATGGAGCGCTGCCAATACGCACTGGCCACAGCAGAAACATTGGATGATATCACGGCCGCGCGCAAGCTGTTCGAAGAGCTTATTCCCCTGCTCCCCGCAGAAGAAGCAGCTGACCAGCGCCACTTTGTCGAAACCTACTTCACAGACCCCGCCGCCCTGCTGCAAATGCTCAAGAGTAACCGACCTCACTGATTTCACCCATCCCACTCCCTATGAACAGGCAACGAATATACTACATCGCCATGCCGCTGGTTTTGCTGACCGGCTGGCTGATTTTCCTGCACCACGCCTACCGCGCAGCCGTGCATGACAAATGGATGGAAATCGCCGCGCCCTGGGCAGGCGGCATGCCGGAGGATGCCGAGGCAGATAAACTAACCCTACACGGCCCTTATGTGTTCGCCTTCACCGATGCCACCGCTGCGGAGGCCATAATGGACTGTCTGGAACCGACAGCCGTACCCGCAGAACAACTCAAGGATAAAAATCACCTGCCCCTCACGGAAATAAGGTCAGCTTATCGCTGTGAGCGCCCCACAGAAAGAGCAGATTCACGCGAAAACGGCTATTTTTCCCGCAGTTACCCCGTGCTCCTCACCCTGAAAGACGGCAGCTACATCTACTACCATGAGCATGGAGCCACCCGCGATATCAACGACAAAAACCAACCCGCCGCCCTTTCGCCTACTTTCCCGGAGTATCTGACATACAGCAAGCAGCTCGATTTATTCACTCTGTTTACTGATATACTATTCACCTTTGTGCTGCCGCCGCTGCTCTGCATTGCCCCGAGGCTGTGGTTCACACGGCAGCAGCGCTGCCTGCTCAGCACCAAGACAACCGCCCTGTGCCTGCTGCTGCCGGTGGCGCTCAGCGGTGTGGCTGTCGCCACGGGTAAACTCTACCCGGACATCATGAGTATCACCTTCAACTTCAAGGTATGCCTGCTGTGTGCCGAGTGGGCGCTTACCCTCTATATCATCACCGCTGCCATCATTGGCATAGCACGCTTTGCCCGCCGTAAATCATGAAAAACGCCATCATTTATACCCTGCTGATGCCGCTCACCTATGCTCTGCTGCTGTGGGGAGTCTGTGTGACCGTTGACTCGAAAGACCCGCAGACGCTGTGGAATAAAGAGGCCGCTCCCTGGCTGGGTGAAGCCCCCGCGGGTCTGACTGCGCGCACGGTGAACGAACCGGATGCAGCCCCCTACACCGCCTACAACGTACCCGACACCGCCGAGATTCGGGCCGCATTTGCCCGAGCTTTCCCCGGCTCGCCCAACGGCTGCTACTACGCCAACATGCCTGAGTGGAGCCGAGGTTTTCTGGACGGCGGCATGAGCTGCCTGACCCCGAGCCTGCAGGAAACCTACCCGGGCAGGGTCGACATCATCATCAGGAACCCCGCTGCCATCCGCGACTCTCAGCAATCAGTCGTCATTACCCCGCCCCACCCCGAATTGCTCAGCAAGCCCATCCCCTTCGAGGTGCCGCTCATTCTGCTGACCGGAGTACTCATCTACTTTTACCCGGCGCTGTTCTGCTGCGTGGGGTGGCTGTGGATTCAGCGAAAGCGCCTCCTCACCCCGTCCACCTTTGTCATCTGCCTAGTGCTGCCGGGCATATTCGGGGCAGTCTTTGCGATGGCCGGACCGGTGATACTGGGTGGGTATGACGGCGTGATGACATTGTTCAATATCGCCTTCATCACCATGCTGAACATCGGGTGCAGCATGGGGCTGCTCGCCCTCACCGCCCTGCTGAAATTCATGAAACGTCTCATTCGGCAGAACAATTCCCCGGCAAACAACGTCTCAGAGGAAGTATGAGCAAAAAAGTCACCATCCACTGTGTAAGTTACAGCATCTTGCTCCCCATTGCTATCCTGCTGCTGCCATGGCTACCCCCATCCGCCTTGAAGGAGGGGCTGATTCCATTTTTGCTTGTGCTGCCGGCCATTCCCTGCGGAATCATGAGGCTGTGGGTGCAGAAATCACGTATAGCCACCCTGCCCACGATATATATCTGCCTGCTGCTGCCACTGATTCTGAGTGTGCTGCTCCCGCTGCTCGCCAACATGCTGAGTACATTCCCCATCAGCTACAGCGGCACCCTGGGTGAGCAGATTATCAGTCTGCTTACCCAGAATACCCTCGCCGCCCTCGGCGTGATGCTGCTCACCATAGTCGGGCGCTGGATTTCCGGGCTCTGCCGCTGAGCCGGGGTCACTTCAATACCTTGGCCGTGGTCTTGAAGTGCAATTTGGCTACATCGCACAAGCGCTCCTGCCCATGGGTCGCCACAAAGGCACGAGCGGCTTTCGTGACGTGAGGAGCGCAGCCCAGCGGCAAATCGCAACCACTGGCAACAGCGGCATCTTTCACCCATTTCACAAAACGGGCACGTGCCAGAATGGAGGCGGCAGCAACTGCCACATCGCTCTCGCCGCGCACGCGCTGGTCCAACTGCACGGGCACATTGCGTTTCTTCAGCGCGGTGCGCAGCACCCACTCATTTGCAAACTTGTCGCTCAGCGCGCGCGGGCACGCGGGAACTTTCTCGTGCAGGGCGGCAATCACCCGCGCATGTCCCCAGGCCAGCAGCTTGTTCAGGTTGCCGAACTCGGCATACAGTTCATTATAACGCCTGGGGCCTATGCAAACCACCTCGTACGCCACACCGGGCAAAGCCATCACTTTAGCTGCAATGGCGGCAATCTTCCGGTCGTCCGGTATAGCCTTGCTGTCCTGACAGCCGAGTTTTACCAGAGCTTCGGCCGTACGTTCATCCGAATAAACGCCAGCGATGACCAGAGGACCGAAGTAGTCCCCCTTTCCGCTTTCATCCACCCCGAAATGGGGGCTGACATCGAGAGCAGCCGTCATGCTTTTCTGAGCCGCAGGCCCGGGGGCAGCGGGTTTTTCGGTCACAGCAGATATACCGGATTTGGGGTCGATGAGCATCACGAACTCCATGAATTCATCCGCCCCCGCGCCTTGAACGAGCAATTTGCCCTTTTTGGGATAATAGGCGACATTTACCCGAGGTCCCTCAAAACAGAAGTCTGCATAATCCCGCGAACTCTCCTCATAACCTGCGCGCTGCTGCAACTTACTGCGCAGCGCTCTCGCCTCTGCCGGGCTGAGCTGAACTGTGTGTTGATTGGCCATAGCGACCTTAAAATGCCCTGATTCTGCCTTTTCGTCAACCTAAAACACCGCAAAACACCCCTATTTTGCCCCTGTTGACGCAAAAAATCTGCAGAACACGCTTTTTTTGCGTGCACTACGCCATAAAATGCGCTATAGTCTCAGCGGCTTCTTCAACAAAGCAAAAAACTTATGGCTAATACGATTACAAAACGAGAGCTTGTAAACAAGATCTGCGCCGAGACCCGCAGCAACCTCACGCAGAATGACGTCCTCGAGGTTATCCAGAAGGCCGTTGACCTGATCACCGAGTCTCTGGGCAACGGCGACCGCGTTGTTCTCCGCAACTTCGGCACATTCACCGTGAAGGAGGTTAAAGCCAAGATTGGCCGCAACCCCAAGAACCCCGGCAAGGATGTCCCCATCCCCGCCCGTTCCGTGGTGAAGTTCAAGGTTGGCAAGACCCTCAAGGAGGCTGCCGCCAAGGTTGTGACCAAGTAAATGCGTGGCGCGGCCTGATTGACATTAACCATCAAACCATTTCAGCGAGCCATATCGGGTAAATCCGGTATGGCTCGCTCCGTTTTCAAAAACTTTTTTTACTTTTCTTGCACTTTTATACTTGACTTTCGAGCAAATATCGTGTAGCATGTCGCCGCTGCTTCACGGTAGCAACCAGTGCGCGGATAGCTCAGTCGGTAGAGCAGTAGACTTTTAATCTATTGGTCCCGGGTTCGAGTCCCGGTCCGCGTACTACATGTCCCCATCGTCTAGGGGTTAGGACATATGATTCTCAGTCATAGAACCGCGGTTCGAATCCGCGTGGGGATGCTGAAGAACCCGAGGTAAGAACCTCGGGTTCTTTTTTTGGTACGACCGACGCGATATGCGCACTGCGGTGAAAGTCCGCGCGGAGCCGCGATGATGCGGAATCCCAGACCTGAAGAACAACTGCGGGGAGGTAACAAACCGTGGGAAAGGAAGTTCGAGGGGAAATCCCG
>JAZNVF010000036.1:0-13458 GCA_045592685.1 Akkermansia sp. | reverse complement strand
CATCCACTTAGTATAGCACAATAATGCTATAACTGCAAGAAAACTAGTTTTTTACGATAATCCTTTCAGTGTAAATTTGGAGCAAGTTTCGGATACCTGAATCTCAAGGATGTATGACACAACTCAAATGCGTTTGCCCTGTGCTACAAGCCTTTTTGCTTGCAAAAAATATCGTCTCTGGTAGAATAACGAAGCAATGAAACGAGCTATTTTTACAGGGCTTTTGCTGGCATTGGCATCGGGGTGGATTGCCCCGGCCGCTGAAGCACAACAGAAACCAAATATTATCCTAGTGCTGGTGGATGACATGGGCTGGGGGGATCTGGGGCTGAACCAACCGACAGAACATACAGATACACCGAGAATCGATACGCCCACACTGGATCGCCTGGCTACACAGGGTGCCCAGCTGCGGCGGCACTATACTTGTGCCCCGGTTTGTGCGCCGGCCCGAGCCTCCCTCTTCACCGGCTTGCACCAGGGGCATGCAGAGGTGATTCGTAACAACAGTTTTGATGCAGCGCTCGAAAATGGTCATACCCTGGCCACGGTTCTGAAGGCCGCAGGCTACAGCACAGCTCTCATCGGCAAATGGGGTATCGGCGGCGGTCGTGAAAGCGGAGGCACCCCCTCCACCTGCCCCGCCTGGCCCACCAAGCGCGGGTTCGACTACTTCTTCGGCTACAATAACCACCTGGCCGGTCACCGCCACTACCCCAAAGAAGAGAGCAACGCTGACCCGGAAACCCACTGCAACGCCATCTGGGACGGCGATGAGCTTATCACCGACAAGCTCGACGGCTGCTACTGCACCGACCTCTTCACCGCCCGGGCAAAAAAATGGATTACTGAGCAAACTCAGGCAGACAACAGAAAACCTTTCTTCCTGGCGCTCACCTATGTGGCTCCGCACGCACGACTGGGCATACCAGCCGGTCCCTACCCCGACGGCGGCGGTCTGACGGGTGGCGTGCAATGGCTGGGTACCCCGGGGCAGATGATTAACACGGCTCGCCCTGCTGATTGGGATACATTCATTCACCCGCAATACCGCGAGGCCTGGCAGGGCTATGCCACAACCCGTTACGGCAGCAATGCCGCTCACAAGCTCATGACCGCCCGTCGCCACGCATCGATGATTACGCGAGTGGACGAAGGTGTAGGCGACCTTGTAAAGCTCTGCGAAGATCTCGGCATCGCAAAAAATACCGTCATTATCTTCACCAGTGACAATGGTTCACACGACGAACCCGGTGCGGTCGGCGCATTTGCCAACCACCCGGCCCCGGCACAAGACCCGTCATTCTTCCGCAGCTATGGCAACCACGACGGAATTAAGCGCGACGTATTCGACGGTGGCCTGCGCGTACCCTGTGTTGTCTATGCTCCGGGCATCGTAAAGAGTGGCCTGGTAAGCACCACACCTACCCAGTTCCAGGACTGGATGGCAACCCTGGCAGATTTGGCAGGCGTGCCTGTACCCGCCCGCTGCGACGGCACGTCGCTGCTGCCGCTACTCCAGGGGGTCGACACGCTGAATACTCAACCCAACCGTGTGCTCTATGCCGAATATGCCTTCGGCGGCGGCATGGCTCAATATCGTGACTACGCTGCCAACAAGAATGGCCGGGTACGCGGAGAACAGCAGGTCCTCATCTTCTTCGACAACCGCAGCAATCGCTGGCTGAAGGCCCTGCGCACGGGTATAAAATCCGGCACAGAGGCATGGGAAATCTTCGATACCGAAGCCGACCCACATGAAAGCACCCCCCTTCCCGAGGGTAAGTGCCCGGACATGCAGAACTTCCTGAACAATCTCGCCCTGTGGAACCGACGTGCGTATGACTACTACCGCGACCCACAGGCTCCGCGCCGTAACAACAGCTGCGGCGGATTCCGCAGCTACGATATGAACCTTGTGCCCGCCAACCCGCCCTCTCAGCAGGCTACTCAGCAGGGGCTCTATGTGCAGCAAGTTCAGGCTACTGCACCCTGGGTTCCAGCCGGGGTGGACGCTCCGGCCACACTCGATCTGCAGGTTGCGGATCCAACCACAGCCACTCTGCCGGCCGGCACCATTACCACCTACACCGGTTACATCAATGTTCCCGATGACGGCAACCATTGGCACTTCTACCTCACCCTCAGCAATGTGCCCGGCAGCAAAGCCTTCGTGAAGCTCCACAACTTCAACCTGGTCGACGCTGATTTCAACTACACTCCCGGCGCCACCGCTACAGAATCAGCCGCTGCGAACACTGTCGAGCTCGACGCCGCTCGCACCGGCAAGAAAGGTATACCGCTGAAGGCAGGGTTGCACCCCATCACCATCACCGTAGTACAGGGAACCACCGCCCCCGGCACGCTGAAGCTTGAGTGGAATCGAGGTCCCCACGATGGTAAACAAACCCAACGTGTACCGATTCCGGCAGCGGCCTTCCGCCATACCGACAGGTAATCCCTCCCGGTAAGGCATACCGCCCCCTTCACCCGTGTACTCGGCTGAGTACACGGGTATTTTCGGCCCCTTTTTCAGATTTGCTGAATTTTTTGCAAAGAATAAAAGTAAAAGGTCCGGCGCGCATGTGTAACTTCGCCCCTCGTAATTTGAATTCAACGGTGGTTGAGTAGCCGGCAGATTTGAAGCGAGTTCAATTTTCGTTTTTCCTCACCCATTTCATTTGCCAAAATAGGTAAGGTATGCTAGACTGTGGTCATGCAGATGAGGGAAACAGAGAAAGTGGATACGCTGTGCGGGCGTGACTGTGCCTTCGCCCTCTATGCCCTGCCCGGCGAAATGGAGCCACATTTCTGTATGGCTGCTGATGGTCGCACGGAGGGTGATTTCATCTTCCGTACAGGCTTCATCCTGGCCACGTTCACCGGGGAACAGCTCTTCATACCCGCCGAGCTGGAAGAACCACCCTCCACCGTCGACAACTGGCCCGAGCTGAGGTTCCACCCGGAACAGCCCCCCACCTCGCGTGAGCTATACTCTTCCCTCTTCAAGCTCTATACAGGCTTTATTCACAGCGGACAGGTGCGCAAAATCGTACTAGCCCGCACGGCAGATGAAGAAATACCCCCCGACTTCTCGCCCGGCCGAGCCTTCCGGCAAGCCTGCGAATCCCAACCGGGAGCCTTCAAGGCACTGGTTCACACCCCCCGGCATGGCACCTGGCTTTTCTGCACGCCTGAGCAGCTCATTATCGGGCAGGGGTGGGACTGGCACACCATGGCTCTGGCCGGCACCCGGATGCCCTGCCGCTTGCCGTGGGATCCCAAAAACCGCCGGGAGCAGGCTCTGGTGACCGAGTTCATGCGCGAGATACTCACCCCCCTGGCCGACGAAATCAGCGAGAGCGCGCCCGAGAACCTGCGAGCCGGCAATATCGAGCACCTCTGCACTCGGTTTCACCTGCGTATGCCCCCGGGGCGCCTGCTGCACCTGTTGGACCAACTGCCACCCACACCGGCGGTATGCGGTTCACCCGTAGCGGCGGCTCGAGAACTGCTACTGACCTATCCGGATATCGAGCGTTCCTGCTATGCCGGTTACCTGGGCCCCACGGGAGGCGGCTCCGTACAGCTCTACGTTTCGTTGCGTTGCATGCAGATATTCCCGAGCTTTTGCCGCCTGTACGCAGGCGGCGGGCTGATGCCGGACTCCGACGAAGAAAGCGAGTGGCAAGAAACAGCGGCCAAAATGCAGACAGTAAAATCACTACTCACGGCTAAAAACTAAGATTTCAGGCATAAAACAGCCCCACACGAAACAATGGCACAAGAAAAGCACTTCACCGTAACCGGCATGAGCTGCTCAGCATGCTCGGCACGGGTAGAGCAGGTAGTTGCAACGCTGCCCGGGGTACAGAGTGTACAAGTTAACCTCCTGACCGGCAGCATGAATGTAGCCTGTGTCGGTGAACTGACCACCGAGCAAATCATCTCGGCCGTCGAAACAGCAGGATACGCTGCAACAGAGAGCAATGGGGCGGCAAGCTCCTCGCAAGTTGCTAACAACTCGCTGCGACGGTGTTTTCTGCTATCGCTCAGCATATTGTTACCGCTCATGGCCATACATCACCTATGGCACGGAGCGGTGTCTGCGGTCGCGCAACTACTGCTCACCCTGCCAATACTGTGGCTCAATCGCCGATTTTTTACAAACGGACTACGCAGGGTTCTGAAAGGCAGTGCCAACATGGACACCCTGGTAGCCCTGGGCGCCGGCGCTGCCGTGCTGGATGGTATGGCCAATTTTTATTTTCACCACCGAGGAGCATTCTATTTTGAGTGCAGCGCAATGATTGTCACCCTCATTACCCTGGGCAAATGGCTCGAAAGCCGTGCCACCGCCCGCACCGGAGCATCCATTGAAAAACTGCTCTGTCTGCTACCCCACACCGCCACCGTACTGCGGAATGGCGAACAGGTCGTGTGCTCTGCTCAGGCTGTGCAAAAAGGAGAACTCGTACTGGTGAAACCGGGTGAGCGCATACCCGTGGACGGCACCGTAACAGAGGGTAACTCCGCAGCAGATGAAACCGCACTGACCGGGGAAAGCCTGCCTGTCGACAAATCGCTCGGCAGCCGAGTGTTTGCAGGTACAATAAACGGCTACGGCACACTGCTGGTACACACCGACAAATGCGCAACGGAAAGCACCCTGGCCGATGTGATAGCCCTGGTCGGCGAAGCGGCTGCAACGAAAGCCCCTATCTCGCGCCAGGCAGACAAAATATCAGCTGTATTCGTGCCCATCGTCGTCGGTATTTCATGTTGCACCCTTGCCGTCTGGCTACTGCTGGGGGCAAGTGCTGGCTTTGCCATCTCATGCGCTATTGCAGTGCTGGTCATCAGCTGTCCCTGTGCCTTGGGACTAGCCACGCCGGTTGCCATTATGGTCGGCACAGGGCGTGGGGCTGAGTGTGGCATTCTCTTCCGCAATGGAACTACGCTCGAAACCGCTCACCGCACCACTATTGTACTGCTCGACAAGACCGGAACCATCACCACAGGTCACCCCACCGTCACCGATATATTGCCTGCCCCCGGTCACACCCGTGAAGAGTTGTTGCAACTCGCCGCCACTCTCGAAACCAACAGTAACCACCCTCTGGCAAAAGCCGTGCTGCAAACCACCGCCAACTTCAGCCCGGCCCCCCTCAGCAACCTCACCTACCACCCCGGCCGTGGTCTCACCGCCACAATAGCTGGCACCCCCTGCACCGCAGGCAATGCTATACACCTGGCTGACAGCGGCATTCCCACTCCGCCAACCGACCTCCTGACCAACGAAGGGAAAACACCCATTTTCTTCGCCCGAGGGCATGAACTCATCGGAACACTGGCTGTAGCTGACCCGCTGAAACCCGAGGCGCCCGCCGCCATTGCAGCCCTGCACCGGCTGGGGCTGAGAGTGCTTATGGTCACCGGCGACAACCCGCTTACTGCCGCAGCAGTCGCCCAACGTGCCGGGGTAGATGAAGTTCACGCCAACACTCTGCCCCGGGACAAGGACTCCCTCATACGCAGCCTGCAAACCACCGGTGAGCGTGTAACCATGGTCGGAGACGGCATAAACGATGCACCCGCTCTTACCCGGGCCGATACAGGCATAGCCCTCGGTGCCGGTACCGACATCGCCATTGAAAGCGCCGGGCTTATCCTGACACGCAGCAACCTGATGGATGTCGTCGGCGCCCTGCGCCTCAGTCGCGCCGTAATAAACAACATACGCCAGAACTACTTCTGGGCATTATTCTACAACAGCCTGGCCATCCCTCTCGCAGCAGGAGCGCTCTATCCCTTTACCGGGCTGGCGCTCCACCCGGCAGCCGCAGCAGCAGCCATGGGGCTGAGCAGCCTGTGCGTTGTCACCAATGCTCTGCGGCTCCGCCGCTTCTCCCCCACCCCTCCGGATTACATGAAAAACATCACCATACACGTAGAAGGCATGATGTGCCCCCACTGCGAAGCCCACGTCAGCAAAGCCCTGCTCGCCATACCAGGCATTACAGCCTGCAAGGCCGATTTCATGGCAAAAACCGTTACCATTACCTCCTCTTGCGATATCGCAATGGAAATCATCCGTCGCACCATCTCCGAGCAAGGATATACCGTACTGTAACCACACCACTGCGCAACACCCCGCGAATACGTTTCACCCTCGCGCTCATGCCGCGATGCAAAAAAAATTGCAAAACAACGATAAAAAACTTGACAGAGCGAACAGAATGCTGTATGCTGCCTGCCCGTTCCCGGACAATTATCAACAACAACAACAGATATCATGCGTTCCGTTATCGTACGTAAAGGAGAACCGATCGACCGCGCTCTTAAGCGCCTGAAGACCAAGCTGGACACCGAGGGTATCCTCGAAGAAATGCGCCGTCGTCGCGCTTTCGAGAGCCCCATGGATGAGAAGCGCCGCAAGGCTCGCTCTGCCGGTAAGCGCAACAAGGTAAAGTGGCGTTTCACCAACAAGGAGGAAATCCCCGCCGCTGCCGTAACCCCCGCTGTAGAGGCTTAAATCTGCTCCGTCTGGGAAGTTTTTATACGAAGAGATGCACCATTACGGTGCATCTCTTCGTTTTATAGTGATTTCAATCACGCGTGTTGCCACAAAAAAACAGTCACCGAAAAGTGGATGCCTCAAAATTGCGGTCATCGAAACTTTAGCCGATAATTGCCGCAAAAACAAGGCAAATCTACCATTTTTCTGGGCAAAAAAGCCAGCGAGCGTAGCGAGTCGGCTTTTTTGCCCGGAAAAATTCGCCGGATGGGGGGATAGTCTTCATAAAATGCTCTCGGGTTTCATGAGATGGAAGAGCTTTTTTAGAGATTTTTGGATATTTTCCTGCAATTCGATGGGATCGAGAGATTCCCTCAGCACATGTGTCCCAAAGTTTGTCAGAAGGGGACAAACTTTGGGACACATGTGCATTTTGTTACAATTTTACACTTTAGGCTTGCACGGTAGGCGGGCGTGTGCTAGGCTCTTGTCTGCAATGGAACCAGATTCACCTCACCTAAGGGGCTGCCTGGTCGTCTTTGAAGGCATAGACGGCACAGGCAAGTCCACACAGATTAAACTGTTGGCCGACTACCTGCGCGCCCAGGGGAAAGAAGTCGTAACTGATTACGAACCGACCCGGGGTGAATGGGGTATGAAAGTGAGGAATGCCGCACTGAGCGGTGAACGCCTCAGTATAGATGAGGAAATCAACTGCCTACTCCAAGACCGGCGTGAGCACGTGCGCGAACTGATAGAGCCGGCTCTCGCCCGTGGGGCCTGGGTGCTGCTGGATCGCTACTACCTGTCAATGATGGCCTATCAGGGCGCTACCGGCGTCAACGTAGAGCGACTCCGCGAAATGAATGAAGAGTTCGCAACCATTCCCGACGTAGCCTTCTGGCTCGATATCCCTGTCGATTTGGCCATGGAGCGCATGAACGCCCGAGGAAATGGTAAAGACGCTTTCGAAAACGAACCGTTCCTCCAAGCCTGTGCCAACATATACTCAGCCATGGAGATGCCCTGGCTCTACCGCATCGAAGCAGACGGCAGCATCGACGAAATTCATAACGTCATCCGCAAAATCGTCTGCTCAGAATTAAGAGACCGGACGTAGAGGCATCTTCTACCGACCCTTTCTTGCGAGTTAACAGGAAAGCCCCCGAGTAAGAAAGCACTTGAATTACAGCACAACTAAAAAAACAAGCCTAATCTTCAAAAAACTCTGACTTCCCCCGCGAGCCAGAGTTTTTGTGTGCCTTTCTACCCCCACGCGAGAGACAGGGAGCCTCCTGCGTGGGCTGATAAAATGGAGGTATTCGAAAGAAACTCACCAAGCTTCAAAAAAAAGGGGGGGGGGCTGTTACCAGTTCGCAAAGGCTGGCTAGAAAGCCTGACATCAGACCCTGCGCCGAGCCCATTTCAACCCAATAAGCATACGGTTGAGAATGACATATTCCACCGCCAAATCAATAGTGAACAGCAGCCAGATACCCACCAGCGACAAAGTCTCAGGCCAGAGCACAGTCCACAAGAACAGGCAACCCACACGGAAAAAGCCCATGCAGCCGTACGACACATACATCACGCGGCGCGTATCACCGGCCCCACGCAGACACATCTTAATCATCAGCATGGCAGCATAGAAAGGCTCCACCAGCAGGAACACCTTCACCACCGGTACCGTAGCACGCATAAGCCCCTCTGAGTTCGAGGCAAAAATCTCCACGAAAAGCCAAGGACAGGCAAAAAACGCCACCCCCATCAAACTCATAAACACCACACTGTAGAGCACACATTTGCGAATAGTGCTCAGCGCCATTCGCACACTGCCCGTGCCCAGGTACTGCCCCACCAGCGTAGCGCCGGCCATACCAATGGCAAACCCCGGCAGAAAACTCATGCTCTCAATGCGGATAGCAATGTTGTGAGCACCTACGTAAGCATCTCCCAGACCGGAAATTACGCGAAGAACATAAATTTGAATGAGCCATATTCCCCCAATTTCCAGGGCCTGCGGCAAACCAATTGCCAGAATGCGATACATGCTGCTCCAATTGGGTAACAGGGAGCGCAAACTCAGGTAGAGCGGTGGCACATAGGTAGGGGACTGCGTGGCCGCATAAGCATCCGGCCCATCAACTGCGGCCGCCGCCATCAGTCCTTTCATCTTCTTTGAGCGATATGCCAATATACCGACCAAAATAGAAGCCGCTACAGCCATACCGGCAATCATACCCAGCGCCAATCCCTCAATGAACAAGCCACAGACACGCACAAAGATAATACTGAATACAATGTTGAGGCCGTCCACCGCCAACATGATGAAGAAAGGCGTACGCGTATCCCCCGCCCCGCGAAGAGCTGCATTCACCGCAAATACAATTCCGGAAAATATAGCCACCCAACAGCCAGTATGCATGTAAGAAAGCGCGACCTCCTGCGCATAAGAACTCAGAGTAAGCGCGCGGGTCACCAGAAAATCAGCAGTCAGGTACATGAGCGCCGCCGAAAGCCCCCCGGCCAGAAGCCCCAGAACAGCAGCCTGATTCGCAGCGTAGTTCGCCTCTCCGAACTTACGAGCCCCCGTCATGCGGCTCACAATGGCCGTAGCCCCCATGCCCACAGCTCCCTGCATGAGAAACCCCAACCACATGACATACCCGGTCACACCAATCCCACTGGCAATCTGCTCCGTCACATCGCCCGCCGTACCCATGTGAGTCGCCAGAAACAACGATGTAGATGCGCACACAAAACTCAATACCTGCTCCAGCAGAGGCCAGAGAGCAATGTGCACAATCTGCCGAGGTAAGCTAAGCCCGGCCAGCCCCCCGCCGAGCTGTCCCTTACCGTGCAGCGCGGCGCGCACTTTACCCTCTCGCCCATCTCCGACACTCATTGCTGTCGTATTAAAGCATATTTTTTACTGCATGTGAAGTCAAAAGTGGCACCAAAGTTCGGCTTGACTGAATGAGCCGACTGTGGTATATAGGCGCGCGATATGAAGAAACTTCTTTCCATCGCTGTTATTGTGCTCGCGCTGAGCTCCTGTGCCGTTAAAACAGTCAGCCGCTCCGAGCTGTTCACCCCCAATGCTATCACACTCATCAACCCCGATGAACTTACCCAAATGAAGTACTACGGGGCCGACAATCAGTACGACTATTTCAGCCGTGGTTTCCAGCGTCTGCGCGTAGCCAAAACCGAAAACGCCGTTCCCTCCAGCGCCCGCTTCACCTTCAATAACTGGCAGGGCGGCAAAAAATACACAGACTGCCTGGCACAGAGCACTGTAAGCCAACTGCAAAGCCTGCTCACCGGCAAAAGCTCCTACACTGCCCAGCCTGTTAACACCCCCACCACAACAACTACAACCAATACCTCCCGCCAGCAGAAAATACAGGCTCTGCAGACCCTGCTGAAAGGCATCTCTCAGCAGTAAAACACCCATCACCATGGCCGCACACCCGCACTTCCCCACGGTTAACTTCGCAGAGCGCCCATTCATCCTCTTCTGGGAGGTCACGCGCGCCTGTGCCCTGGCCTGCAGGCACTGCCGGGCGATAGCCCAACCTCAGCCCCACCCGCAGGAACTGAACCATGGGGAAGCGCTGGCCCTGGTGGACAAAATAGCTGAACTGGCTCCACCCATGCTGGTGCTCACCGGCGGCGACCCCATGATGCGCTCCGACATCCTGGAGCTCATCGCCCGAGCAAGCGGGCATGGGCTACGCGTAGCACTGAGCCCGGCAGCCACCAATCGGCTGGTTCACGCCAACTTCACAGCCCTGCGCGAGGCCGGCGTGACAAGCATGAGCCTAAGCCTCGATGGGGCCACACGCGAAAGCCACGACAGGTTCCGCGGTGTGCCCCATACCTTTGACCGCACCCTGCAAGCAGCCCAGGCAGCCATGGCTGCCGGCATACAGCTGCAAATCAACACCACCCTCGCTAAAAGTACACTGGGCGAGCTCGATTCGTTCATCAACCTCATGCAAGAGCTCAAGCCGGATGTATGGAGCGTATTCGTACTGGTGCCAACCGGTCGAGCCACGGCAGACGATCTGCCCACTGCCGACCAACTGGAAAGCGTATGGCAACGTCTGCAGGCTCTGCGCAGCGAACTCCCCTTCGCCATCAAAACCACCGAAGGACACCACTACCGCCGCGTACTCATGCAGGCGGCACGGCAAGGAGGGCAAGCTCCGCGCCACATCATCCCCACCCGAGATGGTAAGGGGGTGCTCTTCATTTCACACACCGGCGACGTGCAGCCCAGCGGGTTCCTACCCCTCACGGCAGGCAATGTGCGCACAGATGACCTGGCCACGCTGTACCGCAGCCACCCCCTCTTTGTAAAGTTAAGAGAAGACGATGCTTTGGGCGGCAAATGCGGTAAATGCGAATACCGAAAACTCTGCGGAGGCTCCCGAGCACGAGCCTACGGCACATGCGGCGACATGATGGCCGCCGAACCCCTGTGCAACTACATACCTGCCGCCCTGCGCACCACACAAGCTTAACTTACGCCAAAACCTTTTCAGCCAATGATTAACATAACCCGCTTATGGTGCGGCACCGAGCAGCCCGCCGACCACATTCGCTACGGACTGGGCCACGGCACCACGGCGCAGCATGCCAGCACTGCTGCCTGTACCCCCACCTCATCCCGCACACGCAAACCCATAGTGGTATGGAATATCACCCGCACCTGCAATCTTCGCTGTGTGCACTGCTATGCCGACTCTCACGCGCAGCAATACCCCGGTGAACTCACCCCTGAACAATGCCACGCCGTTATCGATGACCTGGCAGACTATCAGGTGAACGCCCTGCTGCTCTCAGGTGGCGAGCCCCTGCTCCACCCCCACCTACCCGAAATGCTCGAACACGCCACCAACCGAGGGCTCAAAGTCACCATCTCCACCAACGGCACCCGAATCACCCCCGAATATGCCGCACTCTTCAAGCGACTCGGCGTCGCTTACGTCGGCATCTCGCTCGATGGTATCGGTGCCGTGCACGACTCATTCCGAGGTGTGACAGGAGCCTTCGACGGCGCCATCCGCGGCTTCCGCCGCTGCGAGGAGGTCGGCCAGAAAACCGGCCTGCGTCTCACCCTTACCCGCAACAACGTGCAGAGCATGGGACAAATACTTGACTTCATCGAGCGAGAAAATATACAGCGTGTCTGCTTTTACCACCTCGTTCCCACCGGTCGTGGAGTAGACGTCGCCGCCCTCAAACCGGAGGAATCACGCGCTGCACTCGACATGCTCATAGCCCGCGCCCAAGCCTGGCACAACAGCGGGCACCCCCGCGAACTACTCACCGTTACTCAGCCCGCAGACGGCATCTACATCCTGCTGCGCCAGCTGCGCGAAGGCTCCACCCTAACCGCCCAAACCCTGCGATTACTCGGCTGGAACGGTGGCGGTGCAAACTCCTCCGGGCGCGGTATCGCCAACATCGACACCCAGGGCAATATACACCCCGACCAGTTCTGGCAATCCGTCACACTCGGCAACGTCAAAACTCAAAAATTCTCAGCAGTATGGGATGCCACCGCTGAGCCCTCCGCCACAGAACTACAAAAACTCCGTGGTGCAGAAGATCCGCTTGAGCGACAGAAACTCCTCAGCGGCCCCTGTGCCACCTGTCGTCACTTCGCCCTGTGCGGCGGCGGCTTCCGCACGCGTGCAGCCTTCGCCAACGGCCACTGGTATGGCAGTGATCCAGCCTGTTACCTCACAGACGAAGAACGCCACACCATCCTCCCCTTCTAAGCCCCCAACAAGATCATTTTTTACAGGTCGCAAGTTCGCTTGCGACCTTTTTCATAAGAAAAGCTCCAAAAAAAAGCAAAACTCGCAAAAAAATCTCCTTTTTGCTTGCAAGCAGGGTCACAATGTGGTATGACTGATTACGTCATGAAGCGCTTACTCCTTTCTACACTTCTTCTCGCTATGGTCGGCACGACGTATGCCGACATTCAGGCGCCCCCTGCGTCTGAATACACCGCCACCCGCAAACTCGGGCGTGCCATCGGGAACATCGTTTACGGCATTGAAGAACTGCCCACCACCATCATTCGCTGGAACAGCGAGGAAGGCAACTACGCCGGCTACTCCGTCGGTCTGGTGGAAGGCGTCACCCGCACCTTCACCCGCATGGGCTATGGTCTCTACGAGCTCGTTACTTTCTGGGCACCCACCTACAAGTGCACCTATCGTCCTCCCTATCAGGGCAGCTGCGGCCGCAGCGGACTGAAGGAGTACAACACCTGGTCGGGCTTCTCAGAATTCCCCGAGGAACTCGGCTTCCAGTCCAAGATGCCCTACTCCCAGATTTCCGGGAAGTAAAACGCCCTCCGATAAATAAACTTTCTCTCCACCCCCTCGGTACACATACTGCGGGGGTGAATTTTTTCCAAAAATCTACTGACCACTAACTGCAGTTAAACAACCACCTCAACACCTCATTCGCGGAAAGCAAAAGCAGCAACCGCTGTACTCCTCCCCCCTCCACAATCCACATACCCCGAAAAAAACACCTGGCACCCCCTTCCCGGCTTTATCCCCCCTGGTAGCTATCTGCACCGGAACCATCCCGGCAGACGTGAAGACGGGGCCGTAGAACGCCCTCGTGACCACAAACCGCCGCGCAAGCTTGAAAGAAGCACCCCGCAAGAAACACTCGCCCATCGTAGGCACCGGGGCTCAGTCCTACGAAAATCCCACCCCCGCTGAATAAGGAAATGGTAGGAGGACGTGGTGAAGACAAATCGCCCCGTGTGCTTGAATCGTGTAGGGGGCTTTCGCCCCCTCACACACCACCGTACGTGCCATTTATGGCATACGGCGGTTTCTCGGCGTGTGATTGGTCCCGGAACTAATGTTCCTGCCGCAACTCTTTTATCTCTCCTCGCCGGATAC
>JAZNVF010000035.1:0-10623 GCA_045592685.1 Akkermansia sp. | reverse complement strand
TGCTGGGCGGCCAGTAAAGGCCACACCGAATGCGTGCGGCTCCTGCTGGCCGCGCCCGGCATCGACGTCAACAAGGCGGGACATTATTATGACTCCACTCCCCTCTGCTGGGCGGCCAGCAACGGCCACACCGAGTGCGTGCGGCTCCTGCTGGCCGCTCCCGGTATCGACCTCAGTGATTGGTCCCCTATTTCCCGTGCTATCATCGCTAATAACACCGATGAACTCAGCAAATTGCTGACCGCTCCCGGCACCGACGTCAACCAAGCGGACAAGAAAGGCAGAACTCCCCTCTACTGGGCGGCCAGCAACGGCTACTCCGAGTGTGTGCGACTCCTGCTGGCCGCGCCCGGTATCGACGTCAACAAGGCGGACAAGTATGGCGACACTCCCCTCAACGTGGCGGCCAGTATAGGCCGCACCGAGTGCGTGAAGCTCCTGCTGGCCGCTCCAGGTATCGACGTCAACAAGGCGGACGAGCATGGCTGGACTCCCCTCTACAGGGCGGCCTGGTATGGCCACACCGAGTGCGTGAAGCTCCTGCTGGCCGCACCCGGTATCGACGTCAACAAGGCGGACGAGTATGGCTGGACTCCCCTCTACAGGGCTGAGTTAGGGAATCATACGGAATGCGCTCGGCTTCTGCGGCAGGCAGGCGGGCGGAAATAAGGTGGGGGCAGCTATTCAGGCAAGCGGGCGCATCAAAATTTTCAGCAGGTTCGGAGTTTATCCAAGACGGAATAGGCCATATCACTTCTCCGGCAGAGGCAGAAAATTAAGGCGAGCTCTGCCGGCAGCGGCCATGAGAGCCTGCTGAGTACCGTTGACAACGATTAAATCATCTGCAGAGAGATTGCCGAGCACGCTGACACAGCCCCCCTGTTGCAATCCGGTGGTCACGGGGAGGGTACGCACGGAGCCGTCGGGGGAGGTCACAAGCACGAACTGAGCACCTTGTATGTTGACAATGGCACCGACGGGCACCAGCAGGGTCTGGCTCTGCTCAGCGATGCGCGCCCTGACTGTCACGAACATGCCGGGTCGGAGCAGCGAATGGGGATTCGGCGTAAGAGCCTGCAGGCGCAGAGAGCCTGTCGCGGGATTTATGGTATTGTCTACCCCTTCGATTGTGGCAGGGTGCTCATAGCGTCGCCCGTCGGGCAGCAGTAGTTCTACTTGCGCGCCCGTGTGCAGCACACCACCGCTGCCGCCCTGTTGCAGCCAATCGTTGGAGCTGATACTGAACTGCACGCGTATGGGGTTCACACGGTTAATAAGCACCATGGGTGCGGCTCCCGGGGCTACATAGCTGCCGACATCGGCCTGAGCGAAACCGGCCAGACCCTCTACCGGTGAGTGTAAATCGCAGTAGCTCAGGTTGGTGCGGGCCTGTGCCGTGGCGGCCTGGGCAGCGGCGAGAGCCGCCTGAGCAGATCGAAGTTGTTGCTGAGCATCGGTAAAGGTCTGCCGCGAGATAGCACCGTCTTTTACAAGCGGTTCATTGTAAGCGAGATGTTGAGCGGCCTCTCTTTCGTTTGCGAGGGCTTGTTGCTCACGTTGTTCAGCCTCTTCGAGCGCCTGTTGGGGGAGAGAGGGGTCAATTCTGTAGAGCAATTGGCCTTTTTTCACGCTCTGACCGTTGGTAAATAAACGCTCGATGACATATCCACTCACCTGTGGTTCTATGGCGGCACTCACCAGCCCCTGCAGACTGCCAACCCACTCACGGTACTCCGCCACAGTACCGAGGCGGGGGTGGGCCACCCGTACCGTGTATTCCGGCAACTGCGCGGCGGCAGACTGCTGCCCGCCATCCTCGCCACAAGTACAGAGCAGCAGTGCCGCCGTCGCAGAAATGATAAATCTCCTCCACATCTCGCAGGCTGAGACACCCACACTGCAGAAAGGAGCACAAAAACAGTCACCCCTGTCGTCTGCCAGGTGGCCACACACAAGCTGTTTTTGCACGAAGGGCAGAGAGCGGACATCTCACCCCTCAACCATGAAAAAAACGACCCCCGACAACGATACGGTGAGCATATTCGGCTCGGCAGATGTAGCAAGCCCCCTGCCCACAAGCAACTTCCCGGAACCCTCCATGCGCCCGGAAGATGCGTTCCAATTGATAAAAGATGAACTCATGCTCGATGGAAATGCGCGGCAGAACCTAGCGACATTCTGCCAGACGTGGGATGATTCCTTCGTGCACCGTCTGATGGATATCAGTATATCCAAGAATATGATAGACAAGGATGAGTACCCGCAATGCGCTGAAATCGAGCAGCGTTGTGTGCACCTGATTGCCGATTTGTGGAATGTGCCGGCAAGTAACAAGCCCATCGGCTGCTCGACCATCGGGTCGAGCGAGGCCTGCATGCTGGGTGGACTGGCGGCCCTGTGGCGCTGGCGCAAAAAGCGCGGGCACCAATCCACAGCCAGGCCCAATCTCGTGTGTGGCCCGGTGCAGATATGCTGGCACAAGTTCTGCCGCTATTGGGATATCGAGATGCGAGAGGTGCCGATGAGCCCGGATTCATACTGCATGACAGAGAAAGACATTCTGGAGAGAGTGGACGAAAACACCATCTGCGTGGTACCGACTTTCGGCGTAACTTACACGGGGCAGTATGAGTTCCCGGAGGCTATCTGCCAGGTGCTCGACAAGCTGGCAGCCAATGGTGGCCCGGACGTGGATATACACGTAGATGCGGCCAGTGGCGGTTTTCTGGCCCCCTTCACGGCACCGAAAATTCCCTTCGATTTCCGCTTGTCTCGCGTGAAGTCCATCAGCTCCAGCGGGCACAAATATGGCCTGGCACCGGTGGGTTGCGGCTGGATAGTGTGGCGGGATGTAAGTGAGTTGCCCACCGAGCTCACATTTGCCGTCAATTATCTGGGGGGCAGCGTGCCCACAATAGCCCTGAACTTCTCGCGCCCGGCGGGTCAGGTCATATCCCAGTACTATACGTTCTGCCGACTGGGCAAAGAGGGCTACCGGCGTATACATGAGGCTGCTTACAAAGTTGCGGATTATCTGCACAGGGAGTTCAGGAAACTCGGTAAGTTTGAATTCATTGCGACCGGCAACCCGCAGACCGATATACCGGCCGTCTGTTTCTACATGAAAAAAGGTTATGACCCCGGCTACAACCTCTACGAACTCTCGGAGCGGCTGCGCACACGCGGCTGGCAGGTGCCGGCGTTCAGTCTGCCGGCGAATGTGGAAGATGTCGTGGTGATGCGTGTGATGGTTCGGCGCGGGTTCACCATGGATATGGCAGCTCTGCTGCTGCAGGACGTAAAACGCGCCATGGATTACCTCAGCAAGCATGCCCCGTCCAGGCGGGTCGAGGAAAAAGAAGCAATGGTGTTCAAACACACCTGAGCAGAAAGCTGAGAGAGCGATACGAGGACGAAGCAATTTGCGCAGCAACGCTTCGTCCTCGTACGCAAGCCATCATTCGCGCACACACTTACGAGGGCGCAGACCACGGGGGTAGCAGGTGAGCTGCTCCTCCTCGCGGCACTCGGCAAAGGCAAGTTCGGGTTCATTCGGGTAGAGACGCAGTCGCTCCAGCACCCGGTTGCGGGTTGCGAGAGCAGCGGCCAGAGACTCGCTCTCGCCGCCGTACTGTTTATCTGAAAAATAGCGCGTGAAGTGCACCTGATTTCGGCAGAGAGTCACCCGCCATCCCTGGAAGGAGGTGAACTCGTAGGTAAAGCGAGTGATATTACGCATGGTTTTCATAACGATGTACAGCATACATCATTTATAACCAATGGTCAATAATTATTATCCGTAATACAGCTAATGAGGCTTGCTTTTGAGAGCACAACTGGTAAAGTGTAACTGCCATGAAGCACAAATCAATCACATTCCGCTGTTCTCGCTCTCAAATACGGAGACTGGAGTCGAATATGCTTTCCGTCACCGTTGATAACCGCACCTCATTCATCACCACTGCGCTCGAGGAATTCCTGGACTTTGCCGAGCAGGATTCTGTCGCAGAGCTGGATTTGTTCGAACTGGTCAAAATAATAGATTCCGTCGGCAATGGGCTGAAATTCTCCACCCAGGCATAATCCACCCACCGGGCTGCAGGCTGGCCCGGGTAAATCCCGCTTTGTTTAACGGTGGTTGAGCGGTCAGTAAATCTGAAACAGGGCCGGAATCAATTTTACGGCATTTTATTCTTGGCAACAAGTGGAAAAGCTGCTAATATGCAGCTATGGTAAGAATACTCGCAGCGACCGATTTCTCAGAAGAAGCCAGACCGGTGCTGGATTTTACAGCCGATCTGGTAAAAAAATGCGGCGGCAAGATGTACCTGCTGCACGCCGTTGAACCGTGCATGATGGACGCCGTCGGCTGCATGGCGGCAGATGACATGCTGGGGGGCTTCTCGGCTATGCCGCCAATGGAATGTGCCGATCAGACCTCTACTGTGCTGGCCATGGCGGACAAACGTGCCCACCTGCTTGCCGAGCAAATCGGCAAGGAATGGGGCATACCCATCTATGGCAAAGCCGAAGAGTCAGACGATATCGTGGATTGCGTGCACGATTTCTGCGAACGACACAACATCAATATACTCGTTATCGGCAACCGCCATCACTCCATCATCTCGTCCCTTTTGCTGGGCAACACGGCAGAAAAACTGGTGAGAGCAGCTAAAATACCTGTGACCGTGGTGCCCTGCGGGCCCAAGGTGAATGTATGAGACTGATTTTCCTGGGAGATGTAGTGGGTGAGCCGGGACGGCTTGCCCTGTACAGGGCGGTACAGGAACTGAGGGCGGAATTTGCCCCGGCTCTTGTGGTCGTGAATGGAGAAAACGCGGCAGGCGGGCGCGGTATCATACCGCGCCTGTGCCGTGAGTTTTTTGCCAACGGGGTGGATGTGATTACACTGGGCGATCACGCCTGGGACCAGAACGAACTGGCAGGCTGGATTGACAGCGAACCCCGCGTGCTGCGGCCATTTAATCTGCAGAGCGGCACCCCCGGGCAAGGCAGTCTGGTGGTAGATACCCCAGAGGGCAAAGTCGGTGTGCTCTGTCTGAGCGGGCGAACATTCATGGCTCCCGGTCCGGAAAACCCCTTCACGGCAGGGCGAAGCGAAGCCGCCCGGCTGCGGGCTGCCGGAGCCAGTACGGTGCTGGTGGATATTCACGGAGAGGCGACCAGCGAGAAAATAGCCATGGCACATTGCCTGGACGGAATCGCCGGGGCCGTGCTCGGTACTCATACCCATGTGCAGACAGCCGACGCTCGCCTGCTGCCGGGTGGCACAGCCGCCCTGACGGATGTGGGTATGTGCGGCCCCCGCGACGGCATTATAGGCCGAGATGCCGCAAGCGTGCTGCGAGGCTGCCTGACAGCCATGCCCTGCAAATATCCCGTGGGGGGCTGGCCGGCAAGAGTAAGCGGCGCCCTGGTGGAAATTGATACAGCCACGGGACAGGCAACGAGTATACAAGCTATTAACAGAGATTATGATAGATGAGGAACGGTTCGGCGGCATAGCTCGCCTGTACGGATTGAAGGGAGCGGAGCGACTGACCCGGGCACGTGTGGCGGTGGTCGGCATAGGCGGCGTGGGCTCATGGGCTGCGGAGGCTCTGGCACGCAGTGGCGTGGGCACCATCATATTGCAGGACATGGATGATTTGTGTATAACCAACACCAATCGGCAGATACACGCGCTGCAAGGTACCTATGGGCAAATGAAAGTAGAGGTCATGGCCGAACGGCTCAAACGCATCAACCCGGCGCTCGAAGTGGTGCAGCTGCTTTCTTTCTACACAGTGTCGGCTCCGGAGCGACTGTTCGATACCCAGCCGGACATCATTATCGACGCCATTGACTCCATGCGCCCCAAAACTCACCTCATCGCCGAATGTCGCAGGCGCGGGGTGCGACTGGTAACTTGCGGTGGTGCCGGCGGGCGCACGAATGCAGCGGCTGTCACCATGGCAGACCTCGCCCGAACCTGCGGAGACAACATGCTCTCCCAACTTCGCAAAAACCTGCGCCAACAGCACGACTTCCCCCTCTATGACCGCTGCCCCGAAATCGGTATTCCCTGCGTATTCTCGACAGAACGCCCGGTGTTCCCCCGCTGCGACGGCTCGGTAAGTACTGAGCGTGAAAGCGGTCAGAGGGGTGGTATAGGCTGCGCCTCCGGATTCGGCTCTGCCACACATGTCACGGGTACCTTCGGCTTCATGATGGCTGGGAAAGCCCTCGAAATGCTTTGCTCCGACACGCAGGCCTGACACAAAAAAGCCCGCTCCGGTATGACGGGAACGGGCATGAGAGCCTTTTCGGTACTTCTGTCAATCCACTTTGGGAATCTTGGGAGTGGGGGCAGCTGAGCCTGCGGGTTTGAAGGTGGTGTTCTTCTGCCAGGTCTGCGTGCGGAAGAAGATACCCAGTTTGCCGCGCATCTTCAGAGTGTCTCCCTCGCGCCACATCGAGCAGCGATACACGCTCCCCTTTTCGGGGTCCAGCACTTTACCGCCGTTGTATTCATCGCCGTCCTTCTCCAGATTCCAGATGATATCCAGCCCCAGCGTGCTCGGATTGCCCGGAATTTTAGCTGTCGCCCCGGGGTTTTTCAGCAACTTCACCACCCGACCGTAGACCTTGCCTTTGTACTTATATACCTGCACGACACTCTTTGCCTCGTTCGTGTCGTCGTCTATCGTTGTCCAGTAACCCACAACATCGGCACTCACCTGTGCCAACAAGGTACTCACGGCCATGGTGGCCATCATCAGTAGTTTTTTCATCATTTTTCTTTCTGTTGTTTCTCTAAAGCTAGAGTGCGGTCGAAGTTATACATAGCACGAAGTTAGAGTTAAGTCAAGACTTTTTTGATAAGAAAAATTACTTGTGTGAATGAAAGAGTTATGATAGAATACGGACACGTATGAAAAATCGACTCTTCTCTCTGGTGGCGCTGGTCGGCATGGTGGCAGCGCCAATGAGTACAGCAGGGGAAGCCCCGGCTCCCGGTAACATAGTATACAACGGTAACGTGTTTACCCCGGGAGCGGATGCCCCCGAGTACAAAAAAGCAGCCAATGCAAAATACGGCACGCAGTGGATAGTAGATTTGGTATACGGTTACTGGGCGCTCGACAATGCCATGGACGGTTACAATGAGAACGAGCACATCGCCATACTATACACCATATTGAACCAGCGGTTGATAGAGGACAACTACAATGGCGGCACCTGGCTGAGAGTAGACCTTGCCGGTTCCTGGGGTCTGAACAACGAATCCGACAATCCCTCTGATTTCTATGTAAACGGGATGGGTATGTGCTCGGGGTTGCACACAGACGTTCTTGATGCTCACGATGCAGCACTGCTTGAGGTGTCGGTCAAGCACTTCTTCGCCGGCAAGCGTGGTATGGTAGCAGCCGGTATGATTAAGCTCAACAATTACTTCGACCGAGTTGAGCACGCAAGGTTCACGAACGACAACTTTGAAAGTTCCGGTGTACTGCCGCTGCCCTACAACAACCTGGCACTCGTCGGGCAGTACGAACTGGATCGCCGCAACTGGATAACGGCGGCAGTCACCCGCATGGGCACCCGCTGGGGCATGAACCCGTTCAACCCCGACCACGCCAACGGCTGGGCCGTGGTTGCAGAATATGGTCACATCTTCGGCTACAATGGTCAGGGTAAAGTGCGTGTAAGCCCGTTCTTCTGCACCCAGGACGGCCCGGGCAAGGATGGGCGGTTGCACGACCGCAACGCTGTGGGTATCTTCGGCAGTGTGGAATACCGCGTGTGCGATTCCGCCAAAGTTTATGGTCGTGCGGGCTGGGCCTCCGGCGATTATCAGCGCTGCACAGCCGAGCTTTCGGCCGGCGCCACCATCAACCTCTGTCCCTCGCGCCCGAATGACTACCTGGGTATCGGTTACGGCATGTTCAAAGGCTCTGACAACGGCGCCAACCCTCTGGTGAACGAGTTTGAGAAAATTCTCGAGCTCATGTACCGCGTGCAGATTAATGATTACATGTACTCCTCTGTCTACTACCACATGGTGATGGACAGTGCATATCGGGACAAGGATTTTGCCTCTGCCGCCGGTGTGCAGGTAGGCATCAATTTCTGATATCTCCGACTGTTTTCCCCAATGCTGTATATCGCATCTCACCCGTGCGATATACAGCATTTTTTCAGCTCAGGTCAATCGACCACAAAAACCGCCGTTCCCACTTCACTGTTTTCAAAAAGGAAGCGAGCATCCTCAGCATGCAGACGAATACAGCCATGCGATGACGGGCGGGAACGCATAGGCCCCTGGTGCAGCCCGACACCATCCAGAGTCAGGCGCATGAAATACGGCATAGAACTATGGTAGAGATTGGAGGTGTGGGTGCGGTCTTTCTCCATGACATGGAAATGCCCCTTGGGGGTGGGTGTGGATTTCTTGCCGCTGCACACTCGGAACGCACGCAGCAGGACAACACCATCCATGAGCACCCCCTGCTGGTTACCGAGATATATGACGATGTGGCGCCCCTTCTTTTCTGCGCTGGCCAGAGCGGCAGCATTCTCGCGGTTGAATCGCTCAGCCGCGACTTTTGCCTGCCAGGCGGCCTCGCGCAACGCGGCGCGCCGTGCTCGCCGCATGAGCTTGCGCTGCTTTGCGGTCAGCGCTGCGCCCTCTGCCAACTGCTGAAGAGTCGGTTCTTCGTCTTCCGGGTATACATATCGCACCACACGCCCGTCTTTCACAATCCCGTAAGGCGGCTGAGAGGCCGTGTAAACCTGCTCGGGGCTCAGCTCCCATTCCGGGCGTATTGCCATTTCCACAGGCTGTCGATAGCGCATCACCATCTCAGCCATCGGGTCACGATAGCGTAGCTGGGAACTTCCCTCTTCAAGCACCAGAGGAGCTCCCTCAAGTGTCTCCGGCACATCATCAGCAGCTGCGCTGACCCAAGCCAGAATCGACATGAGAAAAATACCAACCATTGACAGCTTGCGTACCATGAACAGATAGGTGAGCTTGTAACACATTTTTAACATAACTACAAGCATATTCAGAGACATAATCCGTCATTTCCGGGCATTTTGAGACAGAAATTCGTCATGGCGCGTTTTTTAGCCTTGCGCACGGAATCAATAAACGCTATAATTCCCGCGCAGGGTATAGCCCTGAAACATCTTTCCGTTTTTTCAACCAAACAACAAGACAAAATATGGCTAAACTCACAGTACGTGATCTCGACGTTGCCGGTAAGGAAGTCCTCATGCGTGTGGACTTCAACGTTCCCATGAAAGATGGTGCCATCACCAACGATGCCCGTATCGTTGCTGCGCTGCCCACCATTAAGTACCTGCTTGAGAAAGGCGCCCGCCTGGTGCTCTGCTCTCACCTGGGTCGCCCCGAAGGTACCGGCTATCAGGCTGAGTTCTCCCTGAAGGCTGCCGCCGAGTGCCTGGCCGGCCACCTGGGCCAGCCCGTGGCTTTCGTGCCCGAGACCATCGGTGAGGCTGCCACAGCTGCCCGCGCTGCCCTGAAAGACGGCGATGTGATGCTGCTGGACAACGTGCGCTTCGACAAGAAGGAGAAGAAGAACGACCCCGAGTTCGCCAAGGCTCTGCTCGGCAACGCCACCCTGTACGTGAACGACGCTTTCGGCTCGGCTCACCGCGCCCACGCCTCTACAGAGGGTGTGACTCACTTCGCTGAGAAGTCTGCCATGGGCTTCCTCATCGAGCACGAGCTTGAGTACCTTGAGGGCAAGCTGGAGACCCCCGAGCAGCCCTTCGTCGTTATCATGGGTGGCGCCAAGGTTTCCGACAAGATTCAGGTGCTCTCCAAGCTGATGGAGAAGAGCCAGACTTTCATCATCGGCGGCGCTATGGCCAACACCTTCCTTGCCGCTCAGGGCAAGAGTGTGGGTGCCTCCAAGATTGAGGCCGACAAGCTCGACCTTGCCAACGAGATTCTCGCCACGGCTGCTGCCAAGGGCGTGAAGTTCATCCTGCCCGCCGACACCCGCTACACCTTCAAGTTTGAAGAGGGCGCCGAGACCTTCTGCACGGCTCCCTGGGCAGAGGGTGGCGAAGTTCCCGAGGGCGGTATGGGCATCGACATCGGTGACAAGGCTATCGAGGAAATGTGCGGCATCATCAAGAGCGCCAAGACCGTGCTCTGGAACGGCCCGATGGGTGTATTCGAGCTCGACTCCTTCGCCAGGGGCACCAAGGCCGTGGCTGAGTGCCTGGCCGAAAGCGACTGCATCTCCATCGTGGGTGGTGGCGACTCTGTAACCGCAGCCAAGAAGTTCAAGGTAGCCGACAAGCTCTCCTTCTGCTCCACCGGTGGTGGTGCCTCTCTGGAGCTGCTCGAGGGCAAGATTCTGCCCGGTATCGGCTCCCTGAGCGAGAAGTAAGGCGCAAGACAACAGTCTTTCCCCCCATGGCAGACTGCCGACAGGCAGTCTGCCTTTTTTGGTACGACCGACGCGATATGCGCACTGCGGTGAAAGTCCGCGCGGAGCCGCGATGATGCGGAATCCCAGACCTGAAGAACAACTGCGGGGAGGTAACAAACCGTGGGAAAGGAAGTTCGAGGGGAAATCCCGA